>JBOIAZ010000027.1:0-29562 GCA_050739175.1 Gammaproteobacteria bacterium
TCAATTCAGTCCGAAGCGCCGCACCAGCCGGCTCTTGGCCCATTGGGTCAGCGCGATGTAGCCCGCCATGATGAGCGGCATCAGCAGCAGGAACGAGACTGGCACCGGCACCATCTGGAAAGCATGCGCAAAGAAACTGAACGGCAGCCAGATGCCGATCAGGCAAATCAGCACGGTGGTACCCAGCAGGCTCCAGCTCGGCCAGCTCTGGATGAACGGTACCTTGGCGGTGCGAATCACGTGCACGATCAAAGTCTGCGTGAGAATGGACTCCACGAACCAGCCGGTCTGAAACAAGGCAGCATGGTGCCAGCCACCAAAAAACAAAATCAGTATGCCGAAAGTAATGTAATCAAACACCGAACTCAAGGGACCGATGACCACCATATACCAGCCGATGTTTTTCAGATCCCACTGACGCGGGGCCTGCACGTATTCGGGATCCACATTGTCGGTGGGGATCGCGGTCTGGGAAAAATCGTACAACAGGTTGTTAACCAGGATCTGGATCGGCGCCATCGGCAGAAACGGCAGGAAGATGCTCGCGCCGAGTACGCTGAACATGTTGCCGAAGTTGGAGCTGGCGCCCATCTTGGTGTACTTGATGATGTTGCCGAATACCTTGCGGCCCTCGATGACGCCCTCCTCCAGCACCATAAGGCTCTTTTCCAGCAGGATGATGTCCGCGGACTCCTTGGCAATATCCACCGCGGTGTCCACCGAGATGCCCACGTCCGCGGTCTTGAGCGCCGGACCGTCGTTGATACCGTCGCCCAGGAATCCGACCACGTGCTTGCGGCTGTGCAGCGCGTGGATCACACGTGCTTTCTGCTCGGGTGAGAGCTTGGCGAATACCGCCGCGCCTTCGGCGACATCCGCGAGCGCCTCGTCATTCATGTTGGCGATGTCGCTGCCGAGCACGATGTGCTCGACCTCCAGGCCCACCTGCGAGCAGATCTTGCGGGTCACGGCGTCGTTGTCGCCGGTCAACACCTTGACCTTGATACCGTGCCCGCGCAGCTTGGCGATAGCCTGAGCCGCGCTTTCCTTGGGCGGATCCAGGAACGCGATGTAGCCGAGGAGCACCATATCCTGCTCATCCGCGACCGCATACACGCGCTGGGGCTCGACGATTTCCTTGAAGGCCACGGCGATCACGCGGAAGCCATCCTGGTTAAGCGCCCGCGTGACTTCCTGCAAACGCGCCAGGTCCTCGGGCACCAGCGGCTTGCGGTGGCCGTCCACTTCGGCATGTGAGCAGATGCTGAAGATTTCCTCGACCGCGCCTTTGCAGATCAGCAGATGCCGCGCGTGCTCCTCCTCCACCACCACCGACATGCGGCGGCGCTGGAAGTCGAACGGGATCTCGTCCACCTTGCGGTAATTGCGCTCGGGATGCAGGTCGGCGTACATCTCGACCTTTTCCAGCACCGCCACATCCAGCAAGTTGCGCAGGCCGGACTGATAGTAGCTGTTCAGAAACGCCAGTTCCAGCACCTGATCGTTGTCGTTGCCGTTCAGGTCCACGTGCTTTTCCAGGAATACCTTGTCCTGGGTAAGCGTGCCGGTCTTGTCGGTACACAGCACGTCTATGGCACCGAAATTCTGAATGGAATGCAGGCGCTTGACGATGACTTTCTTGCGCGACATGGCGAGCGCGCCCTTGGCAAGATTGGCGGTCACGATCACCGGCAGCATCTCGGGCGTGAGTCCCACCGCCACCGACAGCGCAAACATGAGCGATTGCGCCCAGTCGCCCTTCATCACGCCGTTCACCAGAAACACCAGCGGCACCATCACCAGCATGAAGCGGATCATCAGCCAGGTGAAGCGCTGCACGCCCTTGTCGAAACTGGTCTGCACGCGCTCGGTCACGAGCGTATCCGCCAGCGCGCCGAAGTAAGTCCGGGGGCCGGTCGCGACCACCAGGGCTATGGCCGTGCCGCTCACCACGTTGGTGCCCATGAAACACAGATTGTTGAGTTCCAGCGCGTTGCTGCCAGCCTGCTTTAGCGCAGTGGCAAACTTTTCCACCGGCAGCGATTCACCGGTGAGCGCCGACTGATTTATGAACAGGTCCTTGGCCGACAGCAGGCGCACGTCCGCGGGAATCATGTCGCCGGCGGAAAGCTGCACCAGGTCGCCAGGCACCAGTTCGTCCAGCGGCACTTGCTTGCGCACTGGCCTGAACAGCAATTCGGGCGGTCCGGCCGCGTCCCCCCGTGCGTCGTCTGGAACGGGAATTGCGTCCTCCACCAGTTCCTGGCGCAACACCGTGGCCGTGGTCTTGACCATGGCGCGCAGTCGCTCCGCCGCGCGGCTGGAGCGTGCCTCCTGAAACCAGGCGAGTGCCACCGCCACCACTACCATCAGGGCGATGATGCCGGCGCCCGTGGTATCGCCGGTCACCAGCGATATCACCGACAGCACGATCAGCAGTACGTTCAGGGGATTGCGCAAACGGATAAACAGCTGGGTCAGCCAGTGTTTTTTCTTTTCCCGCGCTACGGTATTTTGACCATGCTGTTCGAGACGTTCGGCCGCCTCGGGCACGGTCAGGCCCTGAATGCTGGTGCGGAATTCGTCCAGTGCCTCCTGCGCGCCCCGGCAGCTGACTTCCAGCAGCCGCGTCGACACCTGCCCGGACAGGCGTTCGCTCCCGACCCGGGCGCCGCGCCCCGGGCTGAAGACGTTCAATAAAGTGTCGCCGACCTTGCGCTCCATGATCTCACCGTGCGTGCGGCTGTCTCCGCTGTGGGTACCGGCGGTCTTCGCCGGACGTGTCTGCAATCACTGCCGGCCAAGCCGCTGCATGCACCGCCGGCCGGCCGTCACACCGACGCAATGCGCTACGCCGTACGTGCGCACGAGCGTCGGCTGCTGTAACTCTTGAGTCAGACATGGGCCGCGTGGATACTCCGTGTGCCCGACGGCACGCGCCCACGCGGAATGGTGAAATGCGGCGAGGAGGCGCGACCGTCAGACGGTCATGCAATAACAGTGACTACCGCAACTGCCCATTCGGGCGTCTCCAATGGCTTTGACGGCGCGCATGCTAGTCCCGGCCCATTTTTGAGTCAACGGATTTGCGCCGCATTTTGCAAGAATTTTCGCGTACGCCGCGGGATAAAAACTGAAAACAAAAAGGCCGGCGATTGCCGGCCCTTTCAATTGTGGATGTGCACGCCTCACGGGCAGGGCCGAACCCGGGGCACGATCAGCGCCGCGGCCGGAAATCCCCTGCTACGCGGCAATTCTTATTGAGGGTTCGGCCCCTTCACCACCTCGACCAGGTCCGCCGGTCGCAGCCATTGCTTGTAGGCGGCCTGGATTTGCGGGGCGGTGAGTTCCAGAAAATGCTGTCCGGCAATCAGCGGCTCGTCCAGCGGCAGGCCGTCCACGGAGCGCTGCAACCAGCCGCCGGCAATGCTGCTCACGCTCGCTTCCTTGAGCGGGATGCCGCGCAAGGCCAGGGCTTTGGCGCGTTGCAGTTCCACCGCGGTGATCGGCGTAGTCTGCATTTCGGTCAGATCACGGAGCACAAGATTACGGGCCTGGTTGACCTTGTCCGGATCGCTGCCGTATTCGACCGAGAATGTGCCGCGCGTGGGCGTGAGCACCAAGCTGGAACTCACGTTGTAAACCAGGCCGGTTTTCTCGCGCAGGTCGCGGTACAGACGCGAGGCATAAAAGCCCTGCCCCAATACCGCGTTGCCGAGCGTCAGGGCATAGCGATCCGGACTGGCAAGGTTCACTCCCAGGGTTTCGCTGAGGACCACGGTGTCCTGCAGGCTGGACTTGTCGGGTACTACGATGCGCGGCGCCGGTTTGCTGAGCGCAATGGATGGCAGCTGAGTCTCGGGTTTGGGTCCCTCGGCTTTCCAGTCGCCAAAATACTTCTCGATGACCGCCTTGGCCGTGGCGGGCGTGACTGCGCCCATGACTACGAGGGTGGTCAGATCCGGCCGGAATGCACTGCGGTGATAGTTTTGTACGTCGGCCAGTGTCAGCCCCATGATACTTTGCGGCGTGGCTTCGCGCAGAGCCGGGTCACCGGCCGGCACCAGTGCCTGGGTGATGGCACGCCGGAACAAATACTCGGGACTTTGCAGCTGGCCGGCCTGCAGGCGCGCAGTCTGCATCTGCACTACCGGGAAATACTGTGCCGGCAAGGCGGGATGCAGTTCATTGTCAGCCAAGAGTTGCACGGCGCGCTCGAAATTTGCCGCCGGCGCCTGCACCGAGAACTGCGTGCCGGCGCTTTCCTGCGCGGCGATATCGTCCAGTGCCTTCTGGAACGCCACCCGGTCGAGCGTGGTGGTGCCGAAGCTGAACAAGCCATCGAGCACATCGCTCACGCCGTCCTGACCCGCCGGCTGCTGCAAATCCGGCTGGCTCTGTACACGCCCATACACCGAGATCGTGTTGCTGACGTTGGTGGGTTGCACGATGAGCCTGAGGCCGTTCGGCAGCATGCTCACCACCGGATCCAGCGTGCGCTTGGGCAAATTGAGGCGCGCCAGCGCGCTGGCCGCCCACTTGGGCAGGGTCACGGCTTTTTCAGGCGCGGCACTGAAGGATTCTGCCCCGCCGTAGCCTTTGGCGGCCACCGGCTTGCCGGACGATTCCGGTGTGAGGATCGCGGTGAACGCGTGCTGCTGATCGAGATACTCGCGCGCCACGCGGTCCACGTCTGCAACCGTGACCTTGTCGAAGGCCGCGATCATGTCATTGGGCGAGTCCAGACCCTGCACCGCGAGCGCCTCGGACCAGACCGCCGCCAGTCCATCCACGGAATTCTTCTGGAGTTCGAGTTGCGCGATTTCCTGGCGCTTGGCAGCCGCCACCAGATCCGCGGGCACGCCCTGCTTCACGGTATCGGCCAGTACCCGGCTGATTTCCTGGGTCAGCGCCGCGGAATCGCCGCCCTTGGGAAACAGTCCCGCGGCCAAGCCGATGCCGGCTGCGGGCAGGGATGCGTTGAGGAAGGTCGCATACAGCGCTTTGCCCTCCGGCACCAGCGCGTACAGATTGCCGCGCTGACTCGCCAGTACGTCGCTCAGGATCTGACCGGCGGCGTAATCCGGGCTGTGATAACCCGGCGTACGGAAGGTGATGACCGCCAGACCATAGGGAGTGTCGGTCGGCAGGTTCAGGGTCTGCGGCTGCACGGGCTCAAATTTCACCGCCGCACGCTGCGGCAAGCGTTTGGCGGGAATGCCGGCAAACAGCGTCTTGACCCTGGCTACCGTACGCGCCGGATCCACGTCGCCCACGATCACCAGGATGGCGTTGTTGGGTGCATACCAGCTTGCATAGAACTTGCGGAGCATCTCGGCCGTGGTCTGATTGAACGACGGGCGGGTGCCGAGCGCGTCGTGTTCATAGGACGTGCCCTTGAACAACACCGCTTGCAACTGCTTGAACATCAGATACTGTGGATTGGACAGGTCGCGTGACACTTCCTGTTCGATGGCGCCGCGCTCCTTCTCCCATTCGGCCTGACTCAGGTCCAGCCCGCGCATGCGCGTGGCGGCGATGTGCAAGGCCACGTCCAGATCATCCGACGGCACCGTGAAGTAATACTGCGTGACCGTATCCTGGGTGTCGGCGTTAAAACCACCGCCCATGGAGGCGGCGATCTCCGCGAGCTGATCCTTGGACAGCCCCGGACTGCCGCGGAACATCATGTGCTCAAGCGCGTGTGCAGTGCCGGGGAAGCCGGCCGGCGTCTCGGCCGAACCCACCAGGTAATTCATCATCGTGGTCACGACCGGCGCCAGGTCGTTTTTGACAACCACCACGCGCAGGCCGTTCTTGAGCGTAGCGCGCATTACCGCCGGGTCGTTCCCGCTTGCGGCCAACGCCGTAATGGCGACAGACAAAAACAGAAATGCAACGAACAGGCGAATTGCAGCACGCATGTCAAATCCCCCCGCGGGTGTCTTGCCCCGCCGGCCAGCGGGACGCGCATACTATCCCAAATCGAACCGCAAGGCGCAATCGTCGAGATCTGCAATTCAGAATGCCCCACTCAATCGCTCTTCTGTGATTCCCGCGCATACGGGAACTGAAGAACATGAAAATTTCATACTTCTGCGCCGCGTCTGCGCGAGGACAGGGATCGCAAGAGTGACGAATTAATAGGAATTGCCTGGCATTGCGGAAACTGTCGTAGTGATGGAGATAATCGCGGCGCACGCCGCCGCTCCCACCAGTGGCCTGGCTTCGGCAATCCAGTGCGCAGACGCATCTGCTTATTTCCTGCACGGACGCGTCAGGGTTTTTCGGCGATGAAGATGAACCGGAGCGTGGAATGATTCCGGTATGGATAGAATGGCAAGGCGACGCGCGTGACTACCGCAAGACTGCCAGCGAGCCGCAATTGACTCTCAGGCGTTCAGCAACGCCGGCAGTTCGGTGCCCGCGCCCAGGCCGTCAGGAAACACGCGTGTGAGCGCGCTGTCCGGCAGGCGCAAGTGACGCGTAAGCACGGTGGCAATGACTTGGCGGAAATCGGTGGTGATGGCAAGATCGCGGTTCTGATACAGCTGATCGCCGCCAAGGCCCGGCCATTCTCCATGCACCTTGCCGCCGTTCACCCGTCCGCCCAAAATCCACATGACGTTACCGTGACCGTGATCGGTGCCAGCGTTGCCGTTTTCACGGAAGGTGCGGCCGAACTCGGACATGATAAGGATGGCGGTGTCGTTGTAGACGCTCCCCAAACCCTGCACTAGCGCCGCAAGACCGTCGCCCAGCGCTTGCAGATGATTGGCAAGCTGGCCCTTGGTGGAACCCTCGCCCACGTGCGTATCCCATCCGCCCACGGCCAGGAAGGCGATGCGGATGCTGCGGTCGCTGGCCAAGAGGCGCGCGAGGCGCTGCGTGTCTTCACTGAAACCGATGGCTGGCGGTGCGCCGTTGTAGGAATCGTTCATGTCCTTCTGCAGATCCATCATCAACTGGCCGCGCGCCTGTTGGCCTTCCGCGAAGGCGCGGTCCACGGCGGTGTGGCCTTGATACAAAGCGGCAAACGCATCCGCGATGCGGGGCCGGTCCAATGGCATGGGATGATCAGCATTGCGGCCCAACGGCAAATTCGACACGGCATTCGGACCGGACAGAATCCGCGGCACCGTCGGGCCAAGACTTAATGCTTCGGTGGGCGCGTGCGGGCCGGGCAAGATGCCGAGCAGGCGGTTCATCCAGCCATCCGGTGTGCCGCCGTCACCCGGCGTGCCGGTTTCCATGTACGCCTGCGCCTCGAAGTGGGAACGATTCGGATCGGGCGATCCCGAAGCCTGCACAAACGCCAGGGTTTTGTTCTGCCACAGCGGCAACAGGGACGACAGCGCCGGATGGAGTCCGAAATAACCGTCGAGGTCGCTGACGCCGCCGTCCTGGCCGGCCTTCGGAATGGCAATCGTCGGGCGGGCTTCGTAATAGCGATCATCCGCGTATGGCACCACCACGTTCAGGCCGTCCACCGCGCCGCGCAGGAATACCACGATCAGACGCCGCTTGTCGTCCAGCGCGTCGGACAGGCGCGCGGCCCAGCTGCGCGTGCCGACCGTCAACAATGCGGCGCCCGAGGCCATCAATGCATTGCGCAGAAATTCACGGCGGTTCATACGCCATCTCTCAACGGTATTGAAACTGCGGGCTGCCGAGAATCAAGCCGGCGCGCAGCGGTTCCGGTTGCGAATCAATCGTCACAATCTGTTGCGCAGTAAACAATCCCGGCAGCGCAGCGAATAACTGTTGTGCACGTTGCGCGGGCGTCACCAGGTCCATACCGCCCGGATCGAGACGCACATTCCCGTGGCCGAGCGCGGTGGCAAAACTCAGGCGCAGCATCATGGCGTCGGGATTGAGCCAGGCGCTCTGGGTATTTTTGTAACCATCCGGCGTGAGGTAACCGTACAGCGGCATGCCAAGCTGATTGAGCATGCCGAGCAGCGGCTTGACATTAGTGACCGGCTCGCCGGTGGCGCGCACCATGGAAATCACGTACTCGTACGGCGTCTTGAATTTGTTGCCGGTGGACTTTGCCGACCAGAATCCCGGGCTGTGAAACAACGTATCCAGTACCGCCGCAATGTCGCCGTTGCTCTGCATCCATTTTTGCGTGAGCCGCTCTACCAGCGCAGGCGGCGGATTGTCGGCTACGAAATACTGTGCCAACTCGTAGCTGAGATGATGGGCGGTAGCGGGACTGGCCGCCAGAATGTCCAACGCCTGTTCGATTTCCTCCTCCCCGCTACCGGCAATGTGTTGGCCCAGAAACACCTGCGCACTGAAGTCATGGCGCAGCGGATCAAAGCAGAAACCGCCCGGCTGGGCGAACCGGCCGCGCGGCGGACACCGGCCCCAGCCTGTGAGCATATGCGCGAGTGTGGTGACATCCGTCTGGGTATAGCCGCCGTTCACGCCGAGCGTGTGCAACTCCATGACTTCACGCGCGTAATTCTCGTTGATGCCCTGGAAGCGTCCCTTGGCGTGCGGAGTCCCCGGCTGGGTATCCAGCCAATTGTCGAGATAAAACAGCATCGCTGGGTTTTTGGCGGTAGCGAACAGCAGGTCGCGGAAATGCCCCAGCGCATAGGGTCGGATCGCGTCGCGCTCGTAACTGCCGATCCACAGGCGGTCCAGGCCCTTGCCGGCAAACACATTGAAATGGTTGAACCAGAAATTCACCATGACTTCCTGCAACTGACGCGGACTTTCAATGGCGCGCAGCACGCGCGCCTGCATGGCCTGCATGACGACAATCCGGAGCTGCTGATTGAATGCCTTGATTTCCTGCGGCGTGAGTTTCTGGTCGCGTGGGCGTTGCGGCGGACCGTATTGCCGGAACAATTCAGTGGGAGTGAGCATGAGCGTGCCCAGCGAGCTCAACTGCCGCTGCAAGTCATGCGGCAGCGGCAAAGAATCCGGATGCAGTTGCTGCTGGATATATTGATCCACCCCCATGGCCGCGACGCGTTGCGCGTCTCCGGGCGCGGGGCCGAAGGCCAGCCGGTTCAACACGTGCAGCGCCTGGGCATCGGTGGATGCCCGGGCGGCGGCGCAGGACAAAAATAAAACCGCCGCCATCAGCACCGGCAGCCAGACGCTACGCTTGCCCGGTGTGATGACGGCGGTCATGGCCGTCAGTCCTTTACGTCAGCTTACCCGCGATGGCCCGGGTGATTCTGCTTATGACGCTCGTGGCGCAGATGACGGCGGTTTTTCTTGTCGTGGCGGATGTCCTTCTTGTCCTGGCGCATGTCCTTTTCCTGGGCCTGGGCTTTCTTGAACTTGCCCTGGGCCACGTCCTTGTTGACTTGGCGCTGATCCTGGCGCACGTCGTGCTTGTCCTGACGGATGTCGCGGGTATCCTTGCGGATATGGCGGGTCTCCTTCTGTTGCGGGGTCGCGGCCGGGGCCGGGGCCTGCTGGGCAAACACCAGCGGGCTGGCGGACAGGGCCAGCAGCGTGCCGGCAATGAGTGTCGTGGTTAGTTTCATGGTCTCAATCTCCTCAAGGTTGATAGCGGCTGGGTTTTCCGGCCTTAGGCCCGAAAACGGGTCGGCGACGGGCGGGTTGACGGGGCCTGAATGAAATAAAACACAGGCGGGCGGTAAACCAGCTGACCACCGGCCGTCCGCGCCCCGCCGCTACTCTCGATGGATCGCGGGGAGCATCGATTGGCCCTTTCTATTCCGCGGATGCGTAGCCGAGATTCGGCGCCAGCCAGCGCTCGGCGGTTTCCAGGTCCATGCCTTTGCGCCGGGCGTAATCCCGGACCTGATCACGGTTGATCTTGCCGACGGCAAAGTAGCGGGATTGCGGATGCGAGAAATAGAAGCCGCTCACGGCGGCCGCCGGCCACATGGCGTAATGTTCGGTGATTTTGATGCCGGTGCGCCGTTCCACGTCGAGCAGCTGCCAGATGCCGGCTTTTTCGGTGTGCTCGGGACAGGCGGGATAACCGGGCGCGGGACGGATCCCCTTGTATTGCTCCTGGATCAAGGCGTCGTTGTCGAGTTGCTCGTCCGCGGCGTAGCCCCAGAACTCCCTGCGCACGCGCGCATGCAGCAGTTCCGCGAAGGCTTCCGCCAGCCGGTCGGCCAATGACTTCAGCAGTATGGCGCTGTAGTCGTCGTGGTCCGCTGCGAAACGTTGCAGGTGCGACTCGATGCCGAGCCCGGCCGTGACCGCGAAGGCCCCGAAGTAATCCTCCAGGCCAGTGTCGCGGTGGGCGACGAAGTCCACCAGGCACTGATTGGGTTTGCCGGTCGGTTTCTGCTGCTGCTGGCGCAGGAAATGAAAGGTGATCAATTCCCGCTCGCGTTTGCCGTCGCTGAACACCGCCACATCGTCGCCGTTGACCGCGTTGGCGGGGAACAGTCCGCACACGGCGCTCGCGCGCAGCCATTTTTCCGCGATTACGCGGTCCAGCATGTGGTTGGCATCGGCGAACAGTTTGCGCGCCGCCTCGCCTTTCTCGGAATCCTGCAGTATCCGCGGATAACTGGCCTTCAGCTGCCAGACGTGGAAGAACGGCGTCCAGTCCACGTAACGGCGGATGTCGGCCAGCGGATAATCATTGAACACCTCCACACCCAGACCGCGGGGTTGGGGCGGGGCGTAACCACTCCATTCGATGGGCGTGCGATTGGCGCGCGCCTGTTCCAGGGTGAGCCATTGGGTGTGATCCTCGCGGCCCGTGTGTTGCGCGCGCACTTGCGCGTATTCCTGCTGAATGGAATCCACAAACGCCTGCCGGCCCTCGCCCAGGAGGCTCGCGGCCACGCCCACGGCGCGCGAGGCATCCTTCACGTAGGTCACGGAGCCGGAGTAAGCCGGCGCGATTTTGACTGCGGTGTGCACGCGCGAGGTGGTGGCGCCACCTATCAATAACGGAATAGTAAAGCCCTGGCGTTGCATTTCCTTCGCCACATGCGCCATCTCTTCCAGCGACGGCGTAATCAAGCCTGAAACCCCGACGATGTCAGCCCTTTCCGCGCGTACCGCATCGAGCAGCTTCTGGGCCGGCACCATCACGCCCAAATCCACCACTGCGTAATTGTTGCACGCCAGCACTACGCCCACGATGTTCTTGCCGATGTCGTGCACATCACCCTTGACCGTGGCCAGCACGATCTTGCCCCTGGCGCGCGCACCGGCATCCTTCTCTTTATCGATGAAAGGCACCAGCCAGGCCACGGCTTTCTTCATGACGCGCGCGGACTTGACCACCTGCGGCAGAAACATCTTGCCGCTGCCGAACAGGTCGCCCACCACGTTCATGCCGTCCATGAGCGGGCCTTCTATGACATCAATTGGCCGCTGCGCCTGTTTGCGCGCTTCCTCGGTATCCGCTTCGATGTAATCGGCGATGCCCTGCACCAGGGCGTGTGCCAGGCGTTCGTTAACCGGCAGCTGGCGCCACTCAAGGTCTTCGGTTTTTTTCCTGCCGCCGCCCTGCAAGCTTTGCGCGAATTGCACCAGGCATTCGGCAGCATCCGGGCGCCGGTTGAGCAGCACATCTTCCACCTGCGTCAGCAGGTCCTTGGGGATGTCTTCGTACACGGCCAACTGGCCGGCGTTGACGATGCCCATATCCATGCCGGCGCGGATCGCGTGGTACAGGAAGGCACTGTGCATCGCCTCGCGCACCGTATGGTTGCCGCGGAACGAAAACGAAACGTTGCTCAGGCCGCCGCTGATCAAGGCCTGCGGCAGCTTCTGTTTGACCCGTTTTACAGCCTCGAAATAATCCACGGCGTAGTTGGCGTGCGCTTCGATGCCGGTACCCACCGGGAAGATATTCGGATCAAAAATGATGTCCTCGGCCGGAAAGCCCGCGGTTTCCGTCAACAACTTGTAGGCGCGCTCACAAATGCTGACGCGTCGTTCGAGCGTATCGGCCTGTCCGGTCTCGTCAAAGGCCATCACGACCACGGCCGCACCGTAGCGGCGCGCCAGTTTGGCCTCACGCAGGAATTTTCCCTCGCCTTCCTTGAGACTGATGGAGTTGATCACGCATTTGCCCTGCAGGCATTTGAGTCCGGTCTCGATGATTTCCCAACGCGAGGAATCAATCATCACCGGCAGTTTGCAGATGTCCGGCTCGGAGGCCATGAGCTTCAAAATGCGTTCCATGGCCGCGACGCCGTCCAGCATGCCTTCGTCCATGTTCACGTCTATCATCTGCGCGCCGTTCTGCACCTGCTCGCGGGCGATATCCAGCGCGGTTTCGTAGTCACCCTCCAGAATCAGCTTCTTGAATTTCACCGAGCCGGTGACATTGGTGCGCTCGCCGACATTCACGAACAGGCTGTCGGAACCGATGTTGAGGGCCTCAAGCCCGCTCAACCGGCATTTCAGCTCGCGGACTGGAATCTCGCGCGGTGCGCGCCCCGTGACAACTTCAGACAATGCGCGGATGTGGTCAGGTGTCGTGCCGCAGCAGCCGCCGACGATGTTGAGCAACCCGCTCGCGGCCCATTCATCCATGAGTCCGGCCATGTGCTGCGGGGTTTCGTCATAACCGCCGAAGGCGTTGGGCAGGCCGGCATTGGGATGCGCACTCACATAGCAGTCGGCGATGCGTGCCAACTCCTCCACGTAGGGCCGCAGCTGCTCGGCGCCCAGCGCGCAATTCAGACCCGCGCTGAACGGCCGCACGTGCCGCACGGAATTCCAGAAGGCCTCGGGCGTCTGCCCTGAAAGCGTGCGCCCGGAAAGATCGGTAATGGTGGCCGAAATCATCACCGGTACACGCTCGCCGGTGTTCTCAAAATGCTCCTCGATAGCAAACAGCGCGGCCTTGCAATTCAGGGTGTCGAACACGGTTTCCACCATGAGCAGATCAGCACCGCCGTCCAGCAGGCCGCGCACCGCTTCCGCGTAGGCGGCGCGCAACTCGTCGAAACTCACGTTGCGGAACCCGGGGTCGTTGACATCCGGCGAGATGGACGCGGTGCGGCTGGTGGGGCCGAGGATGCCGGCCACGAATCGCGGCTTCTCCGGTGTGGCGCGCGTCATCTTTTCAGTCAGCCTTTGTGCGAGCCGCGCGGCTTCGCGGTTCAATTCATACACCAGTGACTGCGTGGCGTAATCCGCCTGCGAAATCGCGGTGGAATTGAAAGTGTTGGTCTCGATGATGTCGGCGCCCGCGTCCAGGTAAGCCTGATGGATTTCCTCAATCACCTGCGGGTGCGTCAGCACCAGCAAATCGTTGTCGCCTTTGAGGTCGCGCGGGTGGTCCTGGAAGCGCTGGCCGCGGAATTCCTGCTCCGAGAGCCTGTAGCTCTGGATCATGGTGCCCATCGCGCCATCCAGCAGCAGGATGCGCTTGGCCAGCAGGGTTTCGAGCTGCTTCTGGCAGGACATGGGCATCAGGCGCCGGACGCGCCGCGGCTTTCCGCCGCTGCCTGCGCGGCACGCATGCCGAGCAGATGACAAATGGCACGCGTCAATTCCGCACGATTGAGCGTATAGAAATGAAACTCGTGCACCCCTTCGCCCAGCAGCCGGCGACACTGCTCGCCCGCCACATGCGCAGCCACCAGCATGCGGGTCTCGGGGTCCTCATCCAGTCCCTCGAAGTGGCGCGCCAGCGCTGGCGGCACGCTTGCGCCGCAGCGCGCGGCAAACTTGCACACCTGCCGGAAGTTGGTAACCGGCAGAATGCCCGGGACCAGCGGCATGTGTACGCCGGCTTTCGCGGCCCGGTCGCGAAAGCGCAGAAACACTTCGACGTCGAAGAAGAACTGGGTGATGCCGCGGGCCGCGCCCGCATCCTGCTTGCGCTTGAGATTTTCCAGATCCGCCGTGGGCGAAACCGCATCCGGATGGGTTTCGGGATGCGCGGCCACGCTGATTTCGAAATCCGCGACCTGCTTGAGACCCGCCACCAGTTCGGAGGCACGGGCGTAGCCCTGAGGATGCGGCGCGAACCGGCCCTCGCCTTCCGGTGGATCGCCGCGCAGCGCCACGATGTGGCGGATGCCGGCCTCCCAGTAACGGCGCGCAATCGCCGCGACTTCGTCGCGGCTCGCGCCCACGCAGGTCAGGTGCGCCGCGGGTCGCAGCCCAAGCTGCTGCTCGATGGCTACCACGGTCGCGTGGGTGCGCTCGCGGGTCGAGCCGCCGGCGCCGTAGGTGACCGACACGAAGCGCGGCGCGAGCGGCGCGAGGCGTCCCAGCGCCTGCCACAGCTTTTGCTGCAACTGCGGCGTGCCCGGCGGAAAGAACTCGAACGACACCGCGGGCTGCACGGGGAAGGCACGACGGTCCCAGGGGGTGGACAGCAGATTCATGTTCTGCTCCTGACGCTTTAGCAGTGGGCGCGGGACGCGGCTCGCCCGGCACTGCAAGTTGTCACTTAATTCAGCGCCCGCTGAAAAAACAAAACCCGCTCAAGCTTGCGCCAGAGCAGGTCTCGGAGAGCCCGCTTTAGCCGTATTTGTATAGCGCCCGCAAGCTGAGTATCAAATCGGCGCGAAGGCAATTATTGACTCTCGGGTCCTAGCTGTCAACCCGCGAACGGCGCAGATTGCGCACATGCCGCCACAGATACCAGATGCAGCCCAATACCACGAGCACCACGATCGCGGCATCGAAGCGGTGAAACCACGGGCCGAGCGTATCCCAGTGTTCGCCCAGGCGCAGGCCGATCCAAGCGAGCGCCCAGCACCAGATGAAGGAGCCGGTAAAAGTATAGACGATGAACTTGACCAGCGGCATATGCGCCACGCCGGCGGGAAAAGCAATGAAAGTGCGCACCAGGGGCAGCAACCGACCGACGAACACGATGATGTCGCCGTGACGCTGGAACCAGCGGTCGGCCACGTCCAGGTCGTGATGCGATACCAATATATAGCGGCCGTACTTCTCCACCAGCGGCCGCCCGCCCCAAGCGCCGATCCAGTACGCCACCAGCGAGCCCAGCACGCAGCCCGCGCCGCCGGCACACGCCACCAGCCACAGATGCAGCTCGCCGCGGAATACCAGGTAGCCCGCGAACGGCATGATGATCTCCGAGGGCAGCGGAATGCAGGCGCTCTCGATGGCCATGAGCAGCACCACGCCGCCGTAACCGAGCGTGGAAATTGTCGCGACGATGAAGCCGGCGACCAGCCCGACCAGTTTGGCGATCATCCGCCGCTCACAATTTCGAAGGCGGCGGCGGAGGCGGCGGCGGCGTCATGCGCGACGGCCGGATTTCGGCAAACCGCAGCCGCAGACCCAGCTCCACGGTGCGGTCCGGCGGAATCTGGTAGAAGTCGGTGGCACGGATGGCATTGCGCGACATGAACGAGAACAACTTTTCGCGCCACGCCATCATGGTGGGCATGTTGCGCGTGGGCACCAGCGTTTCGCGACCGATGTAGTAAGTGGTGGTCTCCGGGTCTATGTTGAGGCCGAAATCCCGCGCGCGCCGCAGCGCCTGCGGCACATTGGGAATCTGCATGAAGCCGTAATGGGCAAGCACGCGGTAAAAGCCCAGTTCCAGCCGCTCCACCTGCAGGCGGCGCTGCGGATGCACGAACGGCACGTCCTCAGTGAGCACCGTGAGCAGCACTACCTGCTCGTGCAGCACCTGATTGTGCTCCAGGTGATGCTGCAGCATGGGCGGCGTGCCCAGATTGGGCGCGGTCATGAAAATCCCGGTACCCGGCACGCGCACCGGTTGCAGACTGCGGATGTGATCCAGAAACGCATCCAGCGGCTGGGTGCTGGCGCGCAGCCGGTCAATCAGGTTCTGCCGTCCGGTGGCCCAGGTGGTCATGATGGTGAAGCCCACCAGTCCGACCAGCAGCGGAAACCAGCCGCCATCCCAGATTTTGAAGATGTTGGCAAGAAAGTAGACGAAATCCACAATGAGAAAACCACCGATGATCGGTGCCACCACCGCCATGGGCCAGCGCCAGTGCTCACGCATGACGAGAAACAGCAGCATGGAGGTGAGCAACATCGTGGAACTCACCGCCACGCCGTAGGCCGCCGCCAGGTGGTCTGAAGTCTTGAATCCGAGCACGATCAGGATCGTGGCGATCGCCAGTATCCAGTTGAGCGAGGGAATGTAAATCTGGCCTTCCTTGTCCGCCGAGGTGCGCACGATGGTCAGGCGCGGGCTTTGTCCGAGCTGGATGGCCTGGCTCATGAGCGAGAACGCGCCGGAGATTACCGCCTGCGAAGCAATCACCGCGGCGGCGGTGGCCAGCACCACCATGGGATACAGGAACCAGGACGGCGCCAGATTGTAGAACGGTTGTATCACGGTCTGGCCGGGGTGCGCCAGAATCGCGGCAGCCTGGCCGAAGTAATTCAGCAGCAGCGCCGGCATCACGTAGAAAAACCACGCAAAGCGTATCGGTGCCTTACCGAAATGTCCGACATCCGCATACAGCGCTTCCGCACCGGTGACGCACAGGAACACCGCGCCCAGCACCACGATATCGGCGAAGCCGTGATGGAAAATGAAACCCAGCGCATACGCCGGGTTGATGGCCACCAGCACGGCCGGATACTGGATGATGGCAATCAGGCCCAGCAGTCCGATGACCACAAACCAGATCATCATGATCGGTCCGAATATAAACCCCACACGCCGCGTGCCTTTTCTCTGGAACACAAACAGCAGCAACAGCACGATCACGGTGACCGCGATGATCACCGAACGGCTGATAGTCGGGGTCGCGACTTGCAGACCTTCCATGGCGCTCAGCACCGAAATCGCCGGCGTGAGCATGCCGTCCCCGTACAGTAGCGCGGCCCCGAATACCCCGATCGCGACCAGCACACGCGAGCGCTTGCTGCGCCGCAGGCGCCAGGGATCCAGCAGCGACAGCAGCGCCAGGATGCCGCCTTCGCCCTTGTTGTCGGCGCGCATCACGAACACCTGGTACTTGACGCACACGATGATGATCAGCGTCCAAAGTACCAGCGACACCACGCCGAGCACGTTTTCCGGTGTCATGCTCAGCCCGTAGCCGCCGGAAAACGCGCTCGACATTACGTACAGCGGACTGGTACCGATGTCGCCGAACACCACCCCCAGGGCGCCGAGGCTCAGGCCCAGCAGCCGTTTGCGGTCCGCGGTGTCGCCGTTGGCGATGCCGGATCGCAGGCCGTGGGTGGCGTTATATGATTCCGGCTTGTTCACTCAGCGCCTCGCCCGTCCGGTCATTCCCAAAGCACAACCGGCCGGTCTCCTGCGAGTACCAGCCGGTACACCCTGATGGATCGTTGCTGAAGATTTCTGCGGCGCCAACGCCTGGTTTTGTACGGTTTCGGGCGCGCATTGTACGCCCAATGCCCCGGCGCGCTCAAAATCACGGCACGCCCGGCGGCTGGATTTTGTCTATTGGCGCCCGCACGCAACAAGTGGCGTCCCCAGGGGGATTCGAACCCCCGTTACCGCCGTGAAAGGGCGATGTCCTGGGCCTCTAGACGATGGGGACGAGGCGGAAGAACCTCTCAAACTTCGCTTGCGTATAACGCTGCTATAAAGTTCACCCTGCGACCTGCTATCAGGCGAAGCACTGCTTCGCCCCGCCGAGTGCCCGGACACGATGTCCGGGTCGGTCAGCGCGCCAAGGATGGCTCTATGCTTTTTTTACCATCAAACTCTGGTGGAGCTAGCCGGGGCGAGGCAGCTGCTCCCATCGAACAGCCTGCGGTTGTGCGATTCTGCCGAGCGCTTGGGCACGGATGCCCAAGCGGGCCGGCACGCCACGGATGGCTCTCTGCCACCAACAATTCCAATCCTGGTGGAGCTAGCCGGGATCGAACCGGCGACCTCCTGCATGCCATGCAGGCGCTCTCCCAGCTGAGCTATAGCCCCACGCGGGGCGCGTATTTTCCGGCCTGCCGTCCGGACTGTCAATCAATGCGCTGCAACATCAGCTGCTTGGAGTCCTGATCCAGGCGAGCGCTCGATCCAGTCGGCGCAGCGTGACATCACGGCCGAGGATTTCCAGCGTCAAGTCTATGGGCGGTGACACGCCGCCACCGGATACCGCGACGCGCAGCGGTTGTGCAATTTTGCCAAGCTTCGCGCCCGCCGCCGTCGCGATGTCGTCCAGAATCGCGTGAATGGCCGTGGCCGACCAGTCACCGAGCGCGGCAAAGCGCGCGCGCAGTGCCTCGAGTGCCGGCAGGGATTCGGCGCTGAGATGCTTGCGCGCCGCTCCTGGTTCGTATTCGGCAAAATTCTGGAAGAAGAACCGGCTGTGCTCCGCCATCTCCTTGAGCGTCCGGGTACGTTCCGCCTGCGCGCGCACCACGGCGGCAAGCTTGGCTGCGTCGTCCGTCTCGATACCCAGACGCGAAAGATACCAGCGCAACTCGACCGCGAGCCGCGGGGGATCGGAGCTTTTGATGTACTGCTGGTTCAGCCACAGGAGCTTCTCGGGATTGATGGCCGAGGCCGACTGGTTCACGTCACCAAGCTCGAAATACCCAATCATCTGCTCACGCGTGAAGATTTCCTGGTCGCCGTGCGACCAGCCGAGCCGCACCAGATAATTCAGCAGTGCCGCCGGCAGAAAGCCGTCCTCGCGGTACTGCATCACACTCACCGCGCCGTGGCGCTTGGAAAGCTTGGCGCCATCCGGACCCAGAATCATCGGCAGGTGCGCATACTCAGGCGGCTCCGCCCCCAGCGCCTTGAAGATGTTGATCTGGCGCGGCGCGTTGTTCAGATGATCGTCGCCGCGGATCACATGCGTAATACGCATGTCCATGTCGTCCACCACCACGCTGAAATTGTAGGTGGGCACGCCGTCCGAGCGCTGGATGATGAGATCATCCAGTTCCGCGTTGTCGAACACCACCCGACCGCGTACCAGATCATTTACCACCGTCTGGCCGGTCTGCGGATTCTTGAAGCGCAATACCGGCGTGATACCGGGGCGCGGCTCATTGCGCTCGCGGCAACGTCCGTTATAGCGCGGCTTCTGCTTGCGCGCCAGCTGTTCGGCGCGCATCTGTTCGAGTTCCTCCTTGGTGCAATAGCAGTGATACGCGTGCCCCGATTGCAGCAGCTGTACGGCCACTTCACGGTAGCGATCAAAGCGCCGGGTCTGATAATACGGGCCCTCGTCGGGCCTGAGGTCCAGCCACGCCATGCCGTCGAGGATGGCCTGCACCGCCTCGGGCGTGGAGCGCTCGCGATCCGTGTCCTCGATGCGCAGCACGAACGTGCCGCCGTGATGGCGTGCGTACAACCAGCAAAACAACGCGGTGCGCGCACCACCAATGTGCAAGTAACCGGTGGGACTCGGAGCGAAGCGGGTGCGGACAGTCATGCGAGGTACAGGCGGTAAATCCGGGTGCGCATTCTACACGGCGGGCGCCTGCTTCAGGCGCGGAAATGCAGCAATTGATCCAGCAGCGTGTCGGTATTGATGTCTTCGCCACTCAAGGCCATGGCCAGCAGCTCGCCACCCAGAATCTGCGGCGACACGATCAAATCGGGATGCACGCGTTTGACGCTGGCCAGGTTGCGCGTGTGATGCACCACCGCCACGGTCTTGACCTTTTCCGCCAGCTCACGCATGGCCAGCACCACGAAAGCATTTTCGGCGTCATCCTCGCTCAGCGCCAGCACGGCGCGCGCACGCTCGGCGCCGGCGCGGCGCAACACTTCAAGATCGCTGGGATTACCGGTCACCACGTCGAGCTCGCCGTCGGTCTCATGATCGGCGCTCGGATCGTGTACGAACGTGACCTGCTGACCGCGCGCGCGCAATTCCTTGCAGGTGTTGTAACCCAGCGGGGTCTTGCCGACGATGACGTAATGGTCGCTGCGCTGCATTTTTCGCTCCCCGGGCCGCAACAGTGAGGCAATCCGCCCGTTGATGACCGGAACCAGGATGGCTCCCAAGGATACGGCAAATATGGCCACCGCCAGTATGATGAATGACACCACAAACAGTTTGGCCTCGATGGTCTGCGGCGTGATATCGCCGTAACCCACAGTGGTCATGGTGACCACGGAAAAATACAGGGCGGTCGCGAGATCGGTGATCGGCGGCTTGAATTCGGCGCCCAACTCGTAGCTGCCGAACACCGCGTACGCCAGCAGCAACCCGATGCTGGTGACCGCAAACAAGGTGCCGGCCGTCACGCTGCTGCGCTGGAAACTGCGGTACCCGGCCAGCGTGGCCATCAGCAGAATCGCGTTGGCGATCAACATGAAATCCGAGGTCGCGGGATAGTCGGCGATGCTCAGCGCCAGATCCGTGGCCAGGATCAGCAGTACGATCACCCACGCTAGCCGCGAACGCAGCTGCAGGCCGAGGGCCATGATGATCAGGAATACCCCGATCACAATGGCAGGCACGCCGTGCGCGGCGGAATGCATGAGCGCTGCCGATTGCACTGCGCCGCCGGCATTCAACAGATGCAGACCCAGGGTACGGGGGATTTCCGGGGAAATCTTCAGCAGCCCGAAGAGCGCGACTGCTACCGCCAGCGGCGCGTGCGGGAACCACGCGTCCAGGTGCAAGTCGTGCCGCAATGCCGCATACGCGCGCTGCGCGCGTGCAGGCAGGCCCGCATCCGGAAGCTTGGCAAAATTGGCAGGTCGTTTCATGCGGCGTGACGGGACGGGCCGGGATCAACGCACTGGTTTATCGGTAATACCAGTTGAGTGCGGCTTCCAGACGGTTGCCGTTGTTGGTGTGCTCGGCTGACACGCTCAGGGCCATGCTGCGGCCGCCGAAAATCAGCCCGAGCCGCTCGCCAAACGGGCGGCGGCCGAAATTGGTATTACGCTCGGTAAGAATCGCCGCTGTCAGGCCGATGAAGCTCGACAAATGGCTCTGGAATCCGTAGCTCAGGCGCCAGTAATAATCGCGGGCGCCACCCAGGCTTCCGCTCAGCTGGTCACGCAGATACGAGAGGTTGACGTAAAAGGATGTCGAGGCATTGTACTGTTGATGGGCGCCGACGCCCAGGCCCGCAAGGTCGTGGCTTCCGGGCAGCCGATTGAAATCCAATGAGTTCCAGGCGCCGAACAAATACACCTGATCGGGAAAATCATAGGCGAATCGCAAGCCGTTGCCTGCCGACAGACTGTTGAACGCATAGGATTGCTCGGACAGACGATTGACCTGCAGATAGCTGTAACTGAACACATCCTGCGGCCCCGCGGGCTGCGCCGGCGCAGAGGCTTGATCCGCGCTCGGTTGCAGTGGCTGGCCCTGCGCCGCACTCGTCTGCTGGGCAACACACACCAGTGGCCAAATCAGTATCAGGCAGGCGCTGCACAGTCCTGCAAGGGTCCTCGACATGTTGCACCTCTTTGATCGCGATCGCTGCGCGTTGGCGGGCCCGGGGCACATCAGTTTAGCCCATCCATGGCTGTCACACGAGAAATATCAGCGCCAGCAATCCCGTTAAGGTCAGCACTATGGTGTAAGGCAGAGCCATCCACACCATGCGCAGATATGACAGCCGGATGAGCGGTGCCACACCGGAAGTCAGCAAAAACAGGAACGCCGCCTGACCGTTGGGAGTGGCAATGCTCGGTATATTGGTACCGCTGTTGACCGCCACCGCCAGCAGGTCGAACTGTTCCCGGCTGATGTGATGCGCCGTGAACGCATCCTGCAATTGCTTGATATACACCGTGGCAACAAATACATTGTCGCTTACCGCGGACAAAAGCCCATTGGAAGCGTACAGCAGCGCAAGCTGCATACGTCCCTCAAAATGCAGCACCCAATTTATCACTGGCGTAAACAGGCCCGCCTGCTGGATGACCGCCACCACCGCGAAAAACACCACCAGCAGCGCCGCAAACGGCATGGCTTCATGAAAAGCCTGTCCCAGGCGCTTCTCCTCGGTAACGCCCGTAAGAGCGGTCACGGTCAACAGCAATGCCAGGCCAATAAGGCCAACCTCCGCCACATGCAGCGCGAGTGCCGCAATCAGCAACACACCGGCGACTGCCTGTATCGTGACCACGATGCGCTTGCGCAGGATCTCGTGAGCTTCACGAGTTTGTGCACGGCCGCGCAGCAGCTCCCGCACGTCATGCGGTAACTCCGCGCCGTAACCGAACAGCCGCAGCTTCTCGACCAGCACCACGGTGCTCAGCCCGGCGGCAACCACCGGCAGCGCTACCGGTGTCATGCGCCAGACAAACTCGCCGAAATTCCAGCCCATGATGTCGCCCACCAGCAGATTCTGCGGCTGACCCACGAGCGTGATCACGCCGCCCAGGGTGGTGCCCACGGCTGCGTGCATCATGAGGCTGCGCAAAAAGGCGCGGAATTGTTCGAGTTCAGCCTCACTCACTTCCCCGCCGCGGGCCGCGTGGGCCCGCTGATATACCGCAAAAAATCCGCCGATCACCGTAATTACCACGGCAATAACGGTCAAGGCATCCAGAAACGCGGCAAGAAAAGCCGCTACCAGGCAAAAGCTCAGGCTGAGCACCCACTTGCGGCGCAGGCCGAGCAGCAGGCGCGTGAACACGACCAACAGCAGGTCCTGCATGAAGAAAATGCCGGCCACCATGAACATCAGCAGCAGCAGCACCGGCAGGTTATGCGCCACCTCCTGATAGACGGCGTGCGGGCCAGCCATCCCCATCAACACCGCTTCCAGCGCCAGCAGACCGCCGGCCTGCAGCGGATAGCACTTGAGCGCCATGGCAAGCGTAAAAATGAATTCCCCGACCAGCACCCAGCCCGCGACAAAGCCGCCGACGGCAAAAAACAGCACCGGGTTGATGATCAGAAACGCGACGATGCAGAGTTTGTACCAGCCAGGCGCGGCACCCAGAAACAGGCCGCACAGGCCGTGCCACACACGCATGGCTGCGCGTTCCCGCCTAAGCATTCACTCCGTCCACAGACACTTGCCGCTGCGCTTGCGGATGGCGACAAGACGTTCATGATGCGCCTGAAGTTCCTCGTCTGAAGCACGAATCACGGCCAAGGAAATTCCCGTGCGATCCACGGGCAGCGGACTGCCGGCGCGTGTGCCGGATTTTCCGGAAGACGTATCCAGCGACAGGCTGGCTTGCCCGCCGGTCATGGCCAGGTACACCTCGGCCAGCAGTTGTGCATCCAGCAACGCGCCGTGATATTCGCGGGCGGTATTGTCCACGCGATAGCGTTTGCACAAGGCGTCCAGACTGTTCTTCTGACCGGGATGCAGCCCGCGCGCCAGTTCCAGGGTATCCAGGACACGGCATTCGCGGGTGATGTCCGCCTGCGCGTCGCCCAGCCGGCGCAATTCGCTGTTGAGAAACGCGATATCGAAGGCCGCATTGTGAATCACGAGTTCGGCGCCTGCGACGAATTTAAGGAACTCCGCGGCAATCTGCGCGAAGCGCGGTTTGCTGGCCAGGAACTCCTCGCTGAGGTTGTGGACTTCGGCGGCGCCGGCGTCCACGCCGCGCTCCGGATTTATATATTGGTGAAAGTTGCGTTGCGTGACGCGCCGATCCAGCAGTTCCACGCACCCGATCTCGATGATGCGATGGCCCTCACCCGGTTCGAGCCCCGTGGTCTCGGTATCCAGAACCACCTGCCTCATGCGTGGCTCCCGGCGCCCAGCATCCTGTCAATCGCCGCGTTGGCCAGCCGGTCCACCCTCTCGTTGTACGGGTTCCCGGCATGCCCGCGTACCCAGCGCCACTCGATCGCGTGACCGGCTGTCGCCTGGTGCAGCGCCTGCCACAGATCCAGATTCTTGACCGGCTTCTTGCCGGCGGTTTTCCAGCCGCGTGCGCGCCACGACGGCAGCCACTCGCTGATCCCCTGCTGCACGTATTTGGAATCCGTGTACACCACCACGCTTGCCGGGCGCGTGAGCGCCTGCAATGCGGACACCGCCGCGGTCAGCTCCATGCGGTTGTTGGTGGTTTGTGCGACGCTTCCCTGCAGGGTTTTTTCGTGTGTGCCGCTGCGCAGGACTGCCGCCCAGCCGCCCGGACCGGGATTGCCGCGGCAGGCGCCGTCCGTATAGATCTCCACCGAGTCCATCCCGTCACCGTACTGTTGGATTGGCTGCATCCGCGAATGCGCGTTTGGGCGTGACACGTCTGAGGCGCAGCGGAGTCACGCCGAATACACGCTTGCGTGCCACCAGCATATAGGCGCTGGCGGTGATGCGCCAGCGCCAGTGATCCAGAAATGCACTGCGCACCAGCAGACCGCGTGCAAACGGCGGACGGAAGAGATACTCACGCACGCGTACGGTCTCAAACCCCAGCACCGCAAGCCATTCACGCAGGCGCCGCACACCCACATAGCGTCCCGCCCACGGCGTCGTAGCACCCATACGCTGCCTCAATGCCCAGCAGCCCCAGGGGTGAAAACCGAGAATGACCAGGTGCCCTTCGCCGGCCATTACGCGTTCCGCCTCGCGCAACACGCAATGCGGATCGCGCGCGTGCTCCAGCGTGTGCGGTAACAGCATGGCATCCACCGAATCGGTGGCCAACGGCAAGGCCTCCGGCTCGGTGCGCGCCTGCAACGCAACATCGGGCTCCGGAGCCAGCACGAACTGCGCGCGGATCGGGCTGGCATGCAGCAAGCCTCCCGCCGGACCCCACATGCCCACTTGCACGAGAAAATAACCGAATAGCGTCGGCAGCGTCTCGGCCAGCACTGCGCGCTCCTGCCGCAACAAATACGCACCGGTGCGCTCCGTCAACCAGGAATCCCGCCGCGTCATCGTGCTGCAGTCCGTCATTTCAATCCGTCTCCGGCCGCCGGACACTAGCACAACCCGGTACGGTTTGGCGGCGGCGGCCGGCTTGGTTACCATGCCGGTATGCGCTTCAATCTGATACCGCTGCCCGCGCTGCGTGACAACTACATCTGGCTGCTGGCCAACGAGCAGGCGGCCGTGGTGGTGGATCCGGGCGAACCCGGCCCGGTGCTGCAGGCGCTTGCGGATCAGCGGCTTGCGCTTGCGGCAATTCTCATCACCCATCATCACCCGGACCACATGGGCGGCGCCGCTCATCTGGCCGCAACCTACGATTGTCCGGTGTACGGCCCGGCTCGCGAATCCATCGCGGCCGTCGACCGGCCGTTGCACGCAGGACAATGCGCGGAAATCCACGCGCTCCAGGCCCGTTTCGAGGTGCTGGACATTCCCGGACACACGGCCGGGCATCTCGCCTATCACGGCCACAATATAGTATTCTGCGGTGACACGCTGTTCAGCGCCGGTTGCGGGCGCCTGTTCGAGGGTACGGCCGCGCAAATGAGCCAATCGCTGGGCAAGCTTGCGGCGTTGCCGGATGCGACCAGCGTGTGTTGTGGACACGAATACACCGTGGCCAACCTGCGCTTCGCCCAGGTGGTCGAACCGCAAAATCGGGAGATACGGACATACGCCGAACAAGCCGCCGAGCGGCGCCGGCAAAACCTGCCCACCTTGCCTTCGAATTTGGCGCAGGAGCGGCGGGTGAACCCGTTTTTGCGCTGCCGCGAACCGGCGGTGATTGCCGCCGCGGCCAGACATGCCGGGCGCACACCCGGCGATGAGATTGATGTGTTTGCCGTGATTCGAGGCTGGAAGGACACTTTTACTTGAGGAAGCCGCCTGTAATGACCCGACGCACGATTTCGCTGCTGCTGGTGTGCGCCTCGGCCCTGGCCGGCGTCGGTTGCGCATCCATGAATCACGCGCCTGCCGCTGTGCCCGCCACACGCACGCTGCCGGCGCCGGCCGTGGCGGTAGCCGCGCCGCCCGCCAGCAGCTTCGCGGCGGCCGTCAGTGGCACTCCCATTCCGGATCTCAATGACAACTCGCCGCTCATCCAGTGGGAAAATCTCAACATCACGCCGGCGGAAACAGAATATGCCGGCCTCTGGGATTTTGTCGGCAAGCATTTCACCCTGTCAGGGGTCGGCGGCGATGGCCGGGTGCAAAGCGAGCTCACCTGGTACGCTCAACACGGCGCGTATCTGGAGCGCGTTGCCAATCGTGCGCGCCCTTACCTGTATTACATCGTGCAGCAGGTCGAGGCACGCAAGATGCCCCTCGACATCGCACTGTTGCCGGTGGTGGAAAGCGCCTTCGATCCGTTCGCGTATTCCAACGGTCGCGCCGCGGGCTTGTGGCAGTTCATTCCCGGCACCGGCCGCCGCTGGGATCTCAAACAGGACTGGTGGTACGACGGTCGCCGCGATGTGGTGGCCTCGACGCGCGCGGCGCTGGATTATCTTGAGTATCTGCACGGCCAGTTCCACGATGACTGGTTGTTGGCGCTGGCGGCTTACAACTCCGGCGGCGGCACGGTGCAGCGCGCCATTGACTACAACGCGCGCCGCGGCCTGCCGACCGATTTCTGGAACCTGGACCTGCCGGCCGAGACCCGGGCCTATGTACCAAGACTGCTGGCCATCTGCCAGCTGGTCGCCACGCCCGGACACTTGGGCGTAAGCCTGCCGGCGATTCCCAACGAGGCCTACCTGGCGCAGGTGAACGTCGGCGGTCAGATTGATCTGGCCACCGCCGCCAAACTCGCCGGCATCACCACCCAGCAAATGTACCTGCTGAATCCCGGTTTCAACCGCTGGGCCACGGACCCCTCCGGCCCGACCACCCTGCTGGTGCCACTCGACAAGCAGACGCAATTTGCAACGGCACTCGCCACCCTGCCAGCGCATGAGCGGGTGCAGTGGGCCACGCACCGCGTGCAGTCCGGCGACACTTTGGGCGCAATTGCGCGCCGCCATCACACGACCGTGGCGGTGATCCGCGCGCTCAACGGCCTGCATGGCAATCTCATTCATATGCACCAGGTGCTGCTCATTCCGGTGGCGCGCAAGACCCTGGCGGACGCCACGCTGGTAGCGGAAGCGCGCCTGGCACATCGGCATGGCCCCGGCCGCGACCGGTATGTGCTTGGCGGGGGCATCGTGCATCACGTGCACAGCGGCGAATCGCTGTGGACGATTGCCCGGCGCTACGGCGTTACAGTCGCGCAGTTGACGCAATGGAACGGGCTCAGCCTGCACAGCAGGCTGCATGTGGGCCAGCGATTGACGATCCGCCGGCAACACGCGCAGGCGCTGGACACCGCCTACGAATTGCCGGCCGGCGCCCCCAACACCCAGCGTGTGGTGTATTACCGCGTGCGCACGGGCGACTCGCTGTCCTCGATTTCGGCGCGCTTCAACGTGAGCGTCGCGCAGATTGCCAACTGGAACGGCATCAACACCGCGGGTTATCTGCATGCCGGTGAACGTCTGAAACTCTACGTGGACGTGACCGACCAATCCACCAGCAGTTGAGCAGCAAGCACGCCACACCGTTCCAGCGTTGAGGTCACCGCAGGATACTTGCATGGGTTTTCTCTCCGGTAAACGCGCACTGATTGTCGGCCTGGCGAGTGAGCGTTCCATCGCCTACGGCATCGCCGCCGCCTTTAAACGCGAGGGCGCGGAACTCGCCTTTACCTATCAGGGCGAGCGCCTGCGCGAGCGGGTCGAAGCCATGGCCCGGGAATTCGGCTCAACGCTGGTGTTCCCCATGGATGTGGCCAGCGATGGCGAAATTGACGCCGCCTTTGCGGCCCTGCAGCGCCATTGGAGCGCGCTCGACATCCTGGTGCACTCGGTGGCATTCGCGCCGCGTGAGCAGTTAAGCGGCAATTATGCGGATGTCGTCACGCGCGAGGGTTTCCGCATCGCCCACGACATCAGCACCTACAGCCTGGCGGCGCTCGCCAAGGCCGCCCGGACGCTGATGCGGGGGCACCCGTCGTCCATCCTCACCCTGACCTACCTCGGTGCGGTACGCGCGATCCCCAATTACAACGTCATGGGTCCTGCCAAGGCCAGCCTCGAAGCCAATGTGCGTTTTCTCGCCAACGCGCTCGGACCCGAGGGCATCCGCGTCAACGGCATCTCGGCCGGACCCATCAAGACATTGGCCGCCGCCGGCATCGGCCGATTCCGCTCCATCCTGGAGCACGTTCAGAACATGGCCCCACTGCGCAGGAATGTGAGTATCGAAGACGTGGGCAACGCCGCGGCGTTTCTGTGTTCCGATCTGGCAGCCGGTATCACCGGCGAAATCCTGTACGTGGATGCCGGCTATAGCCACGTGGGCATGAGCCTCGGATGAATGCAGTGCCGCCTGTGAGAACGCCTTAGTCCACACGCTTTCCTGAAGCCGCGCTACCAACGGCACCACCGCTACCCAGAACCGATCTATCAGGACCTGATTCCATATCCGGCAGCGCCTGCCTTCGACTCCTGACTGATGCACCAGCTACTCGACTTTTATGATTCCCATCATGCCGTGATCTTCGTGAAACAGCATGTGGCAGTGGAACACGAACGTGCCGCGCGGCACGTGACGGAAATCGAGGATCAGCTTGGTGATGCTCGGCCGGATAAGCGAAAAGTTTGGGTCGCGGGGATTCGGCAGTAACTTTCCTACTGGTACGAAAACCGAGTCCACGGTGACCGGTATGCCGGTGTAGTTGTGCTCCTCGACAAACGCCATCTGGTGAATGTGGAAGGCGTGCGCCTCCATGGTCGCATTGATCAAATACCATTCCTCGATCGTGCCCTGTTTCACCACGATATCCGGATTCGACGGAACGACCGCGTTACCTCGATAGACCGGCCAGAACGAGTGCTCGTGGAAATCCGCCTTGGTGGTGTCGGTAATGAAGTACGCGTTATGCGCGGGCACCTTGCCACGCTCGGGAAAGTAGTATTCCGTAAACGTGAGCGCGCGACGATGAATGAGTGACGGATGCGCGCGTGCCCAAGTGACGAGCTGGGCCGCCGGCGTCTCGGCCGGGCTAAGGCGGACGTAGTTGATCCGGTCACCGGCGCCGGCCGCCGGGGCGGTGCTGATCCGCAGCAAATCGTGATGCCTCTGAAAGTTGGCATCCTTGCCCTCACAGTAGTGCTCGCTCGAAAGCATATAAGTTGCGCCAGCCGGGACCGTCAGCAGGATGTCCGCGCGCGACATCGGCGAGAGCATGATCTCCTTCATCGCGAGGTAGCCCTGGAGCGGATGTCGCATGTCGCCGGAGACCGGCACGCCATCGAGACCCACGACGTGCATCTCCTGAACTTTGCCTGCGAAATCATGCAAGCGCAGCAGCTTGGGAGAATCCGAAGTCCCGTTCACCAATCTCAGCAGTTGTATCTGTCCGGCCGCTACGGCAAGCGACGCCGGTGTGTCCGCGCCGTCAACAGCAATCAGCGGCTCTCGGTCATACCCATTGCAGCCCGTGGTATCCAGCGTCACCCCGCCGGCGCGCATGGGAAATGTGTCCGGCCAGGGTGGGGGGTTGAACGGATCGTAAGCTGCCAAGGGCCCGGGCCGCAGAACCGTTTCGTACGCCGCGGCTGACGCCGCCTGCGCAGCATCAACCTGGTCCTGCGACACCCCGCCAGGCGAGGAAGTCTGGTCGAGCTCAACTGGGGCGCGATAACGCAGCACGATCACGTGTTTATCGGCACGCGGAAGCTGCCGTGCATCCGATTCCACAATCCAGGCGCCGTCGAGACCACCGGCCACTTCGGGATCCGATGAGCCGTGCGCGTGCGGATGGTA
>JBOIAZ010000028.1:0-4673 GCA_050739175.1 Gammaproteobacteria bacterium
GGCCCGAACATGGAGCGCCCTTGCCCGATGTGCACCTCGATGCTGGATGCACTCGAGGGCAATGCGCATCACATCATGCAGCGCGTGAATCTGGCGGTAGTGGCGAAATCGCCGTTACCGCGCATTCTCGCGTTCTCACAGGAGCGCGGCTGGCGGCGCCTGCGCCTGCTGTCTTCGGCCGCCAACAGCTACAACCGCGATTACTTTGGAGAAAGTTCCGACGGCAAGCAGTGGCCGGCGCTGAACGTATTCCGCAAACGCGGTGATGCGATTCACCACTTCTGGGCATCGGAGCTGATGTTTGTCCCCGGCGACAAAGGCCAAGAGCCGCGCCATGTGGATTTCATCTGGCCGCTGTGGAACGTGCTGGATGCCACGCCCGAGGGCCGCGGTACGGATTGGCATCCGAAGCTGAGTTATTGAACGAATCGCGGGTTTGTTCCTCCCCCTTTAGATAAAGGGGGATTGAGGGGGATTTTGGAAACAGAAAATCCTCCCTCGCCCTCCTTTGTAAAAGGAGGGAAAGCCGAAGCCTAGACCGCCGCTCCCACGGAAAATCCGATGCGCGCGCACATTGGTTCTTTCCCTTTGGTAAGGGGGCAAGGCGCTTCGCAGCTCGCCCTCCTTTTACAAAGGAGGGGAGATCGCGGCAGCAAAGGGAGGGGAATCGCGACGGGGACCGTCGCTCCCACAGGGCCAAAGTATATTGTGGGAGCGGCGATGACCGCCAGGGGTGAGCTGCGTGAGCAGCGAGCGGGCATACAAGGGCTCATCGCAAAGCGATGAGCGGGCAACCATGGATGGTTGCCCTGGACCTGAACACGAAACAGGATTGCGCAGTGTTCAGGTATGCCCTGGGCTTTCAAGCCGGGCAGGAAGCTCGGCTTGAAAGGCGGCAATGCAGATTTTGCAGAAGCAAAAATCTGCCTCGCCGCGATTCTCCGCGGCGGATCAGGGCTGTACCAGAGCCAGGATTTGTGATTTCAGCAGCTCGGCCAGGCCGCGGCGAAAATCGACCGCCAGCGTTTTGGCATTGAAACGCGGGCCGGGGCGCAGCCCGATCCAGGCGTTACGGCCGCCGCTCTTGGCGCGGTAGAGCGCGAGATCGGCGATGTTCACCAGCGTTTCCCAGTCGGCGCCCCCGGTCGTACCGGCTGCGAACGGATACTCGACGAAGCCTACCGAGCAGGTAAGTTGCAGAGGCTCATCCTGCAAGCCGAGGAAGGCGCATTCGGACACGGCGCGCTGCACACGCATCACCGTGGCTTCAACCGCGCTGCGCGGCATGGGGCGGAACACCAGCAGGAATTCCTCGCCACCCCAGCGCACCACAAGTTCGCCACTGCACACGACTTCTTCGAGATGACGTGCAATCTGCCGCAGCACTTCGTCGCCCTGGGCGTGGCCGAGCGTGTCATTGACGTTCTTGAAGTTGTCCAGGTCAGCGAGCGCGAACACCATGACCTGGTTGCCGGCCGTTCTGGTTTGCAGATGCTCACGGAAGGCCCCGAGTTCCCGCGGCAGTTGCTCGTAGAGATAGCGGCGGTTCTTGAGGCCGGTGAGCCAATCGGTCTGGCTGGCTTCTTCCAATTGAAGATTGGCGCCGGCGAGTCGCTGGTTGGCCACGCGCAGCTCGTCGGTGTGTTGGGCGACGACGCTTTTCAAATGTGCGCGCTGGCGGTGCAGATGGCGCAACTGGAAGCGGTAACCGAGATAAATCGTGGTCAGGATCAGCAGCGTGACCAGAATGCGAAACCAGAGAGTTTCATAGAAATACGCGCCGATTCTGAATTGCAGAACCGCCGGGTCGGGATTCCACACCCCGCCGTTGTTGGCGCCACGCACTTCAAGGGAATAATTGCCCGGCGGCAGATTGGTGTAATTGGCCACGCGTTTGCTCACGTCGTCGAGCGTCTTCCAGCCGGATTCGTAACCGACGAGACGGTATTGCAACGCGACGCTCAGCGGGTTCTGCAGGCTCAGTACCGTGAAGCGGAACGCCAGATCGCGGTCGGCGGCGGGCAGCAACAGCGGCACGTCATCACTCGCATTGAGCGCATGCCAGCGATTGGCATACTGAATCGCCTGCACCAGCACCGGGGGCACCACAGTGTTGGTGATTACATGTGCGGTATCCGCGACGGCCACACCGTCTTGGGTCGCGAGCCACAACTTTTCGCCCTGCATGAAGCCATCATTGTCGCCGCTGCTGTTGCAGCAATAACCCTGCTGGCTGCCGGGCCATAAGCCATTTTCGCTGACCAGCATTTGCGGGTGCAGTTTTGCGGTACGGCCGGCGAGCAGCGCATGCAGCTCATCGAGTTTGAAACGATAGATGCCGTGGCCACTGCCAACCCACAGCCAGCCGTTGGCGCCCGGCGCGAGGTAGGCAATCTGCGCCATGGGCAGGCCCTGGGCTTCGGTGAGCGTGTGCCACCGGCTGCCGGCGAACAAGTAAAGCCGGCCATCGGTGAAGGTGCCGAGCATCAGCTCGCCGCCCGGCAGTTCGCTGATGGCGGTCACCCAGATATGCGTCGGCAGACCTCGGTTCACGCCCACTCGCACCAGCCTGTTTTCCGTAATCCGATATAAGCCGTCGGCGGTGCCGACCAGCAGCCAACCATCGCGGGTTTCGAACAGCACGCGGCAGTTGGTATCGCTCAGGCCTTGGGCGGTGCCGAAATAGCTCAGTGCGTCGCGCGCGAGGCGGTACAGACCCTTGGAAGTGGCGAACCAATAATTGCCGCTGCGGTCGCGCAGGATACTGTGGACGTAGGGCGCATTGAGGAGCGCGCCAAGGCTTGCAGGCTTGTACAGATGTCCGTGCTGATAAGTGCGCACACCAGCGTCGGTGCCGATCCACAGGCGTTCCCCGTCGTCAAGCAATGCAATCACGCTGGGATCGGGCAGAGCTTTGCCCGCGACTACTCGCCGCGCTCGTCCCTGTTGCAGCAGATACAAACCGCCGGTCGTTCCGATCCAGGCACCGCCCTGCGCGGCCGGCGCTACGGCCCACACCACCGGATCGGTCAAACCAGCCGGCACACTGAAGCGCCGCACGTAGCCATTCCAGAGTTGGGTTACGCCGTTGGTGTCGCTGCCCACCCACAGGTTGTGTTCGCGGTCCTGGTAGAAACTCTGGATATTCGGTACGGCCGCGGGATCGTGGTTGCTGATGAATTCCGCCAGCCGCCCGTTGCGAATACGCGCGAGGCCGGCGTCACTCGCCACCCAGAAATTGCCGTCGGAATCCACCAGCATGGCGACGACCTGAGTGCGCAACGCCGCCGGGTCGCCGGCGATCCGCCGCCAACCGCCCGAGACGTAGCGGTACAGGCCGCGGCTGGTACCGAGCCACAGCGTGCCGTCATAGGTGGAAATGCGCCACACCTTGGTGTCGTTGCTCGGCAGCGCGAGGTGGCGGACCTGTGCGCCGGCGATGCGGTACACGCCGCCGGCGGAACCGATCCACAGAGCGCCGCTCCAATGGGCGAGCGAATACGTGGGTGCCTGCGGCAGCGGCGCATAAGGCGCAATCTCGGTGCCGTCAATGACGTACAAACCTTGCGGACTTCCGGCCAGTACTCGGCCGTCCGCGAGTTGCAAGAACGCGAGTACGTCAAGTTTGCCGGGATCAAGCTTGGGGAAACCCGGCGCGGGTTGGGGCACGTCGAAGCGGCCGTCACGGTAATACTCCAATCCTTTGTAGATGCCGATCCAAAGTGTGCCGCTGCGGTCCACGAACAGCGCTTGCGCCCAGACCGACGGCAGCAGGTTTTGAAAGCGCACGCCGTCAAAGCGCGCCACCCCATCCTGGGTCCCGAACCACATATAGCCCTGGGGTCCTTGAACGATAGAGTCAACACTGACCTGCGGCAGGCCGCTGCCCAGCGACCAGGTGTGGCGCGCGTATTCGTGGAAGGTTTGTTGCGGCGTGAGCGCGCGCGCAGGCGTGAACGGCGCGGCGAGCAACACACTGCCCAGAATCACAGCACGCGGGTCCATCCGCCCTTTTGGCGCTCGCGCGATCATCATCAGGAACCCCAGTCCTGCTGAAGCTTGGCCAGTGTACCTCGAACCGGCGACGGCGGTGACCGCGCCGCGGCCTCAGCCCGCGGATTTGCCGGCCGGCTCGCTCTGGCTGTCTTCCGCGAACAGGCGCCGGAGTTCGTCAGCCGCTTCCTTGGTGGTCTGAATGTATTTAGTCTCGTCACGGAAAACCGCATACTGGCGTTGCAGCAGCTGCTCGTCATAATGCTGGAATTTTTCCAGCAGTACGCGCGTTTCGTGCGCCGGTTGTCCCAGACCTTCGAGTACAGCCTCGGTGAGCTTCAGGCTCGAATACAGGGTCTCGCGCACGATTACTTTGACGCCCAGTTCCGTGAGCAGATGGGCATGATGGCGGTTACGGGCGCGCGCGTACACCGGCAGCAGCGGGAAATTCCTGCGTACCGTCTCGGCGGTACGCACCGAGGCGGCCACGTCGTCTATGGCAAGCACGAACACCCGGGCCTGTGCGACGCGCGCCGCGCGCAACAGCTCCAGGCGCGAGGCGTCGCCGTAGTACACCTTGTTGCCATAGCGGCGCAGGTCATCCACGTCCTCGAGATTGGCGTCGAGCGCGGTGAAGGGGATTTTCTTCAGGCGCAGCACCCGGCCCACGATCTGGCCGA
>JBOIAZ010000029.1:0-13931 GCA_050739175.1 Gammaproteobacteria bacterium
CGCATTGCAAGCCGGGGAACTGCGACGCCCCAACCGGGCGATCTCGTAGGTCAGGCCGGGTGGCAGTCGGGCCGCAACGGGTCGGTCCACATACTGATTGATAGAGTCCTGCCCTGAACCCCTGATGGCTCAGGCTACCGACCGGAGTCTGGACTTACAGCCTCAAAGATGGCTGTCGATGTAGTTTTCCAGGCTGCTGTAGGTGCCGGGCTCGAAGTCGGTGAACTGGATCCCCAGCCGGTATTCGTCATCACCGTACTGCCTCACGCCCACCACGCGTCCGTAGAGGCCCAGTCGGTTATTGCCCTTGCCGAAATCCGCCAGGGTCACCTGCACGTGGATGCGTATGCCGTGGCCGGCATTGGTCTGAACCCCGTGAGGGGTGATGCGCGACATGGTGGGCCCGTCGCAGAGTATCTGCATGCCGGTCAGGGACACGTCCACTGCAATGGCGGGGAAGGTCGCGCCATCCGGCTCCAGAATGCGGATGGAATGATCTGCGGCGATACGTCGGAAAGTGCGCTTTTCAATTTCCATATATGTTTTGTACCCCGGGCGCGGATTGTACTCAAACGCGGGTTTTCCACCCATTGCAGGGTTTGGTACATCTGGAAGTGTAACAAATATAACTTGTTATTTCAATTGGTTACAAACTTAATATCGATATCATATCAAAATCGTGGAACTGGCCGCAGGAGGCCACATGGGAGCCGTCGGTGCACGTAATCCGGGGCATGGGTTCCGCAGCTGGCCCGGGACTGTTTTCGCCCAAGGGATGCTGAATGGCCTTTAAGGTACAGACTTTTATATGGCTCGGGTGCCAACGTACTCTCCACGCCATACGGGGCAATGTGCCCGAGGCATTAACGCAACGATGCTTATCCGCGTCTGGGCGCGGAATCCGCGAGCGCGGCAAACTCGTCGTCGGTCAGTACCAAGTCGGCAGCCGCCACGTTTTCCTCGATATGCGCGACCCGCGAGGTGCCCGGGATCGGCAGCATCACCGGGCTGCGCTTGAGCAGCCAGGCGATGGCCACCTGGCCCGGGGTCGCGCCGTGGCGGTGCGCGACTTGTTCGAACGGCGAGCCGGGCATGGTCAGGCGGCCTGCCGCCAGCGGCGCCCACGGAATGAAGCCGATGTTATGCGTCTCGCAATACTTCAGCACTGGCTCGTAGCGGCGGCTGTGCGCGTGATAGCGGTTCTGCACCGTGGCCACCGGAAAGAATTTCTGCGCTGCCTCGATTTCCTCGACGTTCACTTCGCTCAGTCCGGCATGGCGAATCAGTCCCTGATCCAGGAACTCCCGGATCGTTCCGAACTGCTCAGCGCGCGGTACTTTCGGATCAATGCGGTGCAGTTGCCAGAGCGTGATCTGCTCGAGCCCCAGACGGCGCATACTCAACTTGACCTGCTGCGTGAGATACTCGGGCCGCCCGAGCGGCACCCAGACGTTCGGCCCCGGGCGCACCTGCCCGCCCTTGGTCGCGATCACCAGTCCCTGCGGATATGGATGCAGAGCTTCGCGGATTAAAGGCTCGGACACATCCGGGCCATAGGAATCCGCGGTGTCGATGAAATTCACACCGAGTTCTGGTACCCGGCGCAGGGTACGCAATGCCTCCGCCCGATCGCGTGGTGCACCCCATACGTCGGGCCCGGTGATGCGCATCGCGCCGAATCCGAGACGGTGGATCGGCAATCTGCCGCCCAGGCGGAACTCGCCGGCACGCGCTGCGTTGGTTTCAGCCATGGAGATGATGCTCACCGAGTGTCACAGTATTTGGTGCGTGCATTTTAAGTCCGGTCGGTGTGCCGCGTCTGCGCCGCCTCACGGCTATCGCGAGTCAGGCAAGAAGCGGCGCAGCGGCCCGCGGTCTGCAGCCCTGACCGGTGCGACGCTACTTGGCGACCGGAACAGGCCGGCGGTTGGCGCCCACGCGCACGTAGGTCACCTGTGCGGTAGCCACCTTCACGCAGGTCTCGTGTGCGCCGTCGCTGCGCTGCGAGAATACCGTGACGTCAATGGCAATCGAAGTGTGGCCAACGCGCGCCACGTCGGTGTAGAAGCTCACCACGTCGCCCACGTACACCGGACTCTCGAACACGAACTCGTTGACCGCGACCGTAACCACGCGTCCGCCCGCGCGGCGGAAAGCAAGAATCGCGCCGGCCATGTCGGCGTGCGACATGATCCAGCCGCCGAAGATGTCGCCCAGGCCGTTGGTGTCCTTGGGCATGGCGAGCGTGCGGACCGCGGCGTCGCGGTCCTTGGGCATGCTGTCGAATTTCATGCTTTGGGTTCCCTGAGCGTGGCCGCGTTCCAGCCGGCATCGGGCTGGAAACGCTCGCCGTACTGGGCCGCGAATTTACCCAGTCGGGCCTTGAGCTTGTCCACACCCGCGGCGCGAATGTAGTTGATCGGCCCGCCGCGAAACGGTGCGAAGCCGGTGCCAAAAATCACGCCGGCATCGAGCAGATCGGCGTCATCCACGATGCCTGCGCGCAATGCCGCGACGGATTCGTTGAGCATCGGCAGAATCAGCCGGTCCTGCAGGTCCGGGGGCTGAGGTTGCGCCCGGTGCTTGTCTTTCACGGGTTTGCCGTCCAGATACCGGTAAAAACCCTCGCCGGTCTTGCGGCCGAATTTTTTCTCGTCCACGAGTCTGGTGAGACTTTGCGGGATGGGTTTGCGGAATACCCGGGCAAATTCGCCGGCCACGGACAGCGACACATCCAGACCCACGGTGTCGGTCAGCTCGATCGGACCCATGGGCATGCCGAAATCCAGCGCGGCCTGATCAATGGCCTCATAGGCAATGCCCTGGTCGGCGGCCAGCATGGCCTCCATCAGATAGGGCATGAGGATGCGGTTGACCAGAAAACCCGGCGCACTTTTCACCGGCACCGCGAGCTTGTTAATCTGGCGAGTGAAGGACAGCGCTTTTCTGATTTCGTCCTGCGCGGTATCGGCAGCGTGCACGACTTCCACCAGCGGCATCCTGGCGACCGGATTGAAAAAGTGCAGGCCCACCAGCCGCTGCGGGTTCCTGAGCACGGTGCGCAGCGTTTCCAGCGGAATGCTGGAGGTGTTAGTGGCGAGTATCGCGCCGGCTTTCATCCTGGTATCGAGTGTCTTGTAGAGCGCCTGTTTGGCCTCGACGTTTTCGAAAATCGCTTCGATGACGACATCAGCATCTGCGGCACCGTTGCCGGCCACATCCAGCCGCAGACGGTCAGCTGCTTCCTGGATCGCATCGTCCTTGAGCTGCTTCTCGAACAGTTTGCGGCCACGCTGCAGGGCCGGCTGCACGAATTTCTCCTCGCGGTCCTGCAGCGTCACTTCAAAACCGCGCAGCGCGCACCACGCGGCGATGTCGCCGCCCATGGTGCCGGCACCCACCACGTGCACGTGCTTCAGTGCAAGGTCGGATTTCTTGCCGAGGGATTTCAGCCGATCCTGCAGCAAGAACACGCGCACCAGGTTGCGTGCGGTATCGTGGACCATGAGACGCGCGATGGAGTGCGCCTCCTGCACGTACATTTCATCCACACCGGCATATTTCCTCCACAGATCGATGATGGCATAGGGCGCGGGATAGTGATCACGGCGCACCTTGGTTGCGACCTTCTTCGCCAGCATATTGGCGACCATTGGCCGGAGCGGCGCAAGCGCCAGCAGTTTCTGCATGAAAGGCGGAGATTTGCGCGCCGGCGAGCGCTGCAACAGCTCACGGGCCGATTGCCGGGCCGCGTCCGGTTTCGACAGGCGGTCCAGCAACCCGATGTGCATGGCTTCGCGCCCATGCACGTTGCGGCCGTTGAGCATGAAGCTCATCGCCGGCAGCACACCCACCAGGCGCGTGGAGCGTACGGTGCCGCCGAAGCCCGGATGGATGCCGAGCTTCACCTCCGGCAAACCGAGGCTCAGGCGTCCGTCGTCGATGCCGACGCGATAGCGGCAGGCGAGCGCGAGTTCCAGGCCGCCACCGAGTGCGAAGCCGTTGATCAGGGCCACAGTGGGGCAGGGCAGCTTTTCCAATTGCTCGAGCACCAGCTGCCCGCGGCGGATCATCTGGAACGCGTCGTCCTGTGTCTTGAGCGCGGTGAACTCCTTGATGTCGGCGCCGGCGATGAAACCGCTGGTCTTGGCGGAATAAATCACCACACCTTTGGGCGGCTTGGTTGCCAGTACCTTGAGGTGTGCGCCGAGTTCCACCAGCACCTGGCCGGACAGCACATTGGTGCCGCTGCCCGTCTTGTCGAAACACAGCCAGGCAATGTCGTCGTGGTCGAGCTCGATGCGCCAGTTCGGCGCGGGGGAGGGCGTGGGCATGATGGACTCCGCGTTATCCGGCTGAAAAGTGCAGCCAGGGACCTGCATGGTCCGGAATGGGCGCTCCATGATAGAAAGACGCGCGCCGCGCCGCAACGTTCAGGCGGTTTGACCGTCGGCTTTGCCGAATCCTGGAAAGTGCGTGCCGGCGGGCACCTGCAACAGGCGCGCCCGGATTTCGCTGTCCTTGAGCGTCATGGCCTGAAAGCGCGCGTCATCGCCGGCGTTGCGCGTGCCGCCGAGAACGCGTTCGATGTAGTTACGCGTATTGCGCTGCCGCAGATGCGCGGCGCGGGCGTACACGTCGAACCAGTCGCCATCGGTACGATCGCCGAAACGCCGGTGGGCATATTCGCGCAATACTTCAATGCGCAAGGCGTTGGCCGCCAGATAGGCGCGCGCTGCATCATCATGCTGCAATATGGCATTCTGCTGCTGGCGCAGGCGCGCGCGCAATTCTTCCGGCAGGCTCAGAATCTCGCCGTTCAGTACCTGGCGATCCAGACTGTCCATGAGTTCGCTGCGCAAGGCCTGCAGGGGCTGGGCGCTGCCGTTGAGCTTGCCTTCAAATTCAGTAAGGTTGGCGCGCACAGCCTGCAGCGCGGCCGCATCCAGCGCGCTCGAGGCGGCCAGCAGGTTCCAGACCGATTGCAGCGTCACGCGGCGAGTCTGGTAGCCGCGGAGACCGAACCAGTTGCGCCACATCAAGCCGTCGCCTGCAGCTCGAAATCGAACAGTAACGGCAGGTGATCCGAGAGCTGCACGTCGGGAATGTCGAAGGCCAGCATGCGCACTCCCTGACTGTAGAGAATGAAATCCAGTTGGCGGTAGGGGCGCGAACTCGGCCACGAGGACTGGTTGCGCACGTTGGCGCTGTGCAGTCCGGCGGCCGCGGCGAACAAGTCGATCTCCTCGCTACCGGAAAACGTGTTGAAATCACCGGCGACGATCACCGGCGTGCGCGAACTGCGCACCAGGGACACCAGATGGTGCATCTGATGCTGGCGATGCCGGTAGCGGAGCGACAGATGCACCAGGAACAGGCACAGCCCGGTCATTTCCAGTTCAATGATCAACCGCTTGATGCCGAGATCGAAGTAGTGGAAGCGCTGGATGGCGTCGCTCTGGCGCGTAAGAAAAGCATTGCCCTGCTTGCGCACGATCGGCAGATACTGGTTGATCGAGCCATGCGCATATTTGTTGTGATACGCAGGCACCAGACCAGTGGCATTGGCGATGACCTCGGCCTGATTTTGCGTGGCGGCGCGCACCGAGCCCATGTCCACTTCGATCAATCCGGCAATATCCGGGTGCTTGGACCGGATGAACTCGACGATGCGCCCAAGATTACGGCCGGTAGCGCGCATGTAGCCGCCGATTCCGGGCAGCGGAAAATTGAACGCCGGACCATGGCCGGCGCCGTAGCGGAGGTTATACAGCAGCAGACGCACGCAAGTGTCAGACTTGAACCGTGACCGGTCGGCGACCGGACTGGCATACTTGAGACACTATAACAGCCTGATGATACGGCGGGGCAATGCAGAAGCACACTCTTGAACGGCCGGCGGCGTATCGCGTCGCGATCCCGCCGTTGCGCCTGTTCACCGAAGGCGATGAGCTGTATGCGGCGATGCTCGCGGCCATCGGGCGCGCGCGGCATTCCATCAAGCTGGAAAGTTACATCTTCGCGGACGACGAAATCGGGCGGCAATTTGCCGCCGCACTCGGTGCCCGCGCCCGCGCCGGTCTGCAGGTCTTGCTGCACATAGACGCCGCTGGCTCGCTGTTCTGGGGCTCGCATCGGCTGGCAAAAGCGCTGCGTCGCGACGGAGTGCACCTGCACTGGTTCCATCGCTGGAACTGGCGCCACCCATCCCGCTACAACCGCCGCAATCACCGCAAGCTTCTGGTGGTGGATGGGCGCATCGGCTTTCTCGGCGGATTCAACATCCATCGCGAAAATTCGCGCGCGGTGTACGGCGAGCGCCGCTGGCGTGACACGCACGTGGAAGTGCAGGGTAGCGCGGCGCATAACCTGCAGATCATGTTCGATGCATTCTGGCGCGGCCAGCGCCTGGCCACGCCCATTCTGCGCGCGCCCGGGGCCACGCTCATTACCAACCGCGCGCACCATGGCCGACGGGTGCTGCGCGCGTTGTACGCCCTGCGCGCCGATCTTGCGCTGCGCCGCGTGTGGCTGTGCACACCGTATTTCGTGCCCGACCGCCGCACGCAACGCGCCTTGCGCACCGCCGCGCGCCGTGGCGTGGATGTGCGCGTACTGGTACCGCGCAAGAGCGACGTGCGCATAGCACAATGGGCCGCGCGTGCCGCCTATGCGGGCCTGCTGAATTCGGGCGTGAAAATTTACAAATATCAGCCGCGCATGCTGCACGCCAAGACCCTGGTGGTGGACGGTCAGTGGGGCAGCGTGGGTACCGCCAACATCGATTATCGCAGCTTCTTCCTGAACTACGAACTGATCCTGACCTCGCGCCAGCCGCAGTTTGTGGCGGACCTTGAGGCGCAATTTCTGGGCGATCTGGTGCAGTCGGAGGTTGTGTATCCGGCGCGCTGGGCCCAACGCGGTTGGCTCGGGCGGGCGCTGGAATTGATTGGCTGGCTCGCGCGGCGGTGGCTGTGAATTCAGACGCAAGTCAGCTGTCGGCTTCCCGTGAACGGGATGGCCGTGACCCATTCCGAGATGCGCGCTGCCTGTGTGCAGAGTTACGGTCAAATGCGGCCAGCACGGCAGTGAGCAATTAATCTAAAGTTAATTTAAAACTTCATGATGTACATGTAAAACATTGACTTAACAGCAACGTAATACTTAAAAATCCGATGCCTGATCTGGCATGAAGCGCAGAATTTAAGGCTACCGCGCGAGCGCGTGGTACAGTGAACGTCGACTCCCGATCCGTCTTCCCGCTGTTCCGAACACAGGTACAGCAGCCGCAGGAATAACATGTCGAATACAACCGATTCCGGGCCGGACTTTACGGCTGGCGTGTCAATTGCGGATATTCCCGAAGGACGGTCTCTCCTGGGTCGGGTTGGCAAAGATGCGGTGATTTTGACGCGCCAGGGCAGCGAGATATTTGCGACTGGCGCCATATGCACGCACTATCACGGCCCCTTGGCCAAGGGGCTGGTGGTGGGAGACACGGTCCGCTGCCCCTGGCATCATGCCTGCTTCAGCCTGCGCAGCGGCGAAGTCCTGTCTCCGCCCGGGCTCAATCCCATACCGTGCTGGCGGGTCGAACAGCGTGACGGCAAGGCATTCGTGCGCGACAAACAGCCGCTGACCCAGCGCACGCGCCGACCCGGTCCGGGCAAGCCTGCAAGTCCCGAATCGGTGGTGATTGTTGGCGGCGGGGCCGCAGGCGAAGCGGCGGCCACCACGCTCCGGTTCTGCGGTTACGACCGGCCCATCACGATCCTGAGTGCCGAGGAGGGCCTGCCGCCGGACCGACCGAATCTTTCCAAGGATTACCTGGCCGGTACGGCTCCGGAAGCCTGGGTGCCGGTGCGCGGGGCAAATCACTACCGCGATCACGACATCGGTCTGCTCAACAAAGCCCGGGTCACGGCGCTCGAACCGGGGCGCAAAACCCTGCGTACACAGGACGGGCGCGAGTTCGGCTACGGCGCGCTGCTGCTCGCCACCGGCGCCGAGCCGATCCGCCTCAAGATACCCGGCGCCGATTCGCCACGGCTGCACTATGTGCGCAGCGTGGCCGACAGCCGCGGCATCATTCGTGCGGTGGAGCAGGGCGCACGTCGCGCGCTGGTGATCGGCGCGAGCTTCATTGGCCTGGAAGTCGCGGCTTCGCTGCGCGCACGCAAGCTCGAGGTGCACGTGGTGGCGCCGGAGCTGCATCTCATGGAGCGCGTGTTCGGCACGGCGCTGGGCGATTTCATCCTTGGGCTGCATGAATCCAAGGGCGTGGTGTTCCATCTCGGCCGCACCGTGTCCGCCATCGATGACAATCGGGTAACGCTCAACACTGGCGAAGTGCTGGAAACCGACCTGATCGTGGCCGGCATCGGCGTACGCCCGGTGACCGCGCTGGCCGAGCAGGCGGGTCTCAGGATTGAGCGTGGCGTGGTGGTGGATGAATACCTGCAAACCAACGCGCCTGATGTGTTCGCGGCGGGGGACATCGCGCGCTGGCCGGATGCGCACAGTCAGCAGAGCATTCGCGTGGAGCATTGGGCGGTAGCCCAGCACCAGGGCCAGGTGGCCGCGCGCAACATGCTGGGTTATGGCGAACGCTATACCGCCGTACCGTTTTTCTGGAGCCAGCACTACGACGTGAGCTTCAACTACGTGGGCCACGCCGAGAGCTGGGACCGCATCGAGCTGGACGGCAATCTGGCCAAGTTCGATTGCGCCGTGACCTACTTCCAGGGCAAACGCGCGCTGGCACTCGCGACCTTGTGGCGCGACCGCCAGAGTCTCGAGTGGGAAGCCCGCATGCAGGAGCGCGTCGCCCACTGAAATTTGTGCGTGTAGCGGTTGCCCGGGTTACGCGTTAACATTTGACGCACAAGAATATCCGCGAATCTGCGCCGTCATCCCCGCCGGGAGATACTCATGTCACGTTTACTGCCAAAGATACTCGGATTGCCGTTGGCCGTGGCGCTGCTCGCACTCATCGGTGTCAGCAGCTACGCGCAACCGGCGACGCCGACCTTCAGCATGGAGCAGGTGCTTGGCTATCCGTATCCCAGCAATCTGGTGTCTTCTCCCAACGGCAATGTGATTGCCTGGGTGCTGGACCAGCGCGGGGTACGCAACATCTGGGTGGCGTTCGGTCCGAATTACCAGCCGAAGCTGGTGACGCATTACGAAAACGACGACGGTCAGGAACTCAGCGACTTGAGCATTTCCGCCGACGGCCAGTACCTGGTGTACGTGCGCGGCGGCGACCACGACGCAAACTGGCCGGAATTCCCGCCGCCCGATCCGGATTCGAGCCCGGTGGAGCCGAAGATGCAGCTGTGGTCTGTGTCGCTGACCACCGGAGAGCCGCGGGTGCTGGCGGAGGGCGACGCAGCGGCGATATCGCCCGATGGCAAGCGCGTGGCCTTCATCCACCGGCCGGACAGCAGCGTGTGGTGGGTGCCGATTGACGGCAGCCAGAAAGCCCAGCAGCTGTTCTTCGATCGCGGCCACGATTCCGATCTGCAGTGGTCACCCGACGGCACGGCGTTGGCCTTTGTCTCGGACCGCGGCGATCACAGTTTCATCGGCGTGTACCGCAACGACAGCACGCCCATCGAATACCTGGCACCTGCGACGGCCAACGATCTGGAACCGCGCTGGTCGCCGGATGGCACGCGCATCGCGTTTCTGCGCACACCCGGCAACGGCGGTCCACCGCAATCCATTCTCGAATGGCATGCGGCGCCATGGTCGGTGTGGGTAGCGAGTGTGCAAAGCGGGCAGGGGCGCGCCGTCTGGGACAGCCCGGATACGCTGCGCGCTTCATTTCCGCAGGAAGGCGGCGATCCGGATCTGCGCTGGGTGGCCGGCAACCAGCTGGCCTTCATCTGCGAGATGGACAACTGGCCGCATCTTTACGTGGTGTCGGCGAACGGCGGCAACGCCCGCCTGCTTACACCCGGCAAGTTCATGATCGAGGATCTGGCGGTGGCGCCCGACGGCAAGTTCCTGGTGTATTCCGCCAACAGCGGCCGCACACCCGGCGACGACGACCGCCGGCACCTGTTTCGCGTCGCGGTGAGCGGCGGCGCTCCCCAAGCCGTAACCAGCGGCACGCACAGTCAATGGAGTCCGGTGCTGACGAATGCCGGCAAGTCGTTGGCATTTGTCGACGCCGGCGCGCGCCAGCCGCCGCTGGTCATGGCCGGCGCGGTGGACGCGCATCAATGGCTTACGCTTGATCGCAACCAGATACCCGATGATTTTCCCACCGACCAGCTGGTCGTGCCTCAACCGGTGAGCTTCCGGTCCGCCGACGGCTGGCAGGTGCAGGGCCAGTTGTTTGAAAAGCCGGGCGGCGCGGCGAAAAAACCCGCGATCATCTTCGTGCACGGCGGGCCGCCACGGCAGATGCTGCTCACCTGGCACAACATGGATTACTACAGCAACAGCTATGCCGTGAACCAGTATCTGGCCAATCACGGTTTCATCGTGCTGTCGGTGAATTACCGCCTGAGCATAGGTTACGGCCACGATTTCCATTACCCGGCACATTGGGGGCCGACCGGCGCATCGGAATACCAGGACGTGCTGGCGGGTGCTCGCTTTTTGCAACGCGATGCGCGCGTGGATGCGCGCCGTATCGGCATCTGGGGCGGATCCTACGGCGGGTACCTGACCGCGCTCGCCCTGGCACGCAACTCCGGCATCTTCAAGGCCGGCGTGGATTTTCACGGCGTGCATGACTGGTCGATGTTCGCGGACGATTGGTTCGGCAAACCCATGCAGCGTTACCAGATGCCCGACATGAAAGCGCTCATGAAAACCTTCTGGGAGTCTTCGCCGGATTCCGATATTGCCAAATGGAAATCACCGGTGCTGCTGATCCAGGGCGATGACGACCGCAACGTGCACTTCCACCAGATGGTGGATCTGGTGCGCCGCCTGCAATTGCAGCATGTGCCGTACCAGGAAATCGTCATCCCCAATGAAATCCACGGCTTCCTGCGTTACCACTCCTGGCTCGATGCCGACCAGGCCGCAGCGGAATTTTTCGCGCAGCGGCTTGCCGGCACCCACGGTGGCTGATGCAGCGCTCAGCCGTCGTCATCGGCGCCGGGCTGCTCGGCACCACTACCGCATGGTTCCTTGCGCAGCGGGACTTCGACGTTACCGTAGTCGAGCGGCGCGCCGGCCCGGGGCTGGAAACCAGTTTTGCCAATGGCGGACTGCTTACGCCCAGTGAGGCCGATCCCTGGAATGCCCCCGGCACGTTCGGTCGCCTGCTGCGCTGGCTGGGGCGCGAAAATTCACCATTATTGCTGCGGCCGCGCGCCCTTCCCGGGATGCTGCGCTGGGGTTGGCGTTTTCTGCGTGCGTCCCGGCTGCAGCCGCATCTGCGCTCCACCGAGGCGACATTGCGCCTGGCGCTGTACAGTCTGGCCACGCTGGACGCTCTCGACCAGCAGCTCGCGCTCGAATATCAGCATCTCCACCTTGGTACCCTGAAAGTTTTTCGTGAGCGCCGCGGACTGCTGGAAACCCAGCGGCTGGCTGAGCGGCTGCGGCCGCTGGGCCTGGATGCACGCGTGCTGGACCCGGGCGCCGCCGTGGCACTCGAGCCCCTGCTCGCCGATGCTGCGCAGGGCCTGGTGGGCGCCATTCATTATCCGCACGATGGCAGCGGCGATGCCTATCTGTTTACCGGCGGCATGCAACGGCATGCGGCGGCGGCGGGCGTGCGCTTCCAGTTCGACACCGAGATTTCCCGCTTGCAGGCCGACGGCCGCTCCATTCGGGTTTTGCACAGCAACCGCGGCGACATCCAGGCCGATGTCTATGTGCTGGCGGCGGGCAGTTACAGCCCGAAGCTCACGCGGCCTCTGCACCTGCCGTTGCCCATATATCCGGTCAAGGGCTATTCACTTACGCTGCAGGCCGCGCCCGGTCGGCAGCTGCAGGTCCCGGTGGTGGACTTCGAGCAGAAGATCGTGATCGCGCCGCTGGGCGACCGGATACGTATTGCGGGCACGGCCGAATTCAACGGCTACGATACCGCCGACAACACGGCGCGCAGCAGCGCGTGCCTGCAGCAGGCGCTCGCGCTGTTGCCGAAGCTTGCCGGCGATGCCGCGGGTGAGGGCAAGGTGACGCATTGGAGTGGACTGCGCCCCATGACCTGCGATGGCCCGCCGATTCTGGGCGCCACGCCCTATGAAAATCTTTACTTGAATACCGGGCATGGTCCGCTCGGCTGGACGCTGTGTGCAGGTTCGGCGCAACTGGTGGCGGACCTTGTGGCGGGCCGGCCGCCCGCGGTTGATCTCCGGGATTACAGCCTTGCGCGCTTCAACCGCTGATTGCGCACCAGGGGCCGGCCGCGTGCACCGGCATTTTTAGGTCTGAACACATCCGTAAAATGCGCATAATGTATAACGCGACGCACCACGAAGTGCAGTAGCAACATCATTGCCGATGCAAGAGGTCTGCAAGGTGGTGATCAACAGACGCAGACACGTGAACGGCACCCACACAGCCCACCGCTTCGCTGCACGGCCCTGTGAGGTCTGCGGACATCCCTGTCCCAAGAACGGCGTACATCCCTGTACGCCTTCGCTCATGTGCAGACGCTGTGAAGGTATCAGCGTGACGGGATACGGGCGATGAACTGTGTGAGTGACGTAGCTCATGCGGCCCCCTGCAATTGCGCGAGGACCTTGTGAACAGACTCCGGTGCCCGGCTGCTGGCGAGCTGCCAAATCAGCACGTAGGCTTCCAATTGCGCGCGAGTAAACGACTCATGGGCAGGATTAAATAACCTATCGCCCACGACTTGCCAACCCGACCACTGCGGGCCAAGCACCTGCTGGCAGGCGTGCAACTGAAACAGTTTGAGAATGCGCGGAGTAGGGCGCGCTCGTCCGGACTTCAGGCGATGCGCGTGACGGAGTGAAACCAAACACCACTGCGCAATGATGGCCGCGGAGTACCCGTAGAGCACGGGATGAAATGACAGGACGGTACTTGTTAAACCTCCTTCAGGTCGAGCCTTGAACTGAGTAGGGGGGCGCGTCAGCATAGCGCACCCCGCAGCTCAATGTCATCCGGCCCCCAACCGACCCACTCCAACAGCGGGCCGTGCGAGTCGAACCCCGACACCCACCACGGCGAGCGATACCACCAGCCGGTCGTCATGTTCCACCAGCCCCCGTCACAGCGACGGACACGGCAGACTTTGCCAGCGGGTGCGAAGCGCTTGAGCCAAGCTGGGGTGCGGTACCAGACACGTCGAAGACGCTGGCCGGCTGTGAGCCCACCCGAGCCCCAAATACGGGCACCCTTGGGGTAGCTCTGACCGGACAGGCCTTTGCTCAGGTACTTGACCATGTAGCCAATGGGCGAGCGCACCCACTTGGCTTGAGACATACCGTGTCTCCACCAGCCCTGCTTATCGGGTAGTGGCGGCGTGAACCCGAGCGGCAACCACAGCACGACGTGGTAATGCGGTATCCCGGCCTTGGTCAATTCCAGCACCCACACGTAGAGCAGCGGGAATCCCCGGCGGCGGGCCCACTCGGCATAACAGGCGAGGGTCTGCGAAATGTGCCAAGGAGCCCAGTCCACACCGGGGCGATAGGTCAGGGTGACGAAGGCGCGACGGAACTGCCTACCCGATTCGGCGATGGATTCCTCAACGGAACGGGCAGTAAGCAACACCCCCCGACGCATGGCTTTGAAGCGGGATTCCTCGGGAGAAACCGACAATGACGGGGTTTCTGTGGTACTTGTACCTAATAAAGACAAGCCCAGCGGTGTAGACGACAGCGAACGATTACCTGCGGCTGAGCTACGCTCCCCGCAGGAATTTGCAGAGGTCCGGTTTGGGGTGACAAGCGAAACGGGGGCGCTCATGGGCGAGCCCCGTTGGC
>JBOIAZ010000030.1:0-5222 GCA_050739175.1 Gammaproteobacteria bacterium
GCGGAGCGAATTGTGTCGCTATTTTTGGATAGTCACGCTGCAACAGCGCAAGAAAAGATCCAGAATCGTAGTCTTGATGAATATACACCTTGCCGTTTTCCACGCGCGGCATCAAATCACCGCTGTAACCAATTTGCCCCGCCGGCACCACAAAGCAGACCAAGGCCGCTCCCTGGCTGATCAGGCAACCAGACGATCCGTTTTCATCAGTGCCCACTGCTTCTCGTATTCCATGATCTTGGCCACGCTATCTACGAACGCTTCATCGTGGCCAAAGCGCAGCAGCAGGTACAACCCGGTTTCAAGGCCCGAGGAGATGCCGCCCGCGGTAATCACCCGTCCCTGATCGACGACCCGATGGCGATCAATGTGACACTTGGGCGCGATCTGCGCCAAGCGGTCGATCGGGATCAGCTTCTCCGACGGGTCGCCGTTCTTGCGACTGGTCGCCTTGAGGCCGTCGAGAATCCCCGCTTGTCCGTAAATCCAGGCACCGGTGCAAACGCTCACACGCAAGGTCTTCTCCGGAAGCGTGCGCACGAAATCAAGCAGCCTCGCGTTGTGCATCTCGCGACGCGTACCAATGCCACCCGGCACAAGAAAGGCATCCATATCGGGATGATCATCAAGCCCGTAACGAGGCATGACCGTCATGCCCGCCGTTGTTTCGACCGGCACATGGGTATCCCCTACCAGAAATGCATCCAGCTCAGGGTCCATGCGCTGCGCCACCGCGAACACTCCGAACGGCGCCGTGAAATCCACTACCTCAACCCCGTCGAACACGTAAACACCCAGACGTTTGGCCATGACTGCAATCTCCGTACAAACTTTGGTGTTACTAATGTATACTTCCATTAGTCACCTGTCGAGGCTACGTCCTACGCCATGAATTCGATACCGTTGTTCCCGTTACTCGGCGAGTCCTTGTCACTCGACCTGGCCAACACGCGCATGCACCAGGACGGCACTGTCGCGGACCTGCTCGAAACGCCCGCAGAGCTTGCCGCCTGGCTGCGTCTTGAAGCGGAGCGTCTCAGTTGGACGGGATCGGTCAGCACTGCGGACTGGCGGGCAGTATGCAAACTGCGTTCTGCGCTCGAAGAACTATTCGGTGCGTGGCACGCACACCGACCACCCAATGCCGTAGCCGTTGCAGCCATCAACCATGCGCAGGCCGCCCCGAGCATCCGGACGCGGTTCATCTGGACCGGGCGCGAACCGCGGCTTGCGCCACTTGGCGCGCGCTCACAGCGCAGCGTGCTCCTCTGCAAACTCGCCGCGGATGCCGTGACACTTTTGACCGGACCGCAGGCCAAACGTCTACGCAAGTGCGCGAATCCGGACTGTGTCCTGATGTTCGTGGCGACCTATCCGCGGCGGCGCTGGTGCTCGAGCGCGCTCTGCGGCAACCGTGCCCGGGTCGCGCGCCACTACCGGCGCCATCACGACAGCGATTGATGCACGAAGTCGTCCACACGGCTGCAGAAACGCGGCCTGCCGCGCCGCGCACGCTATTGCCCGCGATCTGCGCCACCGCGTTCGTGGTGTTCGCACAGACTTTCATGGTTGCTCCGCTGATCCCGCACCTGTCGGTGGTATTTGCAAGCCCGGTCACGTGGGTCGCACTCGCGATTCCCGCCTACATCATTCCACAAGGACTCATGACGCTGCTCGCGGGTCCGCTGTCCGACCGCATCGGACGGCGTACCGTCATCTACGCATCCTTGTTGACGTTCGCGGCCATCACCGCGGCAACGGCGACGGCCCAGCGTGTGGATGTATTCATCGCGTGGCGAGTCGCCGCGGGGGTGTTCGCGGCGGGCGTCGTGCCGATCTGCCTCACTTTGATCGGCGATGTGATTCCTTTCGAGCGCCGTGGTCGCGCGGTCGGCTGGATGTTCGGCGCGATCGCAGGCGGTACCGCGACGGGCGCCGCCGTGGGCGCACTGCTCGTACCGCTGACCGGGTGGCGCGGTTTGTTTCTCATCGTCGCGGCGCTGTCCATCGCAGTAATTTTGCTTACGGTGGGCACGCATGCCTTCCCACGCACTGTACTGCCGTCGGTGCCGTCCCCGTGGCATGCCGTGGCACGTGGCTACGTGTCCCTGTTGTCTATGGCACGCGCCCGGCGCACCTACGGCTACGTCGTGTTGAATGCCATCCTGCAGTCCGGCGTGTTTACCTGGCTCGGCGTGTATTTGCACCAACGCTTCGGACTCGGCGAGACCGGGATAGGTCTCGCGCTGCTCGGCTACGGCATCCCGGGCCTGGTGTTCGGACCCGTCATCGGAAAGCTGGCAGACCGGTATGGGCGTGCCTGGATTGTTCCAGCCGGTGTCGCCCTGACCGGCGCATGCGCGCTGCTGCTCGCGTTGCCGCTGCCACTGGTCGCCGCACAGATCGCAATCATTCTGCTTTCGCTCGGCTTCGACCTGACCCACCCACAGCTCGCGGCAATCACGACGGACCTGCATGGGCCAAGGGGCCAAGCCGTGGCTCTGATGGCATTCTCGCTGTTCGTCGGCTTCGGGCTCGGCAGCCTGCTCTTTCAGGCGGCATTGACGGAAGGGTTCGTGGTCGCCTTGTGTATCTTCGGCGGCTGCGCACTGGTAGCCACTGCTTTTGCCCTAGTGCTGTTTCGTGGCGAGCGTCCGCTCAAAACGAAGCTCCAAGTGCGGCCCCAGCACCTTTAGACTCGCGCCGCCCCGGTGCCATGGGCCAGTGCAGGCCTGCAATACGCGTTGCATCGCTGCAGTTCGGCGCAGCGAATCTGTTTACCCTGTGCAGCCCCTGAAAATTCTCACCAGACGCAACCCTTCGGCGGAAGGAAGCAGTGACGTGGACCCCAACCAACATCAGAATCAAGATTGAATTTTAACTTCATGTCCCTTCGCCATAACGGTCCAGTGAACTTTGTCGGTTGAAAACTCCTGCCGGTATTCGATGGTGTTCGGCGTCATGAACACGTTGACCACACGAAAATAAACAGTTTTGCCCTTGTCCTGATATTCCCACGGGAAGGTCCAGACATTGCCTTTGATGATGAGCGTACCGGCGGGTCCGGGATCATCTCCGTTCACAGGAACTGAATAGACGTGATAAACGTCGGCTTTACTGTCGTAGGTGTACACGCTCAGCACCGGCGCGGGTTTGCCGTTCACGATCTGGTGAATGACATAGAAGTCGCCGCTGCGCCAAACCTCATTGTGCAAAGTGTCCGATTCTTTGCTCGCCTTGCTATAAGGTGTGGCAAAATTTTCGGTGTCGCCTTTCCAGGTACCCGCATACGCGGCGATTGCATCCAATCCGGTTGGAGATGAGGCTTGTGCAATGCCAGTCAGCGCGACAAACCCAAAGAAAATGGCAACATTGACTATGGTTTTCATGACGGCCCCTGGATTGGTTTGGTATCAGTTTGATTGGGTGGAGGCGTAGTGTCCGGCGGTTCCTGGGTCCCCAGGAATTCCTCCGCCAAGGCCCAATAGACCGGCTGGCGGCAAATAAGTTTCGAGGCGCCAAGCGCGATCAGTGCCGCTGCCAGGATCGGCAGGATCATCGCCTGGTCGTTGACCATTTCCATGACGATCACCGCGGCGGTGAGCGGCGTCTGCACTACGCCGGTGAAATAGCTCACCATGCCGAGCACCACCACGGTGGCGACCGGCGCGAACGGCACCAGCGGCGCCAAGTCCGCTCCCAGTCCCGCGCCTGCGGCCAGCGAAGGCGAGAACAGGCCGCCGGGAATGCCGCTGTAATAGGACACGAGGTTGGCGAGGATTTTGTAGAACGGGAAACCCAAGCCCATGTTCCGGTCGCCGGTGAGCACGTGGCGCGCCTGCTCATAACCGGTGCCATAGGTGGCGCCATGGGAGACCAGGCCGATGACCGCAATCAACAAACCGCAGCCGAGCGCAATCAGCAGCCAGTATTTGGCGAACAGCGGCCGCAACCGGCGCATGCCGGCCACCAGCAGGCGGCTGTAAACGCCGCCCAGCAGGCCGCCGATCACGCCGCACACCGGCACCGCGATCCAGTCCTTGACTGCGGTGAAGCTCGCGCTGGTGACGCCGAAATAGGTGTAGTTGCCGAGGATGCCGAGCGCCACCACGCCCGCGATGATGACCGCGAGCAGCAACATGCCGGTGGCTTTCTCCTCGTAGAAGCGCGCCATCTCCTCGATAGCGAAAATGATGCCGGCAATCGGCGTGTTGAATGCGGCGGCGATGCCGGCCGCGCCGCCCGCCATGATCAGCCCGTGACGCAGATAGTGTGGCGGAAAGCGCGTATAGCGCCCCAGCGAATACATGGTGGAAGCGCCGATGTGCACGATCGGGCCTTCGCGGCCGATGGACGCGCCGCCCACGAAGCCGATAAGCGTCAACAGGATTTTGCCAAAGGCGATGCGCAACGACAGCAAGGCAGACCGCCGGGAGGCGTTGGAAATGCGCAAGGCCGCAATCGCCTGCGGGATGCCGCTGCCCTGGGTGTTCGGAAACACGTGGCGCGTCAGAAACACCACGAACACGAGAATCACGGGCGACACCAGGAAGGTCCACCAACGCGAATGGTCCAGAATGCGCTGGTGCAGCTCCATCGCCCAGGTGCTGGCGAGCGTGAAGCCCGCGGCGATGCCGCCGACCGCCAATGCACCGCACCAGAAGATTATCCGGGTCTTCCAGTCACGGGCCGAGAGATAGCCCAGTAATCGGTTGGCCATGGGTTGTCTTTATTGAGGCATGGCGTGGTGGGAAAATACCGACGGTATTCTACATCGTGATGGAACTGACATCGCGGGGCGAGTGGTCAGAATGCGTCAGCACGATTAGCATGTGCGTCATGGGATACACGGCAGACTGTACAGCGACAGAGACGGATTACGAACGCGAAATTCTGGCGTGGCGCGCGCACCGCCTGAAAAGGCTTACGGCCGAAGATGGCTGGACCACGCTCGTGGGCCTGTTCTGGCTGGAGCCAGGTGAAAACAGCTTTGGCCGCGCGGAATCGAACCGCATTGTCATGGATTATCCGGCACTACCGGAGCAGGTGGGCACGTTCCAGGCGACAGGCCGCGAAGTGCGTTTTGTGGCCGCGCCCGGCATCAACGTCCTGCATGCAGGCCGGCCGGTGCGCGCCATCGGTCCGCTGCAAGACGATGCCGCAGGCGCCCCCACGGTCTTGAGCGTGGGCAGCTTGAGTTTTTATCTCATCGAGCGCAGCGG
>JBOIAZ010000031.1:0-6278 GCA_050739175.1 Gammaproteobacteria bacterium
TCGAATCTGCCGTCCTGGCTGCGGCAGCCGAAGTAGCCGGTGCCCAGTTCCCAGATCAGATCGCCGCCGGGTTTCAGGTGATACTTGCTGATGCCGCCTTCGCCGCTATCGTGCGCGAAGCCGCCAAGCTTGGCGCCCCTGTTCAGGGCCTCGATGGCGTTCGCCGAGAGCGAGCCGAAGCTCATGGCGGAGATGTTGAAACGCGAAGCCAGGTAGGGCCGCGCGCATTGCGGTCCGCCGACTTTCACGCGCGGCTCTTCTTTTTCCGGCCAGCGCCCCACCACCGAATGGTTGATCCACTCGTAGCCCGTGCGGTACACGTTCTCGATGGTGCCGAAGGGGTGCACCAGCCCTACGTTCTTGGCACGCTCATACACCATCTCGCGCTGCTCGCGCGCGAACGGCAGGCCCTGCATGTCGCCTTCGATGAAGTACTGGCGGACTTGGGTGTGCATGTCTTCAAAGGCATAACGCAGATGGCCGAAGATCGGATAGTTGCGCAGGATGGCGTGCCGTGTCTGAATGAGGTCGTAGAACGCGAGCAGCGCCAGCAGGCCGGCGGGGATGAATACCCACCACACAGAGTGCCGGAAGGCGCCGAGCACGGCGATCGTCACCAAAATGAATAGCAAGGCGACGCTGACAGTACTGAGTTTCATCTCAATCCCCTTGCAAGTGCAGCGTGTGGCTGATGCGCATTCCCCCCGGCGGCATGCAATTGCGGGGCGGGGCGGCACTCGACGCGATTGTACGCCCGCGGGCGCGCCAATCCCGGGTCACACGGTCCCGGCATGCCGCGCGCAGCGGCCCCGAGTACACTGATGCGCGGGGATGCGGGCGGCGCATACACGAATTCGGCATGAACATCCTGATCGTTGACCATTCCAAGGTGTTCCGCAGCGTGCTGCAGAAAATGGTAGCCAGCCTCGGCCATCACTCCATCGCCGTGGGCAGCGGCGAAGAGGCCCTGGACGTGCTGCACAAGGAATCCGTGGGGCTGGTGTGCGCGGCCCTGAGCCTGCCGGGGATTGACGGCATCGCGCTCTGCCAGCACCTGCGCACCCTGCCGCAGTTCGTGAAGACCCCGTTCATCCTGCTCACGTCCACTGAGGACCAGCGTCAGCGCCACGAGGCCTTCGAGGCCGGGGTCACCGAGATCCAGGAACGCACCGACGCCAAGGACCTCACCGACCACCTGAGCCGTTTCTTCCTCGAAGAGCCGGAGGAAGTGAGCGGCCGTGTGCTGTACATCGAGGACAGCCAGGTGGCCTCGCACATCATGATCCGCCTGCTCACGCAGATGAACCTGAAAGTGGATCATTTTCGGACTGCGGATGCCGCGCTCGAGGCGTTCGAGAGGCAGGACTATGACCTGATAGTCAGCGACATCCTGCTGGAAGGCCCGATCAGCGGCGTGGGCCTGGTGAACCGCGTGCGTACTCTGGCATCGAACAAGCGCCGTGTGCCGATTCTCGCGCTCTCCGGCATGGACGATCCCTCGCGGCGCATCGAGCTGTTCCGCCTCGGGATCAACGATTACACCACCAAGCCGCCGCTGGAAGAAGAAGTGCGCGCGCGCGTGCGCAATCTGATCATCAGCAAGCAGTTGCTGGATCAGGTGGAAAAACAGTCGCAGCAGTTGTACCAGCTGGCCATGAAGGACGAACTCACCGGTCTGTACAATCGCAATTCATTGCGCGAATTCGCGCCCAAGTATTTCAGCAACGCGATGCGTTACGATTATCCGGTAAGTCTGCTGGTGATTGATCTCGACCATTTCAAGAACATCAACGACACCCGCGGCCATCAGTTTGGCGACAGCGTGCTCGCCAAGACCGGCGCCATGTTGCACCAGGCCTGTCGCGAGGGCGATCTGGCGGCGCGCGTCGGCGGCGAGGAGTTTGTGGTGCTGCTGAACCACTGTGAGGCCAAAGATGCACATCGCCGCGCCGAGGAGATCTGCCGGGCTATCGCCAGCCTCAAGCCCGAGGGCGTGGCGGTCACCGCCAGCATCGGCGTGACCGCGCGCGCCCAGGGTCAGGCGGTCAAATTCGAGGAGCTGTTCAAGATCGCCGACCGCGCCATGTACGAGGCCAAGAAGCAGGGACGCAATCGCGTGGCATTCGTGGCGCCGGCCTGAACGCGACCGGCCGCCTTCCTCTGCAACCTGCTGCCCAGCAACCCGGAGCCTTCAGATGCCGAGCCGTTCCGCCCCGCACATCGAAACACTGAGCGTGCACGCCGGTCACGCACCGGATGCCGCCACCTCCGCCGTGAGTCCGCCGATCCACCTGTCCACCACCTACGCGCGCGAGGCCGACGGCAGCTATCCGCATGGTTTCAGTTATGCGCGCGTCGCCAACCCCAACCGCGTGCAATGGGAACGTTGTCTCGCGGCGCTCGAAGGCGGCCGCACCGCCCTGGCGTTTGCTTCGGGCGTGGCCGCCGCCGGTGCGGTATTCCAGGCACTCAAGCCCGGCGATCACGTGATCTGCAGCCGCGATGCCTACCACGGGGTGATGCGGCTGCTGCGCGAAATCATGCAGCCCTGGCAGCTCAAATTGAGCTTCGTGGATTGCACCGATCTCACCGCGCTGCGCCGCGCACTCACGCCCGCCACGCGGCTCCTGTGGCTGGAAACCCCGTCGAATCCGCTGCTCAAGATCACCGATCTCGCCGCCGCCGTGGAAATTGCACGCGCGCACGACGTCATCACCGTGTGCGACAACACCTTCGCCACCCCGGTGCTGCAGCGGCCGTTTGAATATGGCGTGGATTTCGTCATGCACAGCGCCACCAAATATCTCGGCGGCCACAGCGACGTGCTGGGCGGCGCCATCGTGGTGCGCGAGAACCATCCGCTCGCGGAGCGCATCCGCTTCCTGCAGTCCGAGGCCGGCGCGGTGCCTTCGCCGTTCGACTGCTGGCTGCTGCTGCGCGGCGCCGCCACGTTGCCGCTGCGCGTCCGCGCGCAAGCGCAGAATGCGCTGGAACTCGCGCGCTTCCTCGCCGGCCATCGGGCCGTGGAGCAGGTGTTCTATCCCGGACTGGATTCGCATCCCGGACACGCGCTGGCCGCGAAGCAGATGCGCGCTTTCGGTGCCATGCTATCCTTCACGCTCAAGGGCGGCGAAGCCGCCGCCATGCACGCAGCGGCCGCTGTCAATCTGTTTACCCGCGCCACCAGTCTGGGTGGCGTGGAAAGCCTGATCGAGCACCGCGCTTCCATGGAAGGGCCGGACACCCAGACGCCGCGCAACCTGTTGCGGGTGTCGGTGGGCGTCGAACATGTCGGCGATCTGATTGCCGATCTGGACCAGGCTCTGGCTGTAACTTGAATCCCAACGACTGTTTGATTCCGAGGGACTCCACATGCGCCAAGGACTGATTTCCCTGCTGTCGGGTCTGTTGCTGCTGCTGCCGGCGTTGCCGGCGCTGGCCGCACCGAGCGGCGCCGCTCCGGGTACCGGCGTCGGCGTTACTCTGGAACAGATCATGGCCAATCCGGACTGGATCGGGAATCCGCCGGAACGCGCCTATTGGGGCTGGGACAGCCGCCACATTTACTACTGGCAGAAGCGCCAAGGCAGTCCGCTGCGCGACCTGTACGCGGTGAATGTCGCGAGCGACGCCGTCGTCAAGGTGCCGGACAGCGACCTCGGGACGGTGTCCGCCCCCGGCGACAGCTACAATCTCGCATACACGCTCAAGGTATTCGTGCGCGACAACAACGTGTTCGTGCGCGACCTGCGAACCGGTGCGCTGCGCCAGCTCACGCGCGACTCCGCCGCCAAGAACGATGCTGAATTCATGGCCGACGGCGAACGCGTGCAATGGCATCAGGGCAACGACATTTACCTCTACAACCTGCATACCGGGCTGGTATCGCTGGCCGCCGACATTCGGCTGACGGATGATCCGGACAAGATCAAGCCGCCGCAGAATTACCTGCAGGCCGAACAGTTGCGGCTGTACGAATTCCTGAGCAAGCAACAGGCCAATACCCAGGCCGCCCACAACCAGCAACAGCAACAAAACACCGCGGATGCCACGCGCATGCCGGCACCCTGGTATCTCGGCGACCAGATCAAAATCATCCGCAGCTCGCTCTCACCCGACGGCCGCTGGCTGGTGCTGATGACCATTCCGGCGAATTACCAGCGCGGCGCGCCCGGCATCATGCCGGAATGGATCACCGCCTCCGGCTACGTGGAAATGCTCAAGCGCCACACCTACGTCGGCCTGAATCCGCCGCCGCCGCAATCCGTGATGGTTCTGGACCTGGAGCGCCACAGCTCCTTCGAAGCGGATCTCGCGCAACTGCCCGGCATCAAGGACGATCCGCTGGCGGCGCTGCGCAAATCCGCACTGATCTGGGACGTGAAGCACGGAATTGCACAGAAAACCGCCGAGGAGTCCGTGAAGGCACCAGCCGTACGACCAGTGTCGGTGTGGGGCATCGCCTGGAGCGACAACGGCGCGCGGCTGGCGCTCATGTTCCGCGCCAATGACAACAAGGACCGCTGGATTGCGACGCTGGATTTTGCCACCCAGACGCTCATCACCCAGAACCGGCTCACCGATCCCGCGTGGATCAACTGGGACTTCAATGATTTTGGCTGGCTGCACGACAACCACACCCTGTGGTACCTGTCCGAAGCCACGAATTATTCGCAGCTTTACCACAAGGACGTCGACGCCAAGACCGCACGCCAACTGACCAGCGGCAAGTTCGAAGTTTCCGATCCGACCCTGACCCGCGATGATCGCGAGTTCTTCGTGGTCGCCAACGTCAAGGCTCCCGGCATTTATGAAATCTACCGCATCAACGTGCGCAGCGGTGACATGCAGGCGGTCACAGATCTGGGCGGCGTCAACGGCCCGCAACCGTCGGCGCTGGAGGAAGGCGGCATGGGGTATGCGCTGTCGCCCGACGGCCGCAAGCTGCTGGTGTATCACTCCACCACGCTCACGCATCCGGAAGTATGGGTGGCGAATGCGCGCCCGGATGGCGCGACCAAACAACTGACCCACACGCTGTCCAGCGCCTACACTTCCATTGACTGGGTGGCACCCAAAATCGTGCCGGTGCCGTCCTCGCATCCGGAGGTCAAGCAGCCGATTTACGCGCGCCTGTACCTGCCGCAGAATTATTCGGCCGCGCAATCCTGGCCGGCGATCGTTTTCATCCATGGCGCCGGTTACCTGCAGGATGCCCATCAGGGTTGGTCGTATTACTTTCGCGAGATGATGTTCAGCACCTTCCTCACGCAGCACGGTTATTTGGTGCTGGACATGGATTACCGGGGCTCCCAGGGTTACGGCCGCGACTGGCGCACCGCCATTTACCGGCACATGGGTCATCCGGAAGTGCAGGACCTCGAGGACGGCGTGCACTGGCTGGAGCAGGACTGGCACGTGGACCCGCAACGCCTGGGCGTGTGGGGCGGTTCCTACGGCGGCTTCATGACCTATATGATGATGTTCCGCCGTCCGGATCTGTTTGCCGCGGGCGCGGCGCTGCGACCGGTGGGCGACTGGGCGGACTACAACGATTTCTACACCGCCGACATCCTCAACCGCCCGGCGATCGATCCCGAGGCCTACTTCGTGAGTTCGCCCATCAATTACGCCGGGCAGCTCAAGCACCACCTGCTGATCCTGCAGGGCATGCAGGACGACAACGTGTTTTTCCTGGATACCGTGCACATGATCGAGAAGCTCCAGGAGCTGCGCAATCCGAACTTCGACGTGATGATTTACCCGACCGAGCATCACGACTTTGCCGCGGCGTATTCGTGGCTGGACGAATACCGGCGCATCTGGCAGTTGTTCCAAACCTATGTCAGCCCACCGGGGGCGGACTCGACGCCAAAAGCGGCAAATTGAACGAAGATTATCGCGGGAGCGGCAATGCATGGTGTTGCGGGAACGCCGGTGACCGCCAAGGGTGAGCTGCGTCAGCAGCAAACGGGCATACAGGGATGTATGCCCTGGGGTTTCAAGCGGAGCACGAAGCACAGCTTGAAAAGCGGAAATGCAGCAATGCAGGAGCAATGCCGCCCCCGTCGCGATAACGGGATCGCGGCGAGTATCGCCGCTCCCACGAAACAAGGAATCGCGCAGAGGTCTGCGCCTCAATGCCGCCACTGATTCTCGACGACCTCGAAGCTTGCGTGGACGCAATCTTCGCGCGCGTCGGCAAGCGCCTGGTGGTCGGCACGCCGCTCGGCATCGGCAAGCCCAATCATCTGGTCAACGCACTCTACCGGCGCGCT
>JBOIAZ010000032.1:0-19393 GCA_050739175.1 Gammaproteobacteria bacterium
CTTTCCGGTATGCTTCGCGTCTCCGCTCCGAATTTATGCGGGTTGCAATAATCTGGAAACTCACATGCGCAGCCGCCAGCCGCCAGCCGAATTGCCGCCGCCTTCGCCGGATGCGCTGGCCCACAGCGCACGGCTCAAGACCCGCATCCGCTCGGAGATCGCAACGGCGGGCGGCGCCATCAGCTTCGAACGCTACATGGATCTCGCGCTCTACGCGCCGGGACTTGGCTACTACAGCGCCGGCGCGCGCAAGTTCGGTGCGGCCGGCGACTTCGTGACCGCGCCGGAGCTGTCGTTCTTGTTTGGCCGCTGCCTTGGCGTGCAGTGTGCAGAGTTGCTGAGGGCTCTGGACGGGGGCGACATTCTGGAACTCGGCGCAGGTTCCGGCGCAATGGCGGCGGATCTGCTGGCGGAGCTGGAGGTGCGCGACACGTTGCCGGAGCACTATTGGATTCTGGAAGTGAGCGCGGAGCTGCGCGCACGCCAGCGCCTTACCCTCGCAGCACGCGCGCCCAAATTTTTTCAGCGCGTTCAATGGTTGGAGCATCTACCGGCGGCATTTTCCGGAGTAATCCTCGGCAACGAAGTGCTGGACGCGTTGCCTGCCATCCGTTTCCGGCGAGCAGCCGCAGGGTTTGAAGCATATTGCGTAGCGGACCAGGACGGGGAATTCGTCTGGCAACTCCGGCCCGCGAGCGCGGACCTGCAGCACGCGCTCGCGGCATTGGAGGCCGACCTGCCGCAACCGCTGGCCGCAGGCTACAGTTCCGAAACTTGCCTGCGGCTGCCAGCGCTCATCGCGAGCCTCGCGGACGCCCTGACCCGCGGCGCATTGCTGTTCACGGATTACGGCTATGCGCGCGCGGCCTGCTATCATCCCGAGCGCCACATGGGCACGCTCATGTGCCACTACCGCCAGCGCGCGCACGACAACCCGTTTCTGTACCCCGGCCTGCAGGACATCACCGCGCATGTGGACTTCACCGCGGTGGCGCAAGCCGGCACGGACGCAGGACTCACGCTGGCCGGATTCACGATCCCGGCGCATTTTCTGCTGGCGCTCGGTCTCGCGGAACGCGCCGTGGATCTGAACACCGCGCGTGACGTGAAACTGCTGACGCTGCCGGAAGAAATGGGCGAGCGTTTCAAGGCCATCGGCTTTGTGAAAGGCGTGGACCTGGCGCTGCGGGGATTCGGCCTGCGCGATTTGAGCTACAGCCTTTAAACTACGCGCCGCCGCGCGGCGCGGTCATTCCTCAGGCTGGCTTTTGAGCGAGAGCTTCGCGCACGGCCAGCAGCCGCGCCTGGTTGAGCCGCTTGCCGATTTCAGCGCCGGATGCGCCGCCCGGAATGCTCACCGCCGCGGCCGCGGCGCGTGCGCGCCGCAGCAGTTCCGCCTGCGGATAAGGCCGCGCCTCCAACCCGGTGCGGCCGCGCGCGTCTGCCTCGCAGGCCAACAGCAGCTGCTCGAAGCGTTGCGGCCGGCGGAAGGCATCACAGTCCTGCAGCAACCGCAGTACAGTTTCGGGCCGCAGTTCCGCAGCACGGTGCACCTTGCCGTGGAAACGCGCCGCGAGCAGCGCGAGCTCGCGGAATTCACGCGGCACGCGCAGGCGTTCACACAACACGTCCACCAATTCCGCACCGCGCTCCTCGTGGCCGTAATGATGTGGCAGCTTGTTTGCGGGAGTCGTGCCCTTGCCGAGATCGTGAACCAGCGCCGCGAAGCGCGGCGCCGGATCGGGCGAGAGGCGCGCGGCCTGATCCAGCACCAGCATCACGTGTACGCCGGTATCGATTTCGGGGTGATGCTCTGCCGGCTGCGGCACGCCGAACAGACGATCCAGTTCGGGAAACACCCTGGCGAGCGCGCCGCACTCACGCAGGGTCTGAAAGAACACCGAAGGTTTGTCCGCGCCCAGCGCCTTCACGGTTTCCTGCCACACGCGCTCGGCGACCAGTGTGTCCACCTCGCCATTACCCGTCATCTCGCGCAGCAGCGCCAGCGTTTCCGGCGCAAGCCGGAAGTCGAGCGGCGCGAAGCGCGCCGCAAAGCGTGCCACGCGCAGCACGCGCACCGGATCCTCGGCAAACGCCGGCGATACGTGGCGCAACATGCGCGCGTCGAGATCACGCCGGCCAGCGTAAGGATCAATCAATTTGCCCTGCCCGTCCTCGGCCAGCGCATTGATGGTGAGATCGCGGCGCTTGAGATCATCTTCCAGCGTCACCTGCGGCGCACTGTGAAATTCAAAACCGTGATAACCGCGACCGGTCTTGCGCTCGGTGCGCGCGAGTGCGTATTCCTCATGCGTCTCCGGATGCAGAAACACGGGGAAGTCTTTGCCTACCGGCCGGTAACCGAGCGCCAGCATCTCGTCTGGCGTTGCACCCACCACCACCCAGTCGCGCTCCTGGACCGGCAGGCCCAGCAGTTTGTCGCGCACCGCGCCGCCGACGAGATAGATCTGCATGCAGTCATGGTAGCAGAGGGCTTTTGCTATGCTGACTGCCATGCGGCGTGCCACGCGCATGTTCCCCCTGCTGCTGACGCTGGCCCTGGGCGGCTGTGCGTTGCCCGGTTATTACGCTCAGGCCGTCAACGGCGAACTCAGCCTGCTGTCCGCGCGCGTGCCCATTCGCCGCCTGCTCGCCAGTCCTGAAACTCCGGCCGCGCTCAAGACCCGACTGCAATTGGCCGCAGAAATCCGCCGCTATGCCAGCGCGCAGCTGGGATTGCCGCGCAACGGCAGTTACATGAGCTACGTGGCGCTCGACCGGCCCTACGTGAGCTGGGACGTGTTCGCCACCCGACCCTTTTCATTGCAGCCGCTGACCTGGTGTTTCGTGATCGCCGGCTGCGTGCCGTATCGAGGCTATTTCAGGCAAGCAGCCGCGGAAGCGTTCGCCGCCAAGCTGCGTGCGCAGGGCGATGACGTGCACATCGGCGGCGTGCCGGCATTCTCCACGCTCGGCTGGTTCGACGATCCGCTGCTCTCGAGCATGCTCGGCTGGGGCGACACCACGCTCGCGAATTTCATCTTCCACGAACTCGCGCATCAGGAGCTTTATCTGAAGGGCGACGCCGACTTCAACGAATCCTTCGCGGTCACGGTGGCGGACGTGGGTGTGCGCCGCTGGCTTGCGGCCACGGGGCGCGAATCCGAGCTGCCGGCTTACGCAACCGGGCAGCGTCACTCGCACATGATCGTGCTGTTGGTGGACACGGCGCGCGGTCAACTCGCCGAGTTGTATGCCTCCGGCGAATCGCCGGCGGTGATGGCGGAGCGCAAACAGCAGATCTTTGCGCAACTGCGCCAGAGCTACACCGTGCTGCGCCCGCAACTTGGAACCGACACGGGTTACGACCGCTTTTTCCGTGGCCCGCTCAACAACGCAAGCCTGCTGACTGTGACCACTTACACCCGCTGGGTGCCGGCGTTCCGCGCTTTGCTCGCGCAGCAGGGCGGCGACCTGCCGGATTTCTACGCCGCGGTGAAACGCCTGATGCGTCTGCCGACGATCGAGCGCGACGCCGCGCTGCAAAAGCTCATGGTGAAAAGCGCCGGCGTTGCCGTGCAGTGACGCGGTGCCCCCTGACTGGCGTCCTCAGGGCACGATCGCGGTCCATTCCGGCGACTTGAATTTGGTCTCGACGAGCGCTTGCGCCGCGGCAAGCTCAGTCTCGCTGAGCTCATCATCGGTGAGGCCATGCAGCCTGCGGAAGGTTTCGATCATGCGCTCGATCACCGCGGCGCGCGCCAGGCCGGTCTGACTGCGCAGCGGATCCACGCGTTTGACGGCGCTCGCGATGCCCTTGTCGGAAAGTTTCTCGCGGCCGATGCGCAGCACCTGCAACATTTTCGCGGCATCAATGTCGTAGGCCATGGTCACGTGGTGCAGCACCGCGCCGTGGCGGCGCGCCTGGGCGGCGCCCGCGATCTTGCCGGCTGGCGAGGTGATGTCGTTGAGTGGCTGGTAGCGGGCATCGATCCCGAGTGTGCGCAGCGCCTCGATGACCCAGGCGTCCAGGAACGCATACGCTTCCCGGAACGGCATGCCCTCGACCAGCGACGCCGGCGCGTACAGGGAATAAGTGATGGTGTTGCCGGGTTCCACGAACATCGCGCCGCCGCCGCTGATGCGGCGCATCACCGTGATGGCATGCCGGCGCGCGCCTTCGGGATCGACTTCGTTGCGCAGCGACTGGTAGCGGCCGATGATCACCGCGGAGGCGGCCCACTCCCAGATGCGCAGCGTGGGCGCGCGCTGCCCGCTGCCCACCGCTTCGGTCAGGGTTTCGTCGAGCGCCATGTGCAACGCGGGCGCTTGCGCGGGGGCATGGATCAGGCGCCAGCGGTGATCCTCCCAGCGGCTGCGGCTCATCGCGCGTGTCCCAGCGCGCGCTGCACCGCGCATGCGATCGCCTCTTCCGAGATGCCGTACATGGCCGCGCGCCCGCCGAGTGCCGCCTTCAGATGCGCGGCCAGTTCCGCCTCGCCGCTCTCCACCGGCTGGCCGTTGAGTGCCGCGTCAATCCAGTCGAGCGCGCTGTCGGGCTCCAGAAAAAAATCCCCGCTTACCTGCACGTGACACAGGCGCCCGTCGCGCACCTCGAGGTCCGCCACCACCAGCTTACCGCCCGGCATCTTGTATTCGCCGTGCATCACCGCGCCCCACGCTGCAGGCGGTAGACGGCGGTGGAGAGCGCGCTTACTCCCGCCTGCGTGAACCTGGGCTGCGAGGCCAGAATGTCGCGCCGCTCGAGGAGCTCGAGCTTCCACTCCGCGTCGAACAGGCGGTGGAGTTCCGCCGTGTCTACCGAAAACGGCGGCCCCTGCATTTCAGCTTGCGGATATTCGAGCGTGATCATGAGGCCGCGGCAATCCGGCGGCAGTTTCCCGTAAACCTCGTGCGCGTAACGCTGGCGCAGGGGCACGGGCAAGGCGATGATCGCGGCGCGGTCATACACCGCGGGGCAGGACTCGAACACGCGCGCCGCCACCTTGAAGATGTCGCCCTGGATCACTTCGATGTCGCCGGCGGAGTAATGCACGCCGTCCACCTCGCGCTGCGACTGTACGGCAATGTGGTTTTCGGAAAAGAACTGCCTGACCGCAAGCGGCGAGAGCTCCACGCCCAGCACCGAAAATCCCTGCTGCGCCAGCCACAGCAGGTCGAGCGATTTGCCGGCGAGCGGCACCAGCACGCGGCTGCCCGCAGGCAGGCCGAGCACGGGCCAATGCTGAATCAGCAGCGGCATGGGTTCGCTGTGGTGCCAGCCGGTACGGCCTTCGCGCCAGCGCTGCAACCAGTCCGTATCCGGCACCCTGGGCACGCCTTTCCCCATCATGATTCGGAGCCGCTCCGCCGATCACCGCACCACGCCGCGCATGCGCCGGTACTTGTCGAATTCAGCCTGGGCGGTGAAGCGGCCGAGGTACGTGGGCAGCACCGCCTCCACGGCCACGGGGTGCATGCCGAACGCGGCAAAGCCGTTGTCGGCGCACACGCCGGCCACCTGCAGCGAATGATAATTGTCGAGTGAGAAGGGTTTGCCCGGCAGCCATTCCATGACCAGCGCCTGCAGCCACGACAGCGGCCGCGGCAGACCCAGAATCACGCGTTTGTGGCCGGTGAGGCGGCGCAGATAGCGCAATAATTCGCGCAGCGTGTAGACCTTCGGCCCGCACAGGGAATAACGCTGACCGAAACCGACGCGCTCATCCAGACTGCGCACCATGGCTTCGGCCACGTCGCCCGCGGACACCGGCGCCAGCTTTGCGTTGGGACAAGGCAGCGGGAAAACGCCGGGCGCCAGGCGCAGGAAGCGTGCAAAGCGGTTGAGGAAACGATCACCGGGGCCGAATATCACACTCGGCTCGAACACCGTGACCTGCAGATCTTTCGCAGCCAGCACCAGCTCGGCAGCCTCGGCTTTGGTGCGCAGATAGTGACTGGGCGCGTTACGCGCGGCGTTGAGCGCGCTCATGTGCAGCAGCCGCGGCACGCCCGCCGCGCGACAGGCTGCGATGATCTTGCGCGGCAGTTCCACGTGCACCCGCCGGAAGCCGCGTCCGCGGTGGCCGCGTTCGTTGAGGATGCCGACCAGATTGACCACCGCCGCGCAGCCGGCAAACTCGCGCGCGAGCGTGGCGGTATCGTGCACGTCGGCCTCGACCAGCGAGACCGTGGGCAGCACCACGAGGTCGTAGTGGCGCGCGCGCGCGCGCGTCAGGATTTTGACGTTGTAATCCCGTTGCGCGAGGCGCGCGGCCAGATGCCGGCCGACAAACCCGGTGCCGCCCAGCAGACAGATAGTGGCTGTTGGCATTTGTAGTACCGTCCGTGAAACGAACTTACCCCGCGGATGGCGCCGGGCCACAACGGGACAGGCTGCATTCCATGTTACCGCAAGGCCGGCGGCACCGATGCGCCGGCACTCACAGCCGCTGGCGCCGGAATGGTTGCCGCCGCGGCGGGCGGGGTCGCGGTGCTTGCACCCGGCGCGGTGATCTGGCCGAGGCGCGCACTCAAGCGTTCGGTGCGGCGGTGCAGACGCCAGTCAAAGATGACCGCGGCGCTCATCACGTTGCGCACGTAATTACGGGTTTCCCAGAACGGGATGGTGTCCACCCACACGTCCGCGGGCAGACTGCCGCTTTGCGGCAGCCATGCGAGTACGCGATCGGGACCGGCGTTGTAGGCGGCGGTGGCCAGCAGTTCGTTGCCGTCAAATCGTTGCAGCAGGTGGCCGAGATAGGAACTGCCGACGGCCAGATTGGTGTCCGGATCCAGCAGCGCGCCGTGACCGTCGAGCGTCAGGCCGAGTCGCGCCGCCACGCGCCGGCCGGTGGCCGGCATGAGTTGCATGAGACCCAGCGCACCGGCGGACGACACGGCGTCGGGGCGAAACACGCTTTCCGAGCGGATCAGACCGTACACCCACGGCAAATCCAGATCGAGTTGCTGGGCGCGCGGCGCGAGCGTGCCGGAGTACGCCAGCGGATAGCTGATGCTGAGATCGCCCCAGCAGCCGGCATTCGCAAGCGTCTGCATGGCGCGGCCCGACCAGCCCCATTGCTGCGCCATGAGCGCCGTCTGACAGCGCGCCGGTCTCGAGAGCGTGGCGCTCGCGGCCACCCATTCGGCATTTGCATAGGTGTACAGGCCGGCGAAAAACAGTTCGCGTGCGCGCAGGAATCCCGGACGCAGGCCCAACTGTACGATGACTTCCGGCGCCGGCTGACTTGGTTCCTGGGTAATGTTGTAGTCCAGATTCAGGCGGTCGGCCGCGAGAAACGCGTAATAGTCCATGCCGTCGGCCAGCGACTGATAGAGCGCGACGGCCCGGTCATCCTGCCCGGTGGCCGCGAGCGCGCGCGCCTTCCAGTAGCGCCATTCGGGTCGGCTGACCGCAGGGCCGAGTGCCGGCAGGATTTTCAGCAGCGTTTTCCATTGCAGGTTGCGCAGCGCGGTGCGCACGCGCCACTCGGTGACGCGCGCGTCGCCGAAGTGCCGCACCCGCGCCAGCTGTACGGCGGCATCCGGCTGCAAATGCCAGGCGGATTCCAGCGCCAGGCGTACCGCGATGGCTTGAGCGTCGTCCTGCCCGAAGTGATAGCGCTGCGCGAGCACGGTCCACAGATGACGCGCACGATCCGGATCGTTGCGCGCCACCAGTTGCACCCCGTTCAGCAGCATGCTCTGGTAACGCGGCTCGTCCGGCACCTGCATGTTTTCCAGCAGTTGCGCGGGATCGGCGGCCATCTCCAGCCAGATGTTCGCCCACGGACGGTCCACAGCGTCGAGTTGCGGTACCAGTTCGCGCGCCAGTGCGTAGTGGCGCGCTTCCAGTGCGCCCTGGAGGCGCTGCATCACCATGCCGTTGGTGATGCGGTGATGCGTTTGCAGATATTGAAACGCCGCGTCACAGGTGGCCGGAGGTACCTGCGGCGCGAGCCACAGATGCTGGGCCGCCACCACCCAGGCGTCGCGATCCTCGCGATTGCTGCTCGCGAGATGCGCGCTTACCGCGCCGCAGCGAAGCAGCGGATCGGTTTCATCCTGGTAATGCGCCAGAAAGCTGTTCCAGTCGCCTTGGCGCGCGAGTTTCGCCAGCCAGTCGCGCCGCAAGCTGTCGGCCACCGGCAGGCCGGCCTGTTCCTTCAGGAAGGCCTCGATTGCACCCGGCGGTTGTTGCCCGAGGGTGCTGTCGAGGTACGCGTAGCGCAGGTATGGATACAGCGGGTAGTCGGTCAGCTCGTCGAGATACGGCGTGAGCGCGGCCAGGTTGCCTTGTTGAGATGCGGTCCAGGCTTGTTTGAATGCAGCACGTTGCGCTGCGAGATCCGTGGCCGACACCGGCGAGAATGCACACAGCAACAGGCCGACGACGACGACACGAGCCATCCTGAGCATGTGGATAGATTAACGCGAAGCGCGAATTCGGCGCTATGCTCGCGGTTTGGAACCTGCCAATTTTTTTATCCCGCGTATTTTCCGGAGTACACCATGAATTTCACCGCCATCAATCCTGTCAACGGCGAAAAACTGCGTGATTACCCCATGTGGGATAGCGCTGATCTCGATCAGGCCCTCGCGCTAACCGCCGCTGTGACCCCGGCGTGGAACACCCGGCCGCTGGCGGAACGCAGCGCGCTCATGCGCCGTGCCGGCGAGGTGCTGCTGAAGCACCGCGACGAATACGCCGCGCTCATGAGCCGTGAAATGGGGAAACTGATTGGCGAAGCGCGCGCCGAAATCGAGAAATGCGCGCGTTGCTGCCAGTACTACGCGGATAACGCCGTGGCGCTCCTGGCCGACGAGCCGGCGGCAAGCGACGCAGCCAAAAGTTTCGTGGCTTATCAACCGCTGGGCGCCGTGCTCGCGATCATGCCGTGGAATTTCCCGTTCTGGCAGGCGATTCGCGCTGCGGCACCCGCGCTCACTGCCGGCAACACCCTCGTGCTCAAGCACGCCGATAACGTGCCGGGATGCGGGCTGGCGCTGGAAGCGGCGTTCCGCGCGGCGGGCTTTCCGGCCGGCGTATTCCAAACGCTGATGATTGGCATTCCGCAAGTCGAGGGCGTCATCAAGGACGCACGCATCGCCGCGGTAACGCTCACCGGCAGCGAGCGCGCCGGGCGCGCCGTGGGCCGTGAAGCCGGAGAAGTCTTGAAGAAATGCGTGCTGGAGCTGGGCGGCTCCGATGCTTTCGTGGTACTGGAGGATGCGGATCTGACAAAAGCCGCGGAAGTCGGTGCGAGGTCGCGCTTTCAGAACGCCGGCCAGAGCTGCATTGCCGCGAAGCGCTTCATCGTCGTGGACAAAATCGCCGAGGCGTTTTTGCAAGAGTTCAAGGCGCGGGCCGCGGCGCTCCAATGCGGCGATCCGCTGGACGAGCACACCACGCTTGCGCCCATGGCGCGCTTTGATCTGCGTGACAACCTGCACCAACAAGTCGCGGATGCAGTGCAGCACGGTGCCAGAATCCGGCTCGGCGGCGAGCCCTTGCCAGGCAAGGGCGCGTTCTACAAACCCACGATTCTTGACGGCGTGGCACCCGGCATGCGTGCCTGGGAAGAGGAGCTGTTCGGCCCGGTGGCGAGCGTAATCCGCGTACGCGACGAGGAGGAAGCGCTCAGAGTCGCGAACGGCAGTCCCTATGGCCTCGGCGGCGGCGTGTGGACGCGCGATGTGAAGCACGGCGAAGCCTTCGCGCGGCGCCTGCAGTCCGGCAGCGCGTTCGTGAATGGACTGGTGAAGAGTGATCCCAGATTACCCTTCGGCGGCGTGAAGCACTCCGGATACGGACGCGAGTTATCCCGTCACGGTATTCACGAGTTCGTGAACGTAAAAACTGTTTGGATCGGTTGAACCGCTCACCGCACCATCCCTGGTAAGTCCACCCGCCCAGCCATCCATGGCTTGGCGCTCGCTCCCGACAAGCAGTGCTTGGCTTCGGCTCGCCCCTGCGGCGGCGTGAAGCGCTCCGGATACGGACGCAAACTGTCCCGCCATGGGATGCACGAATTCGTGAATGTCAAAACCGTCTGGATCAGCCAGGGCATTCAGCCTGCAAGTCTGCTCACGACGCCGTGGTTACCCTGGATCGGCGCGCCCAGGACAGCATTTCCTTGAACTTGGGCGGCGCACCGGTATTCAGCAGCCCACGCTTGAAGATCCGCCCCGACAGATACAGCGCCACGATTACGGAAGCCAGCAGCAATGCGGTGGTTACAACGTAATCAATCATGGGCGGCGGTGCCGCTGAACGGCTCATCATCATGAAAGGCGTGAGCGGCGGTATGTAGGACAGCGCGCGCGCCCACACCGCCGTCGGATCCTGTGCCACCGGAAACATGAGGATCAGCGGCAGAATCATGAACAGCATCACGGGTGTCATGTAGGGTTGAGCCTCGCGGATGTTGTTGACCGCCGCGCCGATCGCACCCGTGACTGCGGCGTACAGCAGGAAGCCCAGCACGAAGTACACCAGGAACCACGCAATGTTCCAGGCGCTGATGCCGGCCAGAATGGCGGACACGAAACCGCCCAAATGGAACGCGCTGCCGAATGCCACGAGCAGGCCGAGGATCATGATCAGCCAGCCGCCAACGAGCGTCACGCCGACGCACGCCACCCCCAGCGTCTTGCCGGCCATGATGTCGGAAGGTTCGAGCGCCGCGAGCAGCATCTCGGCGATGCGATTGGATTTCTCCTCGATTGTCGCCATCATCAACAACTGTGCGATCTGCATGATCGAGATGAACAGCAGATAGACATAACCGATCGGCAGCCATTGCGCCACTGTTTGCGCGGCCGTGGCAGTGGTCTCTCCGTGCTCGGTGACGAGCTGGTTGTCAAAGTCCACTGTTTGGCCAATAAGTTTCGCCTGAGCCGCGGTCAGACCGGCCTGCGACGCACGGTGCGCCTGCACCACCGCCGACACTTGTGTGCTGAACCAGTCACGCAAGTCCGTGTTGGTCAGGTTGTGGGAGGCATAGATGAACTGCGCATCGGGCGCGAGCGGATCGGCCGGCAGAATGAAATAGCCGTAGAGATTGCCTTGCGCCACGGCGGTGTGCAGTGTGTCCGGTGCCTGCGCGACCAGATGAAAGCGCGCGATCGCGAGCCCCCGGTCCACGCCCGCTGCCGCCTCGGGTGTGAGCCCCGCGTACCACTGGGTCAATGCGGCACGCTCCCGCCAGATCGCGAGCGCGGCGGGCTGCACGGGCGCGGGTGCCCCGGCGGCCAAAGCCTGTGCCAGGGCCTCGCGCTCCTGCCGGTTGAGCTCGGCCGCGCCCGGCGCAATGGCCGCGAGGACCGGCGGCAAACCGGGCCGCGCCTCGGCCGGCATGCGCGCGGCCAAGGTCAGCAACTTTGCGTAGTCTTCGCCGGCAATGCGCTGCTCGACCGCCGGCAGCAGCCAGCCGGAGTGGTCCACGACCGCATAATTGTGCGCGCTGCTGAAATGCTGGATCAGCGCCGGCACCAGCATGACGGCGAGCAGGATCGCGGGCGTCAGGAGCAGGCTCACCCAGAAACGCCGACGCATCACGTAGGCCGTGTAATCGCGCTGCGCGACCAGCCAGACCTTATGCGGCGTCACGTTCACTCTCCACCGTGTTCAGAAAAATCTGCTTGAGGGAAGCTTCACGCGTGTCGAAACGGCGGATGCGCACCCGCTCGACGAGTATCCGGAGCAAGGCTTGGGTATCGGCTCCGGGCTTCAGGCGCAACTCCGCATGCTGTCCGGAATCGTCGGCGCCGGTCACGCCCGGGAGTTTGAGCCAGTCGCCCGCATCGCCTTCGTAGTCCACGATGACATTGCGCTCGGCTTGCGCCTTGATCTCCGCTAGCGGGCCGGCGAGCTTGCGCCGGCCGTGATCGATGATGATGATCGCGTCGCAGATCTGCTCGGCATGCTCGACCACGTGCGTTGAGAAAATCACCGTGCGGCCTTCGCGCTTGAACTGACGGATGAGCGCGAGCACCATTTCGGAATTGACCGGATCCAGCCCCGAGAACGGTTCGTCCAGGACCACGAGTTCCGGATCGTGCAGCAGCGTGCCGATCACCTGCGTCTTTTGCGCCATGCCCTTGGATAAAGTGTTGCACTTGGATTCAAGCCGCTCGCCAAGACCGGCCGCGGTGAGGCGCGTGCGTGCGCGGCGCCGCGCTTCGCCCCGTTCAAGCCCGCGCAACTGGCCAAAGTACGCCACCATATCCAGCACCCGCATGTCCTTGTACAGGCCGTTTTCCTCGGGCAGATACCCCGTGCGCATGCGTACCGACTTGGGAGCGCTGCCGCCGAGCACGCTGACACTTCCGGCATCCGGATCGAGAATGCCGGTAATCATGCGCAAGGTCGTGGTTTTCCCGGCGCCGTTGCGCCCCAGGAATCCGTAAATGTTTCCGGCCGGCACCTCCAGCGACAGCTGATCGACGGCCGGATGTGTGCCGAAATACTTGCTGGCGTTGCGGATGGAAATTGCGGCAGACATGCGCGCCCCTCGTTCGTGGCCAGGTATTATAAATGGCCTTGGCCGGGAGATCGGCTGACAAATATCACCGTTGTAAGCACACGGGGCCGCAAGTGCGGCCCCGTGCATCACCAAAAAAACTCAACTCATCGCCCGCTGTAACTCGTGGTCGCGGTGGGTGCCGGCGTCTTGGTGGTGCCCGTAGTTGTGGGCGACACTTTGTGCGTGGCCTGCGGCTGGACCTTGTGCGTGGCACTGGATGTGGCTGTCTTGGTGGTGCTGGGTGGAGGCGGCGTCTGCTGCGCCCAACCGGCATTTACCAGCAGCAACAGCCCGAGGCAAGCTGCAGCTATAAACATTTTTTTCATGACGTCCATGACAAACTCCCAAATGAGTTGATAGGCCGGCGGCATTCTAAGCCGGAATGGCATGAAAACCGTTGATTGAAGCGCGGGGCCGGAGGCCCGCCCCGCGGGGTTTGTGCAGACTTTATAGACCGCCGTGAGTGACGGCAGCCGGTGCCGGTGTCATCGGCGTGGTAGTCGCCTGCGGCTGGACCTTGTGGGTGGCGCTCGGGGTGACGCCTGCGGCGGCGGTGTAATCCAGGGTCTTGGATGCAAGTACATTGCCGCTGCCATCCACGACTTCCACGGCCCAAGTGCCGGTCTGGCTGGGCAACAGCATTTTGCTGGACCACACGCGCCAATGATTGGCCTTGGGCTCGAATTTCACTTCCGCCACGGTGTTGCCGTTGTATTGCCAACGGTGGGTGATGGTCTGGCCGGTGGCGTTCTTGAGGTCAGTAAAAAAGAACACCTGGTTATGACTGTTGTCGAGCGTGCTGATGTTGTCGGCGGGCTCGCGATTGCTCACTGCGGTGGTGAACTGCGCCTGGCTCACGCTGGCTGTGGCGGCCGCCGGCGTGGCGCTCGGTGTGGTTGCGGTGGTTTGCGCCTGCAGGGCACCGGCCGTCAGGCACAGGGCTCCGCCCAGCAGTGCCGCCGTAATTCTGGTGATGGGGGGCATGGAGAACTCCTTGGTAAGCGTCCGGCAATTTGCCGGGTTGCCGGAGTATATATCGTCCTGTAGATGCAAAGCCTGCGCATGTTTGCCGGGCAGCAGACATAATCTTCTGTCGCCTACATCCCGAATAAAAAGGCCCGCACCATCTTTGTTGGCACGGGCCTTAATTATTGAATCAGCCGGCCGTTATCCGGGTAGCACCAGATAGAAAACCTGATCATTGTGGCGCACGCGCAGTGCTACCGTGCTGCCCGCCTGTGCGAGTGCTTTGCTGAACTCGGCTACATTGCTGACGGCTTCGCGGTTAACCGCGGTGATCACGTCGCCCGTGCGCAGCCCGGCCGCGTAGGCCTCACTGTTCGGGTCCACGCCGGTGACCAGCACGCCCTTCACCTGGCCGTAGAGCGGTGAGCTTTCATTGAGGTTACCGACGGTGATGCCGCGCAGTTGCGGATGCTCGGCCGAGGCCACCTGCTCCGACTGGGTGTTACCAATCTTGGCGTGGATGGTGATCTGCTGGCCATTGCGCAGTATGCCGAGGGTCACCGGCGTGCCTACGCGCAACAGGCCAATGACGTTGCTCACATCCTGAGCGCTGCTCACCGGACTGCCGTTGACGCTCACGATCACGTCGTTGGGCTTGATGCCGGCTTTTTGGGCCTGCGAGTCCGGCACCACCTGCATGACCACCGCGCCCTGGTTCTGCGAAATCTTGAGCGCCTGCGCCAGCTCCGGCGTGAGCGTCTGGACCTGCACGCCCAGCATGCCGCGCTCCACCTTGCCGTATTGGATGAGCTGATCCATGACGTCCTTGGCCATGTTGATGGGAATGGCAAAGCCGATGCCAATGTTGCCGCGGCTGCCGCCGCTGGTGACGATCATGGTGTTGATGCCGACGAGCTGGCCTTCGAGGTTGACCAGTGCGCCGCCGGAATTGCCGGGATTGATGGCCGCGTCGGTCTGGATGAAGTCGGAATATTTGCCATCCTGTACCTGGGTCCGGCCCTTGGCACTGACGATGCCGGCGGTTACGGTGTGATTCAAGCCGAAGGGATTGCCGATGGCAATCACGAAATCGCCGACCTGCAACGTGGAGGAATTACCCAGCGGAATCTGCACCAGATCCTTGGCATCAATGTGCAGCACTGCGATGTCGGTGTCCGGATCGCGGCCCACCACCTTGGCCTTGAAGCTGCGGCCATCGTAGAGCGTGACCGTAATCTTGTCGGCGTTCTCAATCACGTGGTTGTTGGTAAGGATGTAGCCCTTGGCAGCGTCCACGATCACGCCTGAACCGAGCGCCTGGAAATTACGCTCAATCGGCTGGTTGGGCATGCCGAAGAACTGCTGGAAGAACGGGTCGTTGAAGAACGGACTTTGCTGTACGGTCACGTGACCGCTGGTGGAGATATTCACCACCGCCGGCGATACGCGCTTGACGATGGGCGCGAGCGACGGCACCGGCTGACCTGCCACAAACGGCGGCGGCATGTGCGCGAATGACGGGAGCGGAGCAAATTCAAGGATGGCCGCACACAGGACGGCCGCGAGACTGATAGTGCGTTTCATATTTATCCCTCTTGCTGACACCAGGAACAACACGCGCGCCGCATGGCAGGAGTGCTGATACTTTCCGACCCCGCTTTGCGCGGAGTTGATGCGAAACTTGTAGCTGAGTGGCCGCGATAAAACCGCTCTCAGCGTGTGAACGCGCCGCTTACGCGCGTAAACCTGAGATTGGCGGCTCTCACTCTAAAGACCGTTGTGCGGGAAAAAGTTCCGCAAGGTCGCGTCATATAACGCCTCGCGCACCTTGCATAAGGTGCGCGAGGCGGGGTTTGGGTTGCAGGACGCGCTGAAAAATTCTCAGGACGCCTTGACCGTGATGCGACGCGGCTGGGCCTTGGGCTGCTTCGGAATGCTGATTTCCAGCACGCCGTTCACGCCCTTGGCACTCACGCCTTCGGCATCCGCGGTATCCGGCAGTGTGAAGCGGCGGAAAAACTGGCCGCCGGTGCGTTCCACGCGGTGGTAGCCGTCACGTTCCTCGCGGGTTTCGCTCTTGCGCTCGCCCTTGAGCGTGAGGATGCCATCTTCCATGGTGATTTCAATGTCTTTGGGATCGACGCCCGGGACGTCGGCGTGGATCAGAAAGCGGTTGTCCTCTTCCTTGATGTCCACGGCCGGGATCCAGTCGCTGGCGGTCAGCCCGGACTCGCGATCCTGATCGGCGTAGCCGCGGTCGAACAGCCGGTTGATTTCTCCGTGCAACTGGTTCACGAAGCCCCAGGGCTCATAACGGATCAGATTCATGTTGGATTCCTCCGCATAATTGGCTTGCAGTTGTTCCTTAAAATAGGTCCGCTTGCGCATTTCTCAAGAGCCGGAAGCGTCGCAGTGGCGGATTTCAGGCGGTGGCAGACCAGCGCTTCCCATCACCGGACATTTGTGATTTACTCCCGCCGCCCCAGATATTGTGTTTGCTTTCGACCTCGGTTCAGCCTGAGATTCGGCTAGAACAAGGTTGAGTTGTGCTTTGTAAGTACTTGATTTAAAAATATAATATCATTTGACAAAATAGTGAACTGGGTCTACGCTTTGACAGGGTCTTGCCGGGTGCTGCCAGCACAAGATCTTGTGATCTGAAGTACCCAGCTTTCCCACAAGTTATCCCAAGGATTTACCCATGCCGGGACGCGTATCCCGGCAGGCTTGGACCCTTTTCAGCAGAAAAAGCAATAGAAAACACGGAGGACCGGACCCATTATGAATACTGTGTTGAAAGCCCACGCCGCCGCCGCGGCCGAGATTCCCGTGCAGGAAGCTTCCGCCGATATCTGGGACAAGAAGTACCGCCTCAAGGCCAAAGACGGCACGGTCCTGGATGTGACCGTGGACGACACCTGGAAGCGCGTGGCGCGGGCGCTCGCGGATGTTGAAGCTCCCGAGCAACGCGAGCTGTGGTACGAGAAATTCCTGTGGGCGCTGCGCCACGGCGCGATCCCCGCCGGACGCGTGACCTCGAATGCCGGCGCGCTGGAGCACAAACCGGCCACCTCCACCATCAACTGCACCGTGTCCGGCACCATCCGCGACTCCATGGACGATATTCTCAACAAGGTCCATGAGGCGGGCCTGACCTTGAAGGCGGGATGCGGGATTGGCTATGAATTTTCCACATTGCGTCCGCGCGGTGCCTACGTGGCGGGCGCCGGCGCCTACACCAGCGGTCCGATGTCGTTCATGGATATCTACGACAAGATGTGTTTCACCGTGTCTTCGGCCGGCGGCCGGCGCGGCGCGCAGATGGGCACCTTCGATGTCAGTCATCCGGACGTCATGGATTTCATCCGCGCCAAGCGCGAGAACGGGCGCTTGCGGCAGTTCAACCTGTCGCTGTTGGTGACGCGCGATTTCATGGAGGCGGTCAAGGCCGATGCCGAATGGCCGCTGGCCTTCCCGCTCAAGCAGAAAGAAGCCGAAGCTGACGACATTGACTTGAACGACTCAAAGCAGGTGATCTGGCGCGAATGGCCGGTGACCGAGGGCTACATCGTGAATCCCGCCGGGCAGGTGGCCTGCAAGATTTACAAGACCATTCACGCGCGGCGTCTGTGGGACATGATCATGGCGTCTACCTACGACTTTGCCGAGCCGGGCTTCGTGCTGATTGACGTGGTCAACGAGATGAACAACAACTGGTGGTGCGAGAACATCCGCGCTACCAATCCCTGTGTCACCGCCGATACCTGGATTCACACGGCTGAAGGACCGCGTCAGGTCGCCGACTTGATCGGTGTACCTTTTACCGCCCGCGTTGATGGCAAGGTTCATCTCAGCAGCGCGGAGGGATTTTTCCGTACTGCCACCAAGCCTGTGCTCAGGCTGAGTACCAAGCAGGGCTATGCCCTGCGCCTGACTGCCGATCACCGCGTGCGCAAGCTTGTGCGCAAAACCCGCTGGTCTCTGGATACCGATTGGTGTGCCGCAGGTGACCTCAAGTCTGGCGACGAAGTGCTGCTCAACAATCATCGCGACCAGACTGAGTGGGCCGGGCGCTACACCTTCGAAGAGGGTTTTCTACTCGGCATGCTGGTCGGCGACGGCACTTTGACGAATGACAAGGCTGTGCTTTCCGTGTGGGCACCGGCTCAGGCTGTCAACGATGGTGCCGCGATTTCGGGCGGCGCCATGACCCTGATGAACGCCGTTGAACGTGCCGCGCTTACGCTGCCGCGCCGTAGCGACTTTCAGGGATTTTATGTCGTTACCGGGCGCAGCGAGTTTCGCATGGCCCCGGCAGCGCTCAAGCACCTGGCCGATGAGGTCGGCATGACGCCCGGCAATAAGGCCGTTACACCGGCCATGGAACACGCTTCAAGCGCATTCCAGCGCGGTTTTCTTCGTGGTCTGTTCGACAGCGATGGTTCCGTGCAGGGCAGCCAGACCAAGGGAGTGAGTGTGCGTCTCGCGCAGTCGGACGCAGACCGGCTCGAAGCCGTGCAGCGCATGCTGCTGCGTCTCGGTATCGCTTCCACGATTTACCGCAACCGCCGTCCGGCCGGCACATCGCGGCTACCCGATGGCCACGGCGGCCATGCCGACTACGTTACCCAACCCCAGCATGAGCTGGTCATCGCGGGTGACAACATCGCCCAGTTTCACCGCATCATCGGGTTTGCCGATAGCGACAAGCAGGCGCGTCTCAAGTTCTTGTTGTCGGCATACAAACGCGAACTGAACTGCGAACGCTTCGTTGCCACTGTAGATCATGTGATCGAGGATGGTGTCGAGGATGTCTATGACGTCCAGGTGCCGGGCATCAACAGCTTCGATGCCAACGGTCTGCATGCGCATAACTGTGGCGAACAAGCTCTGCCAGCGTATGGGTCCTGTTTGCTCGGCTCCGTGAACCTCACGCAATTCGTGCGCGAGCCGTTCACGCCGCAGGCGCATTTCGACTGGGACGAATACCGCGACGTGGTGCGCGTGTTCACGCGCATGCTCGACAACGTGGTCGAGATCAACGGCCTGCCGCTCGCGCGCCAGCGCGAGGAAATCCAGCGCAAGCGCCGTCACGGCATGGGCTATCTCGGCCTCGGCTCCACGCTCACGCTGCTCGGCATGAAGTACGGCGCGCCGGAATCGGTGAAGTTCACCGAGGACGTGTCGCGCGAGATGGCCGTGGCCGGCTGGAAGGAGGCGCTGGAACTCGCCAAGGAAAAAGGCCCGGCGCCCATCATGCTGGAGGAATTCGAGGTCACCGCCGAGATGTTGCGCAAACGTCCCGAGATGAAAAAGGACGGCTGGAAGGTGGGCGATCGCATCCAGGGCAAGGACCTGCACGCGAGCTACAGCCGCTACATGCAGCGCGTCGCCGAAGTCGCGCCGGAGCTGGTGGAAGCGCTCACCCAGACGGGCGCGCGTTTCACGCATCACACCTCCATCGCGCCCACCGGCACCATTTCGCTGTCGCTCGCCAATAATGCCAGCAACGGCATTGAACCGAGCTTCGCGCACCATTACTTCCGCAACGTGATCCGCGAGCGCAAGAAGAGCAAGGAGAAGGTGGACGTGTATTCCTTCGAGCTGCTTGCCTACCGCGCGCTGGTCAATGCCCAGGCCATGCCGGACTCGGACAAGCCGGACGAGAAGCTCCCGGAGTATTTCACCACCGCCGAGACCATTACGCCCAGCGAGCACGTGGACATCCAGGCGGCGGCGCAGAAGTGGGTGGATTCCTCCATTTCCAAGACCGCCAACGTGCCCACGGATTATCCCTACGAGGATTTCAAGAACATTTATCTCTACGCCTACGAGAGCGGTTTGAAGGGCTGCACCACCTTCCGCTTCAACCCCGCCGCGTTCCAGGGCGTGCTGGT
>JBOIAZ010000033.1:0-11732 GCA_050739175.1 Gammaproteobacteria bacterium
CCAGCGCGATGTACAGGATGATGAGGCTCAGCACCGCGATGGCCAGCATGTCCCAATAGATGTTCAGCCAACCCCGGCCGCCCATGGACGCAGGACCGGCCAGGCTCAGAATCCACATGCCGCCGAAATACGGAATCAGCCACAGTGCGTGCTTCCAGTCACGCGCGCCTTCACCACCGTTGAAAATCAGGTACAGCATCAGACCGGCCACGAGGATGGCAAACAGAAAACTCACGGTAAAAAACCCGGTCCAGAACAAAATAAAATTGGACGCGATGAAGGCCAGCGGCGTGATTACCCACGCCCACCATAACCGGAACGGCCGGTGCACCTCGGACATCACGCGCCGCATTTGCAACAGCACCACGCAGCCCAGGCCGTAACTCAACACGGTAGCCGAGGACGCGTAGTCCACGAGTTTCTGCCACGACGGGAACGGAAAGAAAAACAGCAGGCCGACGAGGAAGCCCACGATCAGCGCCACCCATGGTACACCGTGGCGGTTGATTTTCTTGAGTCCCTGCGCGGCGAACTGCTCGTCGGCGGAAGCCAGCAACATGCGCGCCGTGGCTGTGGTCCAGATGTAGCCGCAGAAGGTCGGCGAAATGATGGCGTCGGCGTACAACGCCAGTCCCCAGAAACCGGCGCCCAAGGTGATAGCGAGCCCGGCCATCGGGCCGGCGTCGCCGGCGAAATTCAGTCCCGCCCAGCCATATTTGGCCAACAGTTCCGGCGGCACCGCCGTCACGAACGCGTACTGCACCAGCACGAAGATGATGCCGCCGATGACGATGGTGCCGATCACCGAAATCGGAATGTTGCGCGCGGGATTGTCGGTTTCACCGGCCAGCTGGATGGCCTGGCTGAAGCCGAACAGCGAGAAAAATACCCCGGCCGTGGAAATCGCGGTCAGCATGTTGGCCACGTTGCCGGCGGCATGCGCCGGCACCACCAGATTGTGCGGATGATGCGAGTAAATCAGCAGCACGATGATGGTGCCGATAGGCGCACACACCTTGATCCAGGTGGCGATGCTGTTGAGCAGCAGGATGAGCCGCAGGATCAGGAAGTTGAGCACGGTCAATACGCCGAGGATGCCGATCGAAACGATCACGCCGGTCACTGTCAATAGGCCGGTAGCCGGGTGCACCAATCCGGGCAGATAGTTGTTCGCGTACGTGACCACCGCCATGGCCTCGACCGGCGCGATGGACACGTAGGCCATGAACAGGATCCAGCTCCAGATGCGCCCCACCAGCCGGCCGTGGGTGATGAGGCTCATGTACATGAGGCCGCCGCTCTTGGTGAACATCGGCCCGAGTTCCGCGTACACCAGCGCAATCAGCCCAACGGCGAGCGCCGCGATCGCCCAGGAGCCGATGCTCAGCGGCCCCGCGTCCTTGGCGGCGTGCATCGGGCCGAACAGCCAGCCCGAGCCGATCATGGTGCTCACGCCCACGAACAGCAGGCCGATCACGCCCGCATCTTTGCGCAATTTGCCCTGGGCCATGGGACATTCCTTCTGGAAGGGATGGGGCGGGATGCGAGAGGCTAGCGGAGGACCTGGCCACATGCAAGCACAGGCTTTAACATCTGTTATGCATTGCACCTCGGCAGAAAATGGCCGGCTGATACCATTGTGGGAGCGGCGATCTTCGCCGATTGTTATTGCCTTTTTAGGAGAATCACGGCCGGTACGGCCGCTCCCACGCAAGAATTACTTACATCAGATTACATGTCCACCGACCTGAATCCGCAAAAGCAGCACATGGCTGACGAGTCCATGGTGCGCACGCTCGCCGCCCAGACCGAGGCTATCTGGCCGCAGGAGCGCGAGCTGATTGCCGCCTACGGACTGCCGGCGAATGCCGAAGTTCTGGACGTCGGCAGCGGCACCGGCGAATTCACCTGGCGCTGCGCCGAGCTGTTCCCGCGCGCGCAGGTATTGGGCATTGACGTGCTGCCACAGCAGATCGAGTACGCGCGCCGTCAGCACGCGCGCCTGGCGCCGCGGCTGGAATTTCAAGAAGGCGACGCCTTCGCGCTGGATTTTCCCGACGGGCGTTTCGATTTCGTTTCCTGCCGCCACATGCTGCAAACAGTGCCGGAGCCCGAGCGTGTCATCGCGGAATTGATCCGCGTCACCCGCCCCGGCGGACGCCTGCATCTGCTGGTCGAGGACTACGGCATGATCCATGCGTATCCGACCCGCCATGATCTCGATGCTTTCTGGCAACGGGCCATGGCGGGTTTCGCGCAGAACATGCACGTTGATCCGCACATCGGCCGGCGCACCTGGCATGAACTGCACACCCGGGGCGTGCAGGATCTGAACGTGAACTACATCGTCGTGGATACGGTGCGCGTGCCGCGCGACATCCTGGCGAGAATCTTTGAATCCTGGCGCGACGGTTATACCCATACCGTCGCGGAACTCGCCGGCATGAGCACCGGGGAAGCCCGCGCCCATTTCGACGACATCATTCACTGCATCCGCGATCCCGAGGGCTATGCCGTCTGGCATGTGCCGATCGTCACCGGCTTGAAATCCGCAGGCTCAGCCTGAGGCCGACGCCCGCAGTGGCGCGCGGCTGAGGCGCATGAAGCGCGACAGGAGCAACAGCGCCGCCACACTGAGACCTGCGATGAAGCCTACCCAGATCATCTGCGGGCCGAGATGCAGCGGGATGCCGAACAACCAGGCGAGCGGAAATCCCACCAGCCAGTAGGCGATGATGGTGATGAGCATGGGCACGCGCGCGTCCTTGTAGCCGCGCAAGGCACCCGCGGCGCTCGTCTGCAGCCCGTCGGACAACTGGAAAACGGCGCCAATGTACAACAGGCTTACGGCGATGCGCGCCACGTTGGCATCGCGGGTATAGACCTCCACGATAAAATGCGGCAGCAGCAGCATGCTGAGTGCCGAGACGACCTCGAAGCACAGGCACAGGCCGATGCCGGCGAAGCCCGCGAGACGCGCTCCGTGCGCATCGCCGCGCCCCAGCGCCTGCCCCACGCGCACCGAAATCGCGAGCGCGATGCTCATCGGCACCATGAACACGAACGAGGCATAGTTGAGCGCGATCTGGTGCGCGGCCACGATGTCGGTACCCAGCGTGCCCATCATCAGGCCGACGCCCGCGAACAGCGAGGACTCCATGAAAATGCCGATGGCGATGGGCACGCCGAGCCACAGCAGTTCGCGCTGCGGCCACCATTGGGGCCACTCGAAACGCGCGAAGATTTCCAGCGGCCGGTAGAGCGCGCGGCGGCGCACATAAAAAAACAAGGCGAGAAACATCAGCCACTGGCTGACGGCGGTGGCATAGCCGCAACCCGCGGCGCCGAGCGCGGGCAAGCCGAGCTTGCCGTACATGAGCAGGTAATCGAGCGCGCCGTTCGCGACCAGCGCGCCGAGTGCGATGGCGAGCATCGGCCGGGTGTGGCCGATGCCTTCGCTGGTGAAGCGCAGCGTCTGGTACAGGCACAGGCCCGGCAGTCCCCAGGCGAGCGCATCGAGATAGGCCGTGGCGCCGGGAATGATCGCGGACTCGATGTGGATCGCGCGCATGAAGGGCGCGAGGTGGCGCAACAGGAAAAATCCGCCCCAACCGAGCAGCTGCGACAGCCACAGCATCTGGCGTGCGTAGTGGCCGATTTCGCGGGGCTTGCCCGCGCCGTACAGATGCGCGGTGGTCGGCGACTGCGCCATGAGCACGCCGAGCGCGAACAGGAACACCGGCGCCCAGACGTTGGCGCCCACTGCCACCGCCGCGAGCGTGGGCGCGCCCAGCAACCCCGCCATGATGGTATCGGTGAGCGCCATGCCCACCAGTGCCAGGTTGTGCACGATGAGCGGGCCGGCGAGCGCCAGTGTGGCAAGCGCTTCCGCGCGCAGCAACGGCCAGCGCGTGGAGCGCGGCGCACCGCTCGCTGCGGCGGAAAAGTTTTTGTCGGTCATCTTGTGAGCTTTGCGCGTAATTCCAGACGCAAAAAGGCGAGCATCATAACAGGCGCAGGCGCGTGGTCCGTTGTGTGCAGCGTGTGACGTTGACCGCCCACCGCGGCCGCGCCACACTGCATTTCCATCTTTCCGCTGGAGGGTGCCCATGCCGCGCTTCAAGTCTGCAACCGGTCTCATCTTGGTCTTGGCTGTCGCGCTCCTGATGACGGGCACGACGTTCGGCGCCACAGCGTCACCAGCTCGGCATTCCTACAACGGCCTCGCGCTCACACCGCCCATGGGCTTCAACAACTGGGCGCATTATGAGTGCAAGCTCGACGAGCGGCTTTTCGTGGACACCGCGGACGCGCTGGTGACGACCGGGCTTGCGAAACTCGGTTACCGTTACGTGAACATTGACGACTGCTGGATGGAAATGCAGCGCGACGCCTCCGGCAATCTGGTGGCCAATCCCAAACTCTTTCCTCACGGCATGAAGTGGCTGGGCGATTACATCCACTCGAAAGGCCTCAAGTTCGGCATTTACGAAGACGCCGGCTATATGACCTGCCAGAAAGCCCCCGGCATGTACGGTCACGTCGAACAGGACATGCGTACCTTCGCTTCCTGGGGCATGGATTACCTGAAACTGGATTACTGTTATTCCCCGGATGATCGCTACCCCGGCAAGAATTTTTCGCAGGTGGCGCAGATCGTTTATTCCGGAGTCAGCGCCGCACTGCTGAAATCCGGGCGTGACATCGTGTTCAGTTGCTCGCCGCCTGCGTATGTCTTCGGCAAACCGAAAGAATTTGCCGAAGTCATGTCCTGGATTGGTTCGGTGTGCAATCTGTGGCGCACCGACGATGACATCTACGATGCCTGGAAGAGCGTGGTCGCCAATTACCAAGGCAATGTAGGGCTGGCCCAATACGCATTCCCCGGCGGCTGGAACGACGCCGACATGCTGGAGGTCGGCAATCCCGGCATGACGCTCACCGAGCAGCAATCTCAGTTCAGCCTGTGGGCGATGATGGCTTCGCCGCTCTTGATCAGCACCGACGTGGCCAAACTGTCGTCCGCCGCGCTCGGGATTCTTTCCAATAAAGATGTCATTGCAGTGGATCAGGATGCGCTCGGCCGTCAGGCTGAGTTGGTGAAGAAAATCGGTAACGTGGATATCCTCTCGCGCCCGCTCGCGAATGGCGATCACGCCATCGCATTTTTCAACCAGGGCGAACACGCGGAAAAAATCAGCGTCAACGCGCGAGCACTCGGCCTGCCCGGCGGCCGCTATCGGCTCAAAAACCTGTGGAGCCAACAGGTTTCCGAAACCCGGCACATGATTACGGCTGACATCGTAGCCCACGCCGTGGTGCTCTACCGGGTGAGCGCCTTACATTGAAACTACGCCCACTGATTGCGGCTGTGGCATCATAGTTCATCCCCGCATTCCGGCCGCGCATCATTGCGCCGCGTGCGTCTTTCAAAATCAAGGAGCGTGTCATGATCAAACTTCCGCGTCCGATTGCCGTGCTCGGCGGCATGCGTATCCCCTTCTGCCGCATCAACACCAATTACATGCGGCTCGGCAATCTGGAAATGCTCTCAGCCGCGATCAAAGCGCTGGTGGACAAGTACAACTTGAAGGGCGAGACCCTGGGCGACGTGGCCGCGGGTGCGGTAATGAAACACTCGCGCGACTGGAGCCTGACGCGCGAAGCAGTGCTGTCGAGCGGTCTGCATCCGCACACGCCCGGCCACAATCTGGACCGCGCCTGCGGCACCTCGCTCTCGACGGCGGTGGAGCTCGGCACGCGCATCGCCGTCGGTGAACTCGATTCCGCGATCGCGGCGGGCGTGGACTCGGCCAGCGACGTGCCCATCGTGTTCGGCCGCCACTACCAGCAACTGCTGCTGGATTTGAACCGTGCGAAGACCTTTAGCCAACGGCTTGCAATCATGGCGCGTTGGCGGCCGAGCGATTTGAAGCCGCATTTTCCCGGCGTTACCGAAGCCCGCACGCATTTGAGCATGGGCCAACACTGCGAACTCATGGCCAAGGAGTGGAAACTCACCCAGAAGGAGCAGGACGAGTTTGCCTATTCCAGTCACATGAAGGCGGCAGCGGCCTGGAAAGAAGGTTTCTTCAACGATCTGGTCACGCCGTTCAACGGCATTGACCACGACAACAATGTGCGGCCCGACACCACGCTGGAAAAACTCGCCAAGCTCAAACCGGCCTTCGACAAGACCGGCGGCGGCACGCTCACCGCCGGCAATTCCACACCGCTCACCGACGGTGCTTCGGCGGTGCTGCTGGCGTCGGAGGACTGGGCCAAAGCCCACGGCTTTCCGGTACAAGCTTACATCACGCACTTCGCGGTAGCGGGTGTGGACTTCGCCGGCATGGCGAGCCCTTATCACGAAGGCTTGTTGATGGCGCCGACCTATGCTGTTGCCAACATGCTGGACGAAGCGGGCTTGAAACTCCAGGACTTCGACTTCTACGAAATCCACGAAGCTTTCGCTGCACAGGTGTTGTGCACTTTGAAAGCCTGGGAATCAGCCGACTACTGCCGCACGCGTCTGGGGCGCAAGGAGCCCTTGGGCTCCATTGATCTCAACAAGTTGAATATCAAAGGCGGCAGCGTCGCGCTCGGTCATCCCTTCGGCGCCACCGGAGGCCGCATCGTCGCCGGACTCGCGAAACTCTTGGCACAGAAAGGCAAGGGCCGCGGCCTGATCTCGATCTGCACCGGCGGCGGGATGGGCGTGACCGCGATCCTGGAACGCTGAGCCGCGCCTCAAGGAAAAACAAAACCCGATGCTGTGCAGACGGCATCGGGTTTTTATTGCCGCAGTTTTGGTCAGATGTTCGAGGTGCAGTTCGGGCAGCGCTTGGCGTTGATGTTGATGGTCGAGCAGCACTGCGGACATTCCTTGGTGGTGGGCGCCGCGGCCGGGGGTTTCAGCAGCCGGTTCTGTGCCCCTATCATTACCTTGATGACCATGAACATGGCAATGGCAATGATGATGAAGGTGATGATGGTGTTGATGAACTGCCCGTAGTTGAGCGTCACGGCGCCGGCCGCGTGCGCCTGGGCGATGGTGCCGTAGGGCGGCGCGGCTTTGACGCCGTCCTTGAGTACCACAAACAGATTGGAAAAATCCACGTTGCCGAGCGCCAGGCCGACGGGCGGCATGATCACATCGTCCACCAACGACTTGACGATGGCGCCGAAGGCCGCGCCGATGACGATGCCGACGGCCATGTCCACCACATTGCCGCGCATCACGAAAGCCTGAAAATCCTTTAGCATGGACATGGATGTGCACCTTGGTTTTGGTTGAGTGTGCGGACCCCAAACGCCCACGCCCGTTAACCTACGCGTCGCATGTGGTGCGCGCAAGTTCCCGCGTGGCTGACCGCGGATTGAGGCGCACGCCCGTTTGCAGATTCCCCAACGCCGGGGCGGACCCGTAAGATAGTGCATGCCCAAGGTTACGTCAGCGCGTTCACCGGCCCCGAATGCGGTCGCCACCGGAGTGCTGCTCGCCAACCTCGGAACGCCGGATGCGCCTACTCCGGAAGCGCTGCGGCGCTATCTCGCGGAATTCCTCTCGGACCCCGGTGTGGTGGACCTGCCGCGCGTGGTCTGGTGGCCGCTCCTGCACGGTTTGGTGCTGCGCGCGCGCCCTGCGAAATCCGCCGCAGCCTATGCGCGCATCTGGACCGATGCGGGCTCGCCGCTGCTGGTCCAGAGCCGCGCGATCGCCGCAGCCCTCACGCGCGAACTGGCCGCGCGCACGGGGGCGGACATGCCGCTCGCCCTGGGCATGCGCTACGGCCGGCCTTCACTCGCCGGGGCGCTCGGCGAACTCCGGCGCGCGGGGGTCGAGCACGTGGTCGTGCTGCCGCTGTATCCGCAATATTCACGCGCCACGCTCGGCTCCACGACAGCCGCACTCGCCCGCCTTGGCGGCGGGCCGCCGGATGTCATTCAGGATTATTACGCCCACCCCGGTTACCTCGCGGCGCTGGCGGAGAGCGTGCGCGAACACTGGCAAACGCACGGCCACGGCGAACAACTGCTGATTTCCTTTCACGGCATCCCGCTGCACCTGTCGCGCCACGGCGATCCCTACCGCGCCCACTGCCTGCGTACCGCGCAGTATCTGGCTGAGCGTTTGCAGCTCGCCGCGGATCATTGGCAACTGGTGTTCCAGTCACGTTTCGGCCGCGCCCGATGGCTGGAACCCTATACCGAAGACACGCTCAAACAGCTCGCTGCGCAGGGCGTGAGGACCGTGGACGTGATCTGCCCGGGTTTCGCGGTCGACTGCCTGGAGACACTCGAGGAAATTGCCTTGCGCTACGCCCAATCCTTCCGCAGCGTGGGCGGCCGCGAGCTGCGCTACGTCCCGGCGCTCAACGACCGGCCGGCGCACATCGGCGCACTGGCCGATCTGGTGATGGCAAAGCTCGCGCCGCCGCGTACCTGAAAATCACAGCGCGTGCTAGAGTGCGCGCCGTTCCCGGGAGGCTCGCACATGCATCCCAGCGTCGCCAATATCGGCTTCACCATCCTGATTGCCGCCGCTGTACTGCTCATTCTGTACCGGCGTTTCCGGCGCAACTTCGGCCGGCAGAAGCTGCGGCCCAAACGCATGCTATTCCGCATCGCGGTGCTGGTCGTGGTGTGTGTCGTGTTGTTGGCCTCGCCGTTCCGCGGACTGGCGAGTGACGCGGCGGCGGCTGGCGGCGCGCTCATCGGCCTGGCCCTGGGTTTGTGGGCACTGACGCACACCAAATTCGAGACCACCGAGGCCGGCCGTTTCTACACGCCCAATGGCTACATCGGCATGGCGATCGTAGCGCTGCTGATTGGCCGGCTGATCTACCGCTTTGCCGTGGTCTATCCCATGGCCCACCATGCCATGCAGCAGACCGCACAGAATCCCCAGATGCAAATGACACCGTTCGGCGCTTACCAGCGCAGTCCGCTCACGCTCGGCATCTATTTCATCCTGGCCGGTTACTACATCTGTTATTACGCCGGCGTGCTCATCAAAAGCCGCGCCACGCAATCTGTCAAAGACGACAACAAGCCGAAACTCATCAGATGAGGGTGCGCCCGCACAATTTCAGGCCGTGGCCTGACCGATCAACAGTCCCGCCACCAGCAACGCCAGTACCATCAGGCCGATCACCACGTACAGGCCGTCGCGCGCGCGTGCACTCATGACCACGCCGCTCAGTAGGCGCGCGATGGGCGTGAGCACCAGCACCACGATGCCGCCAATCAGGTAAGCGCTGGCATGCAGGCCCGCACCCCCGTGCAGCACGCGGTCCATGATCGAGGAAAATTTGCCGCTGGGGCTGGCGGGTATCAGCATGCCGCCGCGTGCAAAAAAAATCACCAACCCGATGATGATCAGCAGCAGGCACAGGCTGATGCTGGTGCGCAGAATCAATCTTGCGAGAAACTGGCGTTCGCGCGCGAGGTTGCTCACAGCGACACCCCCAAGCCCTTGAGCAGCATCTGCAAGGCCACCAGCAACAGCACCACGGTGAACACGTGGCGCAGCGTCTTGACACGCAAGGTGGCGAGCCAATGCGCCCCGGCGTAGGAGCCGATCAGCACGCCCAGTACCACCGTACCGCCAAGCAACGGCGATATATCGCCGTGCGTCAGGTAGAACCCGGCACTGGTGGCGGCGGTCATGCCGATCATAAAGTTCGAGGTGGCGGTGGACACGCGAAACGGCATTTTCATGAGCTTGTCCATGGCCAGCACCTTGAAGGCGCCGGAGCCGATGCCGAGAAGCGCCGAGAGAAACCCCGCCCCCACCATTACCCCGAAACCCGGCAGCACGCGGGTGACTTGATAGGGAATCCACTCCCCGGCCTGCTCGTATTTGCTGTTGAGCCTGAGTTTCAGCGCCAGCGGCGAACTCGCCGGCGCGCCGCTCTCGTCACTGTGCGAGGACTGGAAAGACATGACGCACGCGAACAACAGCACCAGGCCAAACACGATAAACAGCACCGGAGTCGGCAACAGGTGCGCGGCATAGGCGCCCAGCAGGGCGCCGGATGACGCCGCCATCTGCAGGAACAGGCCGGCGCGCACATTGTTCATGCCGGTGCCGACAAAGCGCGGGGCGGCCCCGGTCGAGGTAGCAATCACACCCAGCAGGCTCACGCCCACGGCTTGCGGAATCGGCAGGTGAAAACCGAGCGTCAACAAAGGCACGATCACCATGCCGCCGCCCAGCCCGGTGATCGAGCCGAGTCCGCCCGCCGCGATGCCGCCTAGCAGAACGATGATCACCATCAGGGCCGCGGACATGACGCGCTCGCAATCAGGCCGAATTGGGAGGGGCGGCGATTATAACGTGAGCCGCGGGCAGGCTCCGCTCAGCGGCGCGCACTGTGACGAAAACAACCCGTGAGGTGGTCGTCCACCAGCCCGGTGGCCTGCATGAACGCATAGCAGATGGTGCTGCCCACGAACTTGAACCCGCGGTCTTTCAGGTCCCGGCTCAGGGCATCGGAGATCCGGGTGCGCGCCGGCACCTGTCCGCGGCGGCGCCTGCGGTTGCGCACGGGTTTGCCATCCACAAACCGCCAGATGTAATCGTTGAAACTGCCGAATTGCTTTTGTACCGCGAGAAACGCGCGCGCGTTAAGGATGGTGGCGTTGATCTTCAGGCGGTTGCGCACGATGCCGGCATCTTGCATCAACCGCCGCACATCGCGCACGCCGAAGCCTGCGACTTTTTTGGGATCAAATCCGGCAAAGGCTCTGCGGAAATTTGCGCGCTTGTGCAGGATCGTGGCCCAGCTCAGGCCCGCCTGCGCGCCTTCCAGAATCAGGAACTCGAACCAGCGCTTGTCGTCGTGCACCGGCACGCCCCACTCCGTGTCGTGGTAGGCGCGGTACAGCGGATCCTGCGCCATCCCCGGCCAGGGACAGCGGCGGCGTGTGTCGGGGACGGGCATCAGGGAAAAGCCGGCAGCCGCTCGCCGGGCTGCGCGGTCTTGTACCAGCGTTCGAAGTCCGCGGCACGCGCATCGTCTTCCGGCGGCGCCCACGGTGCAAAATCCTTCTCCGACGTCGGTACATAGGGTCCGGCCTTGCACTCGAAAACCACGGTGGACGGCGCCAGGGTCGCGACCGCGTGCCAGGTGCCGGCGGGACTTTCCACGCCGTAGGTCTGTCCGCCGGCGGACAGCAGCGTGCGCGTGCACACCTTACCCGTGTCGTCAAACGTGAGCGCCAGCATTTCGCCGCACACGATCAGCAGCAGCTCCCATTTGTCGGGATGCCGATGCGGCCGCACGTAGGTGCCCGGCTCCATGGCCATGCACATGCGATGAATGGGTTCCTCGTGAGACGCATGCAAATTGTAGTGGGTGCGCAGGCGCGGTGAGCTCACCGCTTTGGCGTGCAGTTGCGCGACCAGATCACGATCGATCAACCGCAGCTTGCCGGCTTCCACGCTCACGGGGTCAGGCGCTTTTGCGCAGCTTCAGGCCGCGCTTTTTCAGGTGTACCAGCAGGATCGAAATTGCCGCCGGCGTGACTCCGGGGATGCGCGCGGCCTGGCCGAGCGTCTGCGGCCGGACCTGGCCGAGCTTTTGACGGACTTCATTCGACAGCCCGTGCACCAGGTTGAAGTCAAAATCCAGCGGCAACGGTGTTTGTTCCTGGCGGCGGGCGCGCGCCACTTCTTCCTGTTGACGTTCGATGTAGCCGGCATAACGCACTGAGATTTCCACCTG
>JBOIAZ010000034.1:0-28455 GCA_050739175.1 Gammaproteobacteria bacterium
CACTACCGTGATTCTCTCGAAGGCGGGTTGGGTGCGCGCCGCCAAAGGTCATGAACTGGATCCGCGCACGCTGAGTTACAAGGCGGGCGACAGTTTTCTCGCGGCCGCTTACGGCAAGAGCAACCAGCCGGCGATATTTCTCGATTCCACCGGCCGTGCCTATACGCTGCCGGCGCATTCGCTGCCCTCTGCTCGCGGTCAGGGCGAGCCGCTTACCGGCCGGCTCTCGCCGCCTGCGGGCGCGAGCTTCTCCGGCGTGCTCATCGGGGAAGCGGAGGACCGCTGGCTGGTGGCGAGCGATGCGGGCTACGGTTTCGTGGTGAAGCTCGCCGAGCTGATTTCGCGTAATCGCTCCGGCAAGGCGATTTTGCGCTTGCCAAAGAATGCGCGCGTGCTGGTGCCGGCGCCGGTCAGGAACGTGAAAAGCGATCTGCTCGCGGCGGTGAGCAGCGCGGGGCATATATTGGTGTTCCCGGTGAAGCAACTGCCGGAGCTGGCGCGCGGCAAGGGCAACAAGATCATGGGCATTCCCGCAAAGAAAGCCGCGAGCCATGAGGAATTCATGGCGGCAGCCACCTGCGTGCCGGAAGGCGAAGCGCTGGTAGTTCTTTCCGGCTCGCGCCACATGACGCTGCCGGCCAAGGAACTGCGCGCATACGCCGGCGAGCGCGGGCGGCGCGGCCTGAAACTGCCGCGCGGCTGGCGTGCCGTGGACGCTGTTTATCCGGAGTCCAGGATGGCGGGCAGGACCGGAAATTGAGGAAGCGGGACTTCGAAGCAGATTGGCGCGAGCGCTGCGCACGCCGATATGCGCTGCGTGATTAGCCGGTGATCGCACGCGAAGGCGTGGAATCCGCCATGACGACTTCCGGTTCCTGCACGTAATTGCCCTGGATGTATTCGATGCCAAGTTGGTAAAGCATCGCCATGGTTTCCGGCTTTTCCACCTTTTCGGCTACGGTATGGATTTTCAACTCGCCGGCGCGCGCCACGAATTTCTTGGCGAGATTACGCTTGTCCTCTTCGGTGGCCAGCACTGCGATCAGGCTGCCGTCAATCTTGATGTAGTTCACGTGGCGGATCAGCCCCAGAGTGTGCAGCGCATCCTGACCCAGGCCGAAATGCTCGAGCGCAAATCCGCAGTGCAGGCGATGTGCGGCCTCCGCCAGCGCGCGCGTATCGGTGATGTATTTCTCCGCGGATTTCTCCGAGATCTGGAACACCAGATTGTTGGCGGGCAAGGAGGCGCCCTTGAGCAGCTTGTCCAACCACGGAAACAGGCTCTTGTCGGTCAAGGACTGGTCCGACAGCCGCACGAAGAGTCGCGCTGTGTGGTTCTGCTTGGTGCGTTCCTGGAGCATGGCGAGACTGTGTTCCACCACCCAGCGGTCGATCGCCCCCATCATGCCGGCGCGCTCCGCGGCCGGCAGAAAGTTCTTGTTGGGAATTTCGTTGTTGTCCTCGTCGCGCATGCGGATGAGTATGTCCAACGCCTCGGTGGCGTCGCCCGTCAGGCTGGCGATGGACTGGTACGCCAGCATGAAGCGATTGGTTTTGAGCGCTTCGATGATGCGGCGTTTCCATTCAGTATCGGTGGCCTGGCCTTGCGCATCCACCTTGGCGGGTGCCCAGACGGTCACAAAACCGCCCTCGGCCAGGCTGGCCTCGTTGTAGGCTTCTTTGGCGTGCATCAGTGCCTGTTCGGCATCACGGTTGTGCGCATCGAGCACCACGTAGCCGATGCTGCAGCTCATGCTGGTGGACTTGCCCATGGATTCGAAAATGCGCGCGCCGACGACGACGTGGAGTTTTTCCGCCCAATCGGCGACATCTTTCAGTTTGGGACGGGTCATGATAACCGTAAAATCCGTGCCGCCGAAGCGCGCCACAATATCGTCGTGGGCAACGTTGGAGCGCACCAGGTCCGCCAGGCCCTTGATAATGCCATCGCTGGCGATTACGCCGACTTTGTCGGTGACCTGCGAAAATTGGTTGGGCTTGATGTACAACAATGCGCACACCGCTGAGCCCTTGTCCTTGGCCAGCTCCTGACGCAGCACTTCGATGAAGTGCACGCGGTTGATGAAGCCGGTAAGCAGATCCAGGTTGCGTGCGGCGGTGAGCTGCTGAACGCTGGCCGCGAGTTTCTGGGTGAGCAGGTCGATCTGCGCCTGTGCTTGCGCCTGGGACTGGCCCGGTATCCGGGTTTCCGCACCGCTTTCTTTGTTCTCATTACGGACGGAGAGTTCCAGCGCCGGTTCGCCATCGAACTCGGCGTTGGCGATTTGCAGCGTGATTTTCAACGCCTTGCCGTCGGCATGTTTGGCGTGCAGGGGCAGCGGTTTGACGGCGTGGCGCTTGCCGGCCAGTTTGAGCGCGTCTTTGAGCGCTGCCTGGGCGTCGTCTCGGAAAAGTTCCAGCACCGGCTGACCCACGATCTGTCCGCTGGAGTTGTAACCGAAGAGTTCAAGGAACGCGGGGTTCACGTTCACCAGGATGCCGTCATTCACGTAGGCAATGGCATTCTTGGTATCGCGCATCACGAGGTTGATGCGCTGCTCGTATTCCTTGAGTGTCAGGCCTTTCTGTTCCAGTTCGCGCGCCAGCGTCAGAACTTCGAGTTCGCGTGATACCACCGCGCGCACATGTTCGGGCTGTTCGACGGATACGAGGTCGCGTGCACCGCTGTCAATGATTTCCGCCACCAGCTCCGGCTGGGTGGTGTCGCTGAGTGCGATTACCGGGACGTTGGGCAACGTCATGTCGCGCAGCTTGACGACTTCCTGGAACGAAGCGCCCGGCACACTCATGGAGCAAAGAATCAGATCGGGGCGCTGTGCCTTGATGCTTTTTTCCGCGCTCTCCATATCCGCTGCCCACAGCGGCTTCACCGGGTAGCCGGCCTTGCGCAACGTGCTGTTAAGCTGCTCCGCCTCGTTCTGGGAGGCGGTTACGATCAGCACTGGCAGAGCGTTCCGTGGCGGCAAGGTGCGATCCTCAGGCAGCAGACTCGGGGGAACCTCAAAAGTTTAAGCGTTAAATCAACCCAGTGCACGCCGCTCTCAAAATGCGCTCACTGGCATCTTGGCGGGGGCGCCGGGTATCTCGCGCACCAGCCGCGGCACCAGATAACCCGGCAGCCGCGCCCGGAGCCCGCGCGCGATTTCCCGGGCCTGGCTGTCCGGCACGTCAAAATGGGCGGCCCCACTCACGCGATCCAGCATGTGCAGATAGTAGGGGATAACCCCTGCCGTGAACAGTTGCTGCGACAGCTCGGCCAGCGCCTCGGCCGAGTCGTTGACGCCTCTGAGCAACACCGACTGGTTGAGCAAGGTGGCGCCGGCATCATGCAATTTCGCCAGGGCATCCGTAACCTCAGCATTCAACTCGCGGGCGTGGTTCACGTGCACCACCACGACCTTGCGCAAACGGCAGTTGCCCAACCACGACAGCAGCGCCGCATCCACACGTGAAGGCAACACGATTGGCTGCCGGGTATGGATGCGCAGCGTGCGCAGCTGTGGAATCTCCTGCAGGCGCGCCACCAGGTCCGCCAATGTCCGGTCGTTCAGGGACAACGGGTCGCCGCCGCTCAGGATGACTTCCGAAAGGCTGGCATCACTCCTTATATATTGGAGTGCGGGCTGCCAGCTGTCGGTGCGCGCGCTTTCTTCGGCGTAGGGGAAGTGGCGCCGGAAGCAATACCGGCAGTTGACCGCACAGGCGCCGCTGGCGATCAGCAGCACGCGACCGTGATATTTGTGCAGCACCCCAGGGGCGGCGCGGCTCGTCAGATCGCCCACCGCGTCGTGGGTGAAGCCGGGTTGCGCTTCCAGCTCCGCGCCCAGCGGCAGCACCTGGCGCAGCAGCGGATCGGCGGGATCGCGCTTGCGCATGCGCGCCACGAAACTGCGTGGCACGCGCAGCGGGAATTCGCGGCTTGCAGCGCGCGCCGCTTCCAGCAGCGATGTATCCAGTTCCAGCAGGCGCAGCAATTCTGCCGGATCGCTGACCGCAGCGGCGAGATCAGTTTGCCATTGGGAAGCCATGCGCGTGATTCAGTACCAGCAGGCTGCCTCTGGGGAGGCGTTGGTTGTATGATGGCGCCCCTTTGGGGCGGCACGGGCCGTCATTTTGCACTCAGTTTGGCGGAAAAAAAATGGCAAGCCACAGCACCAGCGAATTCAGGGCCGGCCTCAAGATCATCATGGACGGCGATCCGTACAACATCGTGGAAAATGAATTCGTCAAACCCGGCAAGGGCCAGGCCTTCAACCGCGTCAAAATCCGCAACTTGCGCACCGGCAAGGTACTGGACCGCAACTTCAGGTCCGGCGACACCGTGGAAGCCGCGGATGTCTCCGACATGGAGTTCCAGTACCTCTACAACGACGGCGAGTTGTGGCACTTCATGAACCCGGAAAACTACGAACAACTGGCCGCCGACAAGACCGCCATGGGCGACGCCGGCAAATGGCTCAAGGGCGAGGAGATATGCATCATTACCCTGTGGAATGGCCGGCCGCTCTCGGTGCAGGCGCCGTTGTTCGCCACGCTCAAAATCACCCATTGCGAACCGGGTGTGCGCGGCGACACCGTGAGCGGTGCCACCAAGCCGGCCAAGGTGGAAACCGGCGCCACGGTGCAGGTGCCGCTGTTCGTGAATGAAGGCGAAATCATCAAGGTGGATACGCGCACCGGAAAATATTCTGCGCGTGTCAAAGAGTAACGGGTGCGGCAAGACCATCAATGGATGCCGACCGCCGGCCCTGACAATCTGCGACTACGTGCCGGGCTGCTGAAAAAAATCCGGACATTCTTCGAGGTGCGCGCAGTGCTGGAGGTGGATACCCCGGCACTGTCGCGGGCCGCGGCCACGGATCGGCATCTAGCCAGTTTCCGCGTCGGCAGCGAACGCGGCGGTCGTTTTTATCTGCACACCTCGCCGGAATTCCCCATGAAACGCCTGCTGGCGGCGGGTGCGGGCGACATCTGGCAGCTCTGCAAAGTGTTCCGCGAGGGCGAAGCCGGGCGGCTGCACAACCCGGAGTTCACCCTGATCGAATGGTACCGGCTGGGCTTTGACCAGCACCGCCTGATGCATGAAGTTCACGAGCTGCTGGACGAGCTGCTGCCAGATGCGTCGTCCGCGGCCGAATATCTGACGTACCGTGAAGCGTTTCAGCAGCATGCCGATCTGGATCCGTTCAATTGCAGCAAACAGGACTGCATGCGGATGTTGCAGAATTCCGGCCGGCACGTTCCCGTCGAAGGCGACCTGGACCAAGACGGCTGGCTGGATCTGGTGGCGGGAGACATGGTTTATCCGGCGCTCGGTCGCGGCAGGCTCACCTTTATATATGACTATCCGGCGAACCAGGCCGCGCTGGCGCGCGTGCGCGCGGGCAATCCGCCGGTGGCGGAGCGTTTTGAAGTTTTTTTCGATGGCATAGAACTCGCCAATGGTTTTCACGAGCTGGCCGATGTACAGGAACAGCGGCAGCGGTTTGAATCAGATCGTGAATATCGGCGCGCCCGCGGCCTGCCAGAGGTACCGCTCGATGAAAACCTGCTTGCCGCCCTGGAGTCCGGGCTGCCGGATTGCGCGGGGGTGGCGCTCGGCTTCGACCGCGTGCTGATGCTCGCGGCGGGCGCGCACTCCCTGGATGAAGTCATTGCTTTCCCGTCAAACCGCGCCTGATATTGCGCCAGTGCCACAGCAACGCCGCGTAGATGAGCAGGTTGATGACGATGACGAACGCGCCCAAGAGTATCTGGATATGCGCGGTAAGATGCGCTGGATACAGGATGGGCATGAGGTAATGGGTGACGAAATCGCCGTGATAGGCGGCGACGCCCGCCTGTTGCCGCAGCCAGTTTTCGAGGTAGGTGAGCGGGCAGATCCAGTGGGTGAACTCCACCAGCGCGCCCCAGACGATGGCCGGCAGATGCAGAAATACTAACCACCATCGCAGCCACAGTAACAGGCCGCCCGCGACCACGAAGATCACGAAGGCGAAGTGGATTACCACCACCAGGTCCGACAACAGCAGATACGGCAACGCGACGCCTAGTGGAAACGCAGGCACTCATTGTGCGGCGTAGAATAGTGGCGGTGCAATCGCTTGCGATCCAGAACCGGCATGTTTGAACTCAAGCGCATCGATGTAAAAGACAAGCCCGCGCTTTACGCGGAGCTGGCGCAGCAGGCGCAGGGCCTGTTGCACGGCGAGCGTGACCTGATTGCCAATGCCGCGAATTTCTGTGCGCTGCTGTATTACAGCCTGCCGGAAGTGAATTGGGCGGGATTTTATTTCCTCAAGAACGGCGAACTGGTGGTCGGCCCGTTCCAGGGCAAACCCGCCTGTGTGCGCATCGCTCTGGGAAAAGGTGTGTGCGGAAAAGTGGCGCAGCAACGCGCATCGATCGTGGTAGCGGACGTGAACCAGTTTCCCGGGCACATATTCTGTGACGGCACTTCGCTGTCCGAAATTGCGGTGCCGCTGATCAAGAACCACATAATGCTGGGCGTGCTGGACATTGACAGCCCCAGACTCTCGCGGTTTGATGAGCAAGATCGTGCGGGATTGGAAAAACTGGCGGAGACATTTCTCGACGCGGTTTGACTGGTCGCGGCATCCCGAAGATGCAATTTATCCGGCAGCAGCGTTCACCGCACCGTGATTTCGGGGAAGCGTGACGCGGATTCTGTTTCGGCAGCAATTGTCGCTTACCGCAGGTTGCCGATGCGCTGCCCCATGTGCACGGCCCCACCGGGCACAAGTGTGGAATCCCAACGCACGCGATCAGCGGCGAACAGGAGAATCACCGTGGAGCCCAGGTTGAAGCGTCCCAGTTCCGCGCCTTTGGCCAGTTCCAGCCTGTTGTCGAGGTAATCCCAGGAGCGCAGCACATGGCCGCGTGGCGGAGTGATTTCTCCGGCCCACACGGTTTCAATGCTGCCGACGTTGAGTGCGCCCACCATGATCACGGCCATGAGTCCGGCCGCGGTGTCGAAGAGCATCGCGACGCGCTCATTGCGTGCGAACAATCTGGGCACCGTGCGCGTGGTTGCCGGGCTGACGCTGAACAGCCGGCCCGGCACGTGCAACATGCGCTGTAGAATTCCATCCACGGGCATGTGGACGCGATGGTAGTCCCGGGGCGAGAGGTACAGCGTCGCAAACGCGCCAGCGGCGAATTTTCCCGCCACCACGGCGTCGCCGCCCAGCAATTCAGTCAGGCTGAAAGTCCGTCCCTTGGCTTGAATGACGCGCTCATCAGTGACTATGCCAAGCTGGCTCAGCGTGCCGTCCACCGGGCAGGCAATCGCTTTGGGTTCGGCAGTTACCGGGCGCGCGCCGGCGCGCAGCGCACGCGTGAAGAACGCATTGAACGTCGGATAGGAACCGGGATCGGGTTGCGCTGCCTCGCTCATGTCCACGCCGAAGCGGCGGATGAATGCGCGGATCATCCAGTTTTTGAATTCCGGATGCTCAAGCCGAGTGAGCCAGTGGGTAAAACGCGAGACGGCATGCTGCGGCAACGGGTATTGCCACGCGCATTTGAGCCAATCTCCGAGCCGGACCCCGGTCGTCACGCGCGTGCCGTCAGTTTGGCGGTGGGCTGCGGCGCACCGGCGCCATGATGGTCAGGGAAGACCCGTCCGAGAATGTCAGGGTCAGGGTGATGAAGTCGCCGGCATAGAAAGTTTTGATCGGGTGCATGAACACGAGGTGATCGCCGCCCGCTCCGAGTGTCACGCTGGCATGCGCGGGTAGCGCCAATGCTTTCGCAGCTTGCGTGCTTTCCTTGACGTTCTGCTGCGCATCGGGTTGCAGCCTGACTTCGCCAAAATCCGGGCTGGTGATTCTGTCCAACGTAAGCGCGCGGCTGGTCTGATTGATGAGCGTCAGGTAACCGGTCATGACTTCGGTGCCCGGCGGAGCCTCGCGTATCCAGACATGACTGGCATTGATCGACGGCCCATCGGCGTGGGCGCCGCCCGCAACCAGCAACAGCAGCAGCGCCAAAAGCTTCCGGTGATGTCGCATCAACATTCTCCGCATTGGGTGAGAATGATGCGGTAGTCATTGGCCATATGCAATGGAATCCTGAACAACCGTCCGCGCCGCGCGGTATACGGAATACCTGGGGCGCCAACGGCAGTGCGGCCGGGAATGTGGAAATTATGCCACGCAAACTTTGCATGCCGCCATTTCGATTATGATACGCGCCGGATTCGCGGGAGCCTGCAGTGGAGCAATTTGAGGAGATCAGCGGCAAGTTGCACACGCTTGCGGATTTGGTCCGCTGGGGAGCGAGTGCATTCAACCGCGCGCAATTGCATTTCGGCCACGGCAACAGCAACGCCGTGGATGAGGCGCTGAACCTGGTGCTGCACGGCGTCAACCTCGATCACGACATTCCGCCGTGGTTGCTGGAAACCCGGCTGACCGAAGCCGAGAAACGCGCAGTGTATGCCTTGTTGCGGGCACGCCTGGAAACCCGCAAACCCAGTGCTTACATCACGCAGCAGGCACGCTTCGCCGGATTGGATTTCTACGTGGATGAGCGCGTGCTGGTGCCGCGCTCGCCCATCGCCGAGTTGATTGAAAAAGGCTTCGAGCCGTGGATGGAGTCCGAACGTGTGCGGCGCGTGCTGGACCTGGGTACCGGCAGCGGCTGCATCGCCATTGCATGCGCACACGCGTTTTCGCAGGCGCAGGTGGATGCCACCGATATTTCCGGCGATGCACTGGAAGTAGCGCACATCAACGTGGAAAAGCTGCACGTGCGCGGCCAGGTCACGCTGTACCGCGCGGACGTCTTCCAGGGCCTGCCGGCGGCGCGCTATGACGTTATCGTCAGCAACCCGCCGTATGTGGATGCCGAGGATATGGCAACCTTGCCGGACGAGCATCGTGCCGAGCCCGCCCTGGGTTTGGCCGCCGGCGTGGACGGCCTCGACGTCGTGCACCGCATCCTCGCGGGCGCGCCCGGATATCTGGCGCCGGGCGGTATCCTGGTGGTGGAGGTGGGCAACAGCCGCTGGGCGCTCGAACAGGCTTATCCCGCGGTGCCGTTCACGTGGCTGGAATTTCAGCGCGGGCACGCGGAGGTGTTTGTGCTGGATGCGGCGCAAGCGGTCGCGATCTCCCGGCAGAAGAAGCGGGCTTAGCGTGTCGGGTAACAGTTTCGGCAGATTGTTTGTGGTCACCAGCTTTGGCGAGAGCCACGGACCCGCGCTCGGCTGCATCGTGGACGGCTGTCCGCCAGGTCTGGAACTGGACGCCGCCGACATCCAGCACGACGTGGACCGGCGGCGCAGCGGAACCTCGCGCCATACTTCGCAGCGGCATGAAGCCGATCAGGTGGAGATCCTGTCAGGCGTGTTTGACGGGCGTACCACTGGCACGCCCATCGGCCTGCTTATAAGGAATACCGATCAGAAACCCAAAGACTACGAAGCCATCAAGGAACAATTCCGGCCGGGCCACGCCGATTACACCTATTTGATGAAATACGGCCGGCGCGACTGGCGCGGCGGCGGGCGGGCTTCGGCACGCGAGACCGCGATGCGCGTTGCGGCCGGCGCCATCGCGCGCAAATATCTGCGCGAGCGTTACGGCGTCACGATCCGTGGCTGGCTGGCGCAACTCGGTCCGCTGACGCTCGCGGCCACGGACTTGGCTGCGATTGACGTCAATCCGTTTTTCTGTGCCGATCCCGCGCGCGTGGCGGAGCTTGAAGAGTTCATGGATGCGCTGCGCAAGTCCGGCGATTCCGTGGGCGCGCGCATCACCGTGACCGCCGCGGGCGTGCCCCCCGGTTGGGGCGAGCCGGTGTTTGACAAACTGGATGCCGACATCGCCGGTGCGCTGATGGGCATCAACGCGGTCAAAGGCGTGGAAATCGGCGCCGGCTTTGCCGCCGTCACGCAGAAAGGCAGCGAACACCGTGACCAGATGACGCCGCAGGGTTTCCTGACCAACAACGCGGGCGGAATACTCGGCGGCATTTCCAGCGGTCAGGACATCGTGGTGAACGTGGCCGTGAAACCCACTTCGAGCCTGCGGCTCCCGGCGCGTACCATCAATACGCATGGCGAGGCCGCAGAAATCAGCGTGCACGGCCGGCATGACCCCTGCGTCGGCATGCGCGCAGTGCCCATCGTTGAGGCGATGCTGGCGCTGGTGCTCATGGACCACGCGTTGCGCCAGCGCGCACAGAATGCCGATGTGATGCCGCCGCTCGCGCCGATTGCGGCGAAAACACGCTAGAATTCCGCGCGCAGGATGTGGTGAGATTCCCGGAGAATCCGTGAAGAATTATGACGTAGCAGTGGTGGGCGCCACCGGCGCCGTGGGCGCTGCCATGCTGGAAATCCTGGCAGAACGGAACTTCCCCTTCGGTCGCGTGTATGCGCTGGCCAGCGACCGTTCCGCCGGCAGGCGCGTGGACTTCAACGGCGCGCAGCTCAAGGTGGAGTCGCTCGCAGGTTTCGATTTTGCCAAAGCTCGAATTGGCCTGTTTTCCGCCGGCGCCAGGGTGTCGGCGGAATACGCTCCCAAGGCCGCCGCCGCCGGGTGCGTGGTGATCGACAACACTTCGCATTTCCGTTACCAGCCGGACATCCCGCTGGTGGTGTCCGAGGTCAATCCACAGGTCATCGCGCTGTACCGCAACCGCGGCATCATCGCGAACCCCAACTGCTCGACCATGCAGATGCTGGTGGCGCTCAAGCCCATCTACGATGCCGTGGGCATCGAGCGCATCAACGTGGCCACCTATCAATCGGTCTCCGGCGCCGGCGCGCGCGCCATTCGGGAGCTGGCCGAGCAGACTGCACGGCTGCTGAACGGCCAGCCGCTGGAGGCGGGTACGAAATTCCCCAAGCAGATTGCCTTCAATGTCCTGCCGCATATTGACGAATTCCAGGACAACGGCTATACACGCGAAGAGATGAAAATGCTGTGGGAAACCCGCAAAATTCTCGGTGACGACTCCATCCGCGTGAACGCCACAGCGGTACGGGTGCCGGTGTTTTACGGCCATTCCGAGGCCCTGCACATCGAAACCCGTGAGAAAATCAGCGCCGAACGTGCCCGGACGCTGCTGCGGGCGGCGCCCGGAGTGGAGGTCCTCGACGAGCGTCAGTCCGGCGGCTACCCCACGGCCGTGACCGAGGCGGCGCATCGCGATGCGGTGTTTGTGGGGCGCATCCGTGAAGACCTGTCCCACCCCCGGGGGCTGGACTTGTGGGTGGTGGGCGATAACATCCGAAAAGGGGCCGCTTTGAACAGCATTCAGGTGGCTGAATTGTTGGTAAAAACCTATTTATAAGCTATAGTTAGCCCGGTTTTGTAAAGAGCCGTCTTAGCTACAGATACAGTCCCGGTCTCCGTCTGGGACAGCGTGGCAAGGGCAGGTTGGGGAGAGAGCATGAGTAAAAAGCTTGTGTTTGTCTTGGCCTTGGCGCTGACTGCGGTGCCTCTGGTAGCCAACGCGCTCGGCCTGGGCGAAATCAAACTCAATTCCACGCTGAACCAGCCCTTGAGCGCTGATATTGCGCTGGTGAGTGCGGCTCCCGACGAGATCGACAGCCTGCACGTGAAGCTGGCAAATGCCGCACAGTACAAGCAAGCCGGCATCCCGATGGCCGACGTGCTCAGCAAACTGCAGTTTCACGTGGTGCCTGGCGCCAATGGCACGGCGACCATTCATGTCTCCACCCCCCAGCCGTTCCGCGAACCACTCATAGATGTGCTACTGGATGTCACCTGGGACAACGGCGAGCTGATCCGCGAATACACGGTTTTTCTGAATCCCCCGAATTTCGAATCCACCACGCAAGCCGCACCGCCGCCTGCACCAGCCACCACAGCGCCGGTGAGCGCTGCACCCGTTGTCGCGGCGCCCTCGCCCAGCACTGTTGCCCCTGCCGCCGCTTCAATTGCCAAGCCGGTTGTCGCTGCACCCGTGGCTCCGGTGCAGGCTGCGCCGCGGGCAGCGCCACCCCAGGCGGCGCCCACAGTTGCGGCCGCCCCCGGTGAGACCGAGTTGGGTGGCAATTACGGCCCGATTCATCGGGGTGAGACCCTGTCCGAGATTGCGCTCAAGTTGCATCCGCAAGGCGTCACGCTCAATCAGATGATGATTGCCATATACCGCGCCAATCCCGAAGTGTTCATGCGCAACATCAATCTCATGAAAGCGGGATACGTGCTGCGCATACCGAGCGCCGACGACATTCAGGCGGTGCAGGTGGCGGATGCCAATTCCGAAGTGCGCACCCAGATTTCCGAGTGGCGCAGCCGGCATGGCTTGGCGGGCGCACATCCGCGCGCAAGCGCACCGACCGCTGAACAACCGTCGCTGACGTTGGTGGCGCCGTCGTCTGCGGCGCAAACCGCTGAAAACCAGGTGCCGAGCGCCGGCAAGGGTGGCAGCGCTACCTCGGCTGCGAAGGGTACGGGCACGGGTCGTGCCGCGGCCGCGGCGACCACGGCGAAGGCGCCGATCATGCTCGCGAGCAGCGGACTCGCAGCGGTGCAGGCGCAAGCGAGCAAGGAAAACAAGCAGCCCCCCGGCGCCAAAATTACGCCGCTCGCTCCGGAAAAGCCGCTGGTTACCAAGCCGCTGCCCGAAGCCAAAGGTCAGACTCAGACCCAGCCGGCTGAATCCAGCGGATTGCTCGGCTCGCTCAATCCCTACATCATCATTCCGCTGATCGTCATCGTGATCATCCTGATCATCATCGGTCTGATCAGGCGCAAGAAGCGCAGTGCGCCACCGGTCAGCCGCAAACCCATCAAGTCGAGCGGCCGGGCACCTGCAGCACCTGCTGCGGATTGGGGAAAAGAGGAGACCACAGGACTCAAGGATGTCACGGCGAAGCCGGCGGGTGGCAAGCGCGGTGACACCACGGCAGCGGCCAAAGCCTGGCCCGGCGGCGTACTCAAATCTGACGCTGCATCCGGCGCTGCTGCAGCGCATAAGCCCGGCGAGAGCGATGCCATCGCGGAATCCGATTTCCATATGGCCTACGGCCTGTACGATCAGGCTGCGGAAGTTCTGAAGAAAGGTCTGGCGCAGGATTCGACGCGGCGTGATTTCAAGCTGAAGCTGCTGGAGGTGTATTTCAGCGCCGGTGATCGCGCGAATTTCGTCGAAGCGGCACGCAATCTGCGCCAGGAAATGGGCGCGACTCCCGGCCCGGATTGGGAGAAGGTTGCGATCATGGGCCGTCAGGTGGCAGCCGACGATGCGTTGTTCGCCGATGAAGCCGCGGCACCCGGCGCGACCGCAGCCTCGGTGGATTTCCCGCTGGACAGCGGCAATACCGGCACCGCATTGCCCACGGATCTGGATCCCTTGGCGGGCGCGTTTGAGGGCGTGCACCGGGTGGAGATGCCCGAGGCACCTCCCGAGGCCAAGCCTGCCGAAGACAAGCATGTGGTGGATTTCGAGCTGCCGGATATTGAACCGATCCCGCTCAAGGCCAAGGCGGCACCAAAACCCGCGGAGACCAAGCCGGCCGCGTCTGCGGCCAAGTCTAAGGCCAAGCCGGGTACGACCGCCATGACCGCGGATTTCGGCACGGAATCCCAGGTGGAATTCGACAAGGCCCTCAAGGAGCTGTCGGATTTCGTGAGCACCAATGTCCCGCATCAGGATCAGGGCACACGCAGCGGCGCCGCCCTGTCGTTGGCGGCGGACGCGGATGTGGACGCGCCGGGTCCGATGTCCGGCACGGGAACCGTCGCCGGCACTACCAGCCACGTGGGCGAAGAGACGACCAGCTTGAATGAAATCGGCACCAAGCTGGATCTGGCGCGCGCGTACATTGACATGGGCGATTCCGAGGGTGCCAAGAATATCCTCAACGAAGTGCTCGAAGAAGGCGACAGCCAGCAGAAGCGGGAAGCTCAGAAACTCATGCAGCAGCTCGGCTGATTCGCGCGCCGCAACCGGCCGCAGGCACCAGAGTGCACCCGCAATTCACTGCGGTGCACGCTGGCGAGCATGACGCACACGTTAAGTTTCATCGCGTTACCGCGTGCTGGCACGGCACACATCCATGCGACTGGCAATCGGGCTTGAATACGACGGTACCCGGTTCATGGGTTGGCAGCGTCAGCCGCATCCCGTGCCTACCGTCCAGGCCTGCGTCGAAGCCGCGCTTGCCAACGTAGCCAATCACCCCGTGGGAGTCACCTGCGCCGGGCGCACCGACGCCGGTGTGCACGCCAGTGGCCAGGTGGTGCATTTCGACACGCATGCGCAGCGCACAGAACGCGGCTGGCGGCTGGGCGTGAATTCCAATCTGCCCGAGGACATAGCAATACGCTGGCTGCGCGAGGTGCCGGAGGATTTTCATGCGCGTTTCCGCGCGCGCGCACGCCATTACCGGTATACGATTGTGAATCGCGAAACGCGGCCGGCGTTGACATGCAGGCACGCAACCTGGGTGCATGTTGCGCTGGACCTCGAAGCCATGCAGAGCGGTGCACGGCATTTGCTGGGCGAGCATGATTTTTCCGCGTTCCGGGCCGTCGAGTGCCAGGCGCGTTCGCCGGTGCGCACCCTCCACCGGCTGGAAGTACGGCGTGTCGGTGAACGGGTAATTGTGGACGTGGTGGCCGACGGCTTCCTGCATCACATGGTGCGCAACATCGCCGGCGTATTGATCGCGATTGGCGCGCGAAAATACCCATCCGACTGGGCGCGCGCGGTGCTGCAAGGCCGTGACCGCAAACTCGGTGGCGTCACCGCACCGCCGCAAGGCCTGTGTTTCATGGCGGTGTTGTATCCGGCTGCGTATGGCATCCCGGTGCCGGAGGACGCGATGTTCGGCGATCTATCTGCTAACCTGTGAAGCCTGCGAGCGGAATCGCCACATGCGGGTACGAATAAAGCTGTGCGGTATGATGCGCCGCGAGGATATCGAGAGCGCCTCGCGGCTCGGCGTGGACGCCGTGGGTCTGGTGTTTTATGCGGCAAGCCCGCGTCATCTGCGACCCGAGCACGCGCGGGAATTGGCGGCCAGTACGCCGGCATTTCTGACGGTCACTGCCGTATTCATGAATCCGGCGCGTACGGAGGTGGATGCGGTGTTGCAGACCATGCGCATTGATTTGTTGCAGTTCCACGGCGAGGAACCCCCGGAATTCTGTCGTGCATTCGGGCGCGGTTACATCAAGGCCGTGCCCATGGGCAGCGGCGCGGATCCAGTCGAATATGCGCGCCGTTATGCCGACGCCTGCGGGTTGCTGCTGGACAGCCATGCGCAGGGCAAGCCGGGCGGCGGGGGCGCGCGCTTTGCCTGGACCCGGATACCCCGGATTGCCTCGCCGCCGCTGATTCTGGCCGGCGGACTGAATGCAGATAATGTTGCGGATGCCATCCGCAGCGTGCAACCCTACGCGGTGGACGTGGCGAGTGGCGTGGAGAGTGCTCCCGGAATCAAGGATGCGGTGAAAATGCAGGCGTTTGTCAGTGAGGTCAACCGTGTCCCGGCCGCTTGAAAATTCCGCGGCGTTCCGGGAGTCGCTGCGCCGGGTGCCGGACGCCCACGGGCACTTTGGTGCCTATGGCGGACGGTTCGTGGCTGAAACCCTCATGGGTCCGGTCGAAGCGCTGCGCCTGGCCTATGAAAAGTACCAGCGCGATGCGGATTTCCAGACCGAACTGCAGCGCGACCTGCGCGATTTTGTCGGCCGGCCTTCGCCGCTGTATCTGGCAGAACGCTTGACGGGGGAATGCCGGGGCGCGCGCATTTATCTCAAGCGCGAGGATCTGAACCACACCGGCGCGCACAAGATCAACAATGCCCTGGGTCAGGCGCTGCTGGCCAAACGTATGCGCAAGACGCGCTTGATCGCGGAAACCGGCGCCGGTCAGCATGGCGTAGCTACAGCCACCGTGGCCGCGCGCTTCGGTTTCGAGTGCGTGGTGTACATGGGCGAGGAGGACATGCGCCGCCAGGCGATCAATGTGTATCGCATGAAACTGCTGGGCGCCAGCGTGGTGCCGGTGACGTCCGGTTCGCGCACGCTCAAAGACGCATTGAACGAGGCGATGCGCGACTGGGTCGCCAATGTGGACAACACTTTCTACGTGATTGGCACCGTGGCCGGGCCGCACCCTTACCCGATGATGGTGCGTGATTTCCACGCGTGCATCGGCGAGGAAGCGCGGCGACAGGCACTGAGCGCCGAGGGCCGGCTGCCCGACGCGCTGGTGGCCTGTGTGGGCGGCGGTTCCAACGCCATCGGCCTGTTCCATGCGTTTCTGGATGACGAGGTGAAACTTTATGGTGTCGAGGCCGGTGGCGCGGGGCTGGCCAGCGGCAAGCATGCCGCGTCGCTCAGCGCCGGTCGCAGCGGCGTGCTGCACGGCAATCGTACTTATCTGTTGGAAGATGCGGCCGGCCAGATCCGCGAAACGCATTCGATTTCGGCCGGCCTTGATTATCCCGGAGTCGGGCCCGAGCATGCGTGGCTGAAAGACATCGGCCGCGTTACCTACGACACGGCCACCGATGTCCAGGCGCTGCAGGCGTTTCATGCGCTCACGCGCCACGAAGGCATCATGCCGGCGCTGGAATCGGCACACGCGCTGGCCTATGCCATGCAGCTGGCGGCGCGCATGCAGCCGAAACAATTTCTGGTCGTGAATCTCTCGGGCCGCGGCGACAAGGATATCCACACCGTCGCCAGTCACCAGGGCATCGAGCTGTGAGCCGGCTGACGCCACGTTTCGCGGAGCTGCGGCGTACCCGGCGTGCGGCACTGGTGCCCTACATCACCGCCGGCGATCCGGACAAGTCCGCGAGTGTGCCGTTGATGCACGCGCTGGTTGAAGCCGGCGCAGACGTGCTGGAGCTGGGTGTACCGTTTTCCGATCCCATGGCGGACGGTCCGGTCATCCAGCGGGCGTGTGAGCGGGCGCTCAAACACGGCACCACGCTGGCCGACGTGCTCGGCATGGTGCGCGATTTCCGCCAGACCGACACGCGCACACCGGTGGTGCTCATGGGCTATCTCAATCCAGTGGAAGCGTTTGGAACCGAGGCCTTCGCCGCCGCCGCCGCCAAAGCCGGGGTGGACGGCGTGCTTACCGTGGACATGCCTCCGGAGGAGGCGGCCCCGTTGGCCGGGCTGCTGCGCGCGCGCGGGATAGATCCGGTGTTTCTGCTCGCGCCGACCACCGACGCGGTGCGCCTGCAGCGCATTTGCGAAACCGCAGCGGGCTTCGTTTATTATGTGGCGCTCAAGGGCGTAACCGGCGCCGTCAACCTGGACGTGGCCGAGGTGCGTCGACGGCTGGAAGTGGTACGGCGCGCAACGCGCCTGCCGGTGGGCGTGGGTTTTGGCGTGCGCGATGCGCACAGCGCGGCACAACTGGCGCAATTCGCGGATGCGGTGGTGGTCGGTAGTGCCATCGTGGACCGGGTGGCGGAATTCCAGGACCGGCGCGCGGACATGCTGACGCAGGTGGGCGCATTCGTGAGCGAATTGCGCCAAGCCATGGATACGGCACGCGTATAGGTCTCATTCGGCATTCGCTGCGGAGCACATTCAGGCATGAACTGGTTCAAAAAGCTCGTTCCATCCGGAGTCAAGACCGAGGAAGCGCGCCCGGTGCGGCGCGGCATCCCTGAAGGCCTGTGGAGCAAATGCGAGGAATGCAACTCGGTGCTGTACCGGGCCGAGCTGGAGCGCAACCTGTTTGTCTGCCCCAAGTGCGGGCACCACATGCGGCTCACGGCGCGCCAGCGCCTGGACCTGTTCCTGGATTCCGGCTCGGGCGTGGAGATCGGCGCAGGGGTGGAACCGGTGGACATCCTGCGCTTCCGCGACAGCAAGAAATACAAAGACCGCCTGCAACTCGCGCAAAAGGCCACCAACGAGAAGGACGCGCTCGTGGCGATGAAGGGCAGGCTCAAGGGCATGCGCATCATCGCGTGTGCGTTCGAATTCAAGTTCATGGGCGGATCGATGGGCGCGGTGGTCGGCGAACGCTTCGTGCGCGCCGTGGATGCCGCGCTCGAAGACAAGGCACCGCTGGTGTGTTTTTCGGCAAGCGGCGGCGCGCGCATGCAGGAGGCGCTGATCTCGCTGATGCAGATGGCCAAGACCTCGGCCGCGCTGGCGCGGCTTTCGCGCCAGGGCATACCGTTCATTTCGGTGATGACCGACCCCACCACCGGCGGCGTGTCGGCCTCGCTGGCCATGCTCGGCGACGTGAACGTGGCCGAACCCAAGGCGCTCATCGGCTTTGCCGGCCCGCGCGTCATCGAGCAAACCGTGCGCGAAACCCTGCCCGAAGGTTTTCAGCGCAGCGAATTCCTGCTGGAGCACGGCGCCATTGACATGATCGTGGACCGGCGCGAAATGCGCGACAAGCTCGCGGCGCTGCTGGCGATGCTTACGCGTCAGCCGGCGCCGAAGGAAAATGAGGAAGTGAGGCATGAAGCGTGAGGCGCGGAACGGCGGCTGCCCAAAATCTCTGACGTTTGCTGTTCTCGCTTTGCACTGCTCAATTCTTTCCCGATCGACAGCCGTTCCGTTCCATCAGCCCGGCAAACACTGACATGCGCTTCTCCACGCTCAAGGACTGGCTCGCGTGGCAGGAGCAGCTGCACCCCAATCCGATTGATCTGGGTCTGGAGCGCGTGCAGCGCGTACTCCAGGCGATGCAGCTCGAACGACCGGCGTTCAAGATGCTGACCGTGGGCGGCACCAACGGCAAGGGCTCGTGCGTGGCGTTTCTGGACGCCATGTTGCGCGCCCAGGGCTACCAGGCCGGCGCCTACACCTCACCGCATCTGTTGCGTTACAACGAGCGCATTTGTGTTGACGGCGTGGAAGCCGCAGACGGGGAATTGTGCGAAGCGTTCGAGCGCATAGATGCTGCACGCGGCGATGTGAGTCTCACGTATTTTGAGTTCGGGACATTGGCGGCGCTGGATATTTTCCGTAACCACAGTATTGAAGTTGCCGTGCTGGAGGTGGGCATGGGCGGGCGACTGGATGCGGTCAACGCCGTGAATCCCCTGGGCGCACTGGTGGTTTCGGTCGGCCTGGATCACCAGGAATGGCTGGGACCGGACCGCGACAGCATCGGTTACGAGAAGGCCGGCATCTACCGTCGCGGCCGGCCGGCGATTTGCGGCGACCGCGATCCACCGCAGCGCTTATTGCAGACCGCGCAGCAGATTGGGGTAGAACTGCAGGTGCTCGGCCGGGATTTCGACTGGCGCGGAGCCGACAGCGGCTGGAGCTGGCAGCAAGGCGCGGCACACATCGGGAATCTGCCGTCTCCAGGCATGCCCGGCCAAATCCAGTACGACAATGCGGCAAGCGCAATCGCTTTATTGCAGGCGGTGCGCGCGGATCTCGCGGTGAGCGAGGCCGCAATCCGCAAGGGATTACAGCAGGCGAGGATCCGCGCACGTTTTGAGCGCGTGCCGGGCGAAGTCGAGTTGATCTTCGATGTTGCGCACAATCAGGACGCCGCGCGGGTGCTGGCATCCAATCTGGACGCTACGCGCGGTATCGGGCGTACCTTTGCAGTGGTGGGCATGTACCGGGACAAGGCGGCCGGTGCCGTCGCCCAGGCACTGGGCGCGCGCATTGATTCCTGGCATCTGGGGGGACTCGGCGGCCCGCGCGGCCAGACCGCGGCGGAACTGGCGGCGCGCCTGCGCAGCGCGCTGCCGCGCGTGCGACTGCACGCCCATGCGTCGGTCATTGACGCCTGGCAGGCGGCACGCGCTGATGCCGGGCGCAGCGACCGCATCGTGATCTTCGGTTCGTTTCAAACCGTAAGCGCAATCTTGCGCATTTTGCGCGAATCGGTTACCAATGTGACCTGAAGCAGCACGCACGCCGCAGGGGAGACCGGGAAATGTTAATCGGATTGAAGGAGCGCCTGATCGGTGCCGCGGTGCTGGTCATTCTGGCGATCATCATCATTCCCTGGGTACTGAAGGGTGGTTCGGGACCGGGCACCACGGTAACCCGGCCACTGGCTTTGCCGCAGGCTACGACCGCGCCGGCTGCGGAGAGCGCCTATCACCTGGCCTTGAACGGCCCGACAGATGCCAACACCCGTTTCGTGGCCGCCGATGCGCAACTCGCGCCGGCACCGGCGCCGCGCCAGGCAGCGATGCCGGTGGCGCGACAGCCGGTGGCATCCAAACCTTCCGCGCCGGCGGTGACACCGGCTCCGGCAACGCAAGCGGCGACACACGGCAAGTGGGCCGTGCAAGCTGGCAGCTATGCCAATGAGCGCAACGCACGCGCGGTGGAGCGCAAGCTTGCGAAGCACGGCTATCACGCCTATATGAGCCGCTACCGCAAGAGCGGGCGCATTTACTATCGCGTGCGCGTCGGCCCCTATGCCGACCGGGCTGCGGCGGAGCGTGTGGTGTCCGGAGTGGCGCGTGCTTTTGGTGGCCGGGCCGAGGTGGTGCCGAACAGCTGAAGGCGCGCGGCATGCGCCTCTGTTAGAATGTCGACCCGTTTTCGAGGCGGTACGCCGGGCAGCCAAGGCGCGCATGAACTGGGCTGACTACCTCATCATTTTCATCATCGTAGTCTCGGCCCTAATCAGTCTGTGGCGCGGTTTCCTGCGTGAAGTGGTATCGCTCATTACCTGGGTGGTGGCGTTCTGGGTGGCATTGCGCTTTGCCTCGCAGGTCGGCGACGCCTTCAATGTGATTCACAACCCCTCGGTGCGCATGATCGTGGGTTTCGTGATCCTGTTCGTGGTAATCCTGATCGTCGGCATGCTCATAAATCTGGTAGTCGGCAAGCTCATGGCGCACACCGGCGCGAGCGCCAGCGATCGCAGCCTGGGCGTGATCTTCGGCCTGGTGCGCGGCGCGGTGATCGTGGCCGTGCTGGTGATCGTGGCGGGCTTCACGGCTTTGCCGAAAAATCAGTGGTGGCAGGAGTCGCGGCTGATTCCCTATGCGCAGGGTGCTGCGGGCTGGATGCGCGCACTGCTGCCGCAACCGGTGGCGGATGAGATGATGTCGGGCCTGAGGGCCGTGGCCGAACCCCAACACAAACACTAGCGAGGCGCGCGATGTGCGGAATCGTCGGAGTCGTGGGGCACAGCGATGTCAATCAGCTGCTTTATGACGCGCTGATTGTGCTGCAGCATCGCGGCCAGGACGCGGCTGGCATGATGACCTGCGACGGCGATCGCCTGCACCTGCGCAAGAGCAGCGGGCTGGTGCGCGACGTGTTTCACCAGCGTCACATGCTCAGGCTGCGCGGCAGCATCGGCCTGGGCCACGTGCGCTATCCCACGGCGGGCTGCGCCAGTTCCGCCGAGGCCCAGCCGTTCTATACCAATTCGCCCTACGGCATCGCCCTCGGGCACAACGGCAACCTCACGAATGCACGCACCCTCAAGGACATGCTGTTCCGTGAGGATCGGCGCCACCTGAACACCGAATCGGACTCGGAAATCCTGCTCAACGTGTTCGCCCACGAGCTGCAGCGCACCGGCGGACTGGGGGTGGATGAGCGTGACATCTTCAAGGCGGTGGCTGCGGTGCACCGCCGCTGCCGCGGCGGCTACGCCAATATCGGCCTGATTGCCGGTTACGGCATCGTCGGCTTCCGCGATCCTTTCGGCATCCGTCCCCTGGTCTTTGGCCAGCGCGTCACCGACAAGGGCACCGAATACATGATCGCGTCGGAGTCGGTGGCGCTGGACGTGTGCGGCTTCGAGCTGATACGCGACGTGGCGCCCGGGGAGGCGGTGGTCATCGACCGTCACGGTATGCTGCACACGCAGCAATGCGCGGAGAAAGCGCTGTATTCGCCCTGCATCTTCGAATACGTGTACTTCGCGCGCCCGGACTCCATCATGGATGACATCTCGGTGTACAAGGCGCGTATGCGCATGGGCGATAAGCTCGCGGAGAAAGTCCAGCGCGAATGGCCGCAGCACGATATCGACGTGGTGATCCCGATTCCCGACACCAGCCGCACCAGTGCATTGCAACTCGCCAACGTGCTGGGGCTCAAATACCGCGAGGGCTTCATCAAGAATCGCTATATCGGCCGCACCTTCATCATGCCGGGCCAGAAGCAGCGCCACCAGTCGGTGCACCAGAAATTGAATGCCATTGACCTGGAGTTCAGCGGCAAGAACGTGCTGCTGGTGGACGATTCCATCGTGCGCGGCACCACGTCGCAGCAGATCATCAACATGGCGCGCGAGGCCGGCGCCCACAAGGTGTATTTCGCCTCGGCAGCGCCGCCGGTGCGTTTCCCCAACGTCTACGGCATCGACATGCCGACGGCAAGCGAGCTGATCGCCCACAACCGCAGCGAGCAGCAGGTGGAGGAGTTCATCGGCGCCGACAGGCTCATTTACCAGAACCTCGACGACCTGATTGACGCGGTGCGGCGCGGCAATCCCAAGATCCAGCGCTTCGATACCTCGGTGTTTTCCGGCGAATACGTCACCGGCGACGTGACTAACGATTATCTGGCGACGCTCGCCCAGGAGCGTTCCGACGGGGCCAAACAGAAGCGCGTGCGCGATGATCGCCAGGTCATCGAAATGTACAACGTTTCCTGACGGTATCCTGTTCATTTGAGGTACGCATGGATCGGCGCCAGTTCCTGTTGCACCTGTTCCAAAGCGGCCTGGCCGCCGTGAATGGCCGCTATTGCGTGTACGCGGCACTGCGCGGACGGCAGTTCTCCGTGCCCCTGTACCTGGTGGCCATCGGCAAAGCCGCGGATTCCATGACTGCCGGAGCGCTGGATGCGGTTGGCAGCCAGCTCACTTCCGGCCTGGTAATCACCCGCTATGGGCACCAGGACTCGCCGGTGTATCGCGACCCGCGCATCGTGCTGCTGGAAGCCGGGCATCCGCTCCCGGATGAACACAGTCTGGCGGCCGGCAATGCGCTGCGCCTGTTCCTCGCGAGCGCACCGGCGGATGCACATTTTCTGTTTTTGATTTCAGGCGGCGCATCCAGTCTGGCTGAGGTGTCGCCTGCCGGAATCTCGCTCGCGAAACTGCGCATGCTTTCCCGCTGGCTGCTGGCCAGCGGCCTGCCGATTGATGCGGTCAACCGCGTGCGCTCCGCATTTTCCCAGATAAAGGGCGGCCGGCTGCTGGCGGACCTCGGCGGGCGCCGCACTGATCTGTTGCTGATCTCGGATGTGCCGCGAGATGTGCCGGAGCACATCGGGTCCGGCCTGCTTCTGCCGCCGCTGGCTGGAGCGTTGCCGGACTTGCCGGAGCAGTTCGCGAGCTTGAATCCACAGTGGCCGCTGCCTCAGGTTGAGGCCGGGAATGTATCGGTGCACATGCTCGCAACCAATGGCCAGGCACGCCAGGCGGTGCAGCAGGCGGCCGCGGGACTGGTGGAGTGCACGCGTGTGCATGAAGAATTTCCGGCCGGGGATGCGGCGGCCTGCGGCGAACGCATCGCCGAATTCATGCTGCGTACCGAGCCGGGCGTGCACATCTGGGGTGGAGAAACCGTGGTGCGCCTGCCGGAACACCCCGGACGCGGCGGCCGCAACCAGATGCTGGCGCTGGCGGCGGCGCGCAAACTGACGGGACGCGGCGACATTCACATGCTCGCGGTCGGCACCGACGGCACCGACGGCAACTCCAACGACGCCGGGGCGCTCGTGGATGGCGGCACCCTGCAGCGCGGCTGCGAGGGGGGATTCGATGCGGCCGAATGTCTGGCGCGCGCCGACGCCGGTAACTTCCTGGAAGCCAGCGGAGACCTGATCTATACCGGCCCGACCGGCACGAACGTGATGGATCTGGTGATCGCCTTCAAATCCGGTGAAGCCACCGCAGCATGAGCGGCGAGTGCACACCGGCGTGCTAGCAGCCGGGCATCTGTTGGCCTGCCCCACGCCGCCTGCGTGGCTGGACGCGGCGTCGCGCCAGCAGGATCTGCTGCTGCTTGATCATGCCAATTGCGAAAAGAAGGCCGCGGCGACGGCGTTCAGTCTCATGTTCCAGTATGGCGACCGTTACCCGGAGCTGCAGGAGCCGCTGTCGCGACTCGCGCGCGAGGAGCTGCGCCATTTTGAACAGGTGACGCGCCTGTTGCGCCAACGCGGCATCGTGTCCCGGCCGTTAAGCGCGGCGCGCTATGCCGCGGGCTTGCGCCGCCATGCGCGCAAACGTGAACCGGAACGGCTGGCGGATCTGCTGCTGGTGGGCGCGTTCATCGAAGCACGTTCCTGCGAACGTTTTACGGTATTGTCCGCCGTACTGGATTCCGAGCTCGCAGATTTTTATGCGAGCTTGGCCAGAGCCGAAGCCCGACATTTTTCGTTGTATCTCGGTTTGGCGCAGCGTTATGCCGGGGGGACTGTGCAAGAGCGCATCGTATGGTTTGCACAGGCGGAAAAGGCGCTAATCGAGGAACCAGATTTATTTTTCCGGTTTCATAGCGGTGTACCGGTCGTGGATTGAAGGGTCACTGACCCGTCCATGGTGGCGTCCCCAGCCCGGACATCCATGCCTGGGCGTTCGGCCGGGCGCGAGCAGTGCTCGCGTGAACTCCTCCTGGCTCACCCGCTTTCACAGCGGGGTACCCGCGGTTGTTTCCTGACCGATAGCCCGACGCATGCGTGCGCAGCCAGTCTAAGCCGGTTTGTCAGCACGCCGATCGCGCAACTCGAATGTATTTTGGTCCAGTGCCAGCACGCTTGAGTGTTCGTACCAGTCCCCCAGTACGATCCGGGTCAAATCGCGCGCGTGGGCGCTAAAGCGATGCACGGCGGGCCGATGGGTGTGGCCATGGATCAGGCGCGTGACCCGGTGCTCTCGCATCACGTGCTCGACTTCCTGCTGGCTCACGTCCATCAGGTAATCGGGTTTGGAGGCGGTCTGAATCTGGCTTTGGGCGCGTGCCTGTTGTGCAAACTGGCGCCGTTCCTCAAGCGGTTTGGCGAGGAACGCCTTTTGCCACGCGGGATCGCGCACCTGGCGGCGGAATTTCTGGTATTCCAGGTCGCCGGTGCACAGCATGTCGCCGTGCATCAGCAGTGTGGGCGTACCGTAAAGCTCCACGCGCACTGGATCCGCGAGCAAGGTACAACCGGTATTGTGGATGAATCCGGGACCGATCAGAAAGTCCCGGTTGCCGTGCATGAAGTGTACCGGCACACCCGTGGCGGTGAGCGCATGCACGGCCGCGATGACGGTGGCGTGATGCGGGTCCGGATCATCGTCGCCGATCCAGGCTTCAAAGAAATCGCCGAGGATATACAAGGCCTGTGCGCGGCGTGCCTCGGTCTTGAGGAATTCCAGAAACAACTGCGTGATCCGCGGCCGTGCGGGGTCCAGATGCAGGTCGGAGATGAACAGCGTGGTCATGGATCTCAATTGGTGGATTGCGGCAGAACCCAGGCTTTCCGGATCACAACCGGCGTGAGCGGTGCGTCCTTGTCGAAGGGGCCAACCTTGCCGGTGGGCACGGCGGCAATCTTGTCCACCACCGCCATGCCCTGAACCACCCGTCCAAACACCGCGTAACCCCAGCGATCCGGACGCGGATCCAGTTTTTTGTTGTCCACCAGATTGATGTAAAACGCCGCCGTGGCCGTATGCGGGGCGCTGTCGCGCGCCATGGCGACGGTGCCGCGCAGGTTGGAGAGGCCGTTACCGGATTCATTGGGTATGGACGCGGCGGTTTTCTTTTCCGCGTAGGCGGCGGTGTAATCGCCGCCCTGGATCACGAAGCCCGGTACCACCCGATAAAAACTCGTGTCATTGTAGAAGCCGGTTTGCACGTACTGCAGGAAATTCGCCACGCTGAGTGGTGCGCGCTCACGATCCAGTTGAACCACGAAGGTTCCCAGATTGGTCTCGATAGCGACATTCGGATATGGATCCACTGGTGCCGTTGGCCGCGGCGGAACCTGACTGCAGGCGGCAAGCAGCAGCAACAAAATCGATGTGATCAGGCTTTTTATCATGCAAGCTCTCCTTGGGCGCGGGTCATCATACGGGCAGCGCTGGAAATATGACAGCCGCACCGGGTAGGGAATATCGGCCCTGATAGAATGCGCGCCATGACGCTGCGCACCCGTTTTGCTCCCAGTCCGACCGGCCATCTGCACGTGGGCAATGCACGCACTGCGCTGTTCAGTGCGTTGCTGGCGTCAGGAGCAGGCGGCGAGTTCATCTTGCGCATCGAAGACACCGATGCCGCGCGCTCGCGGGCGGAATTTGAAACCGTACTACTTGCCGACCTTGCCTGGCTGGGACTGCACTGGCAGGAAGGTCCGGACCTGGGTGGTCCGCACGCGCCGTATCGCCAGTCGGAACGCGGCCAGATTTACCGGACATTCACCGACAAATTGGCAGAAGCGGGGCGCACCTATCCGTGCTTCTGCACACCGGCCGAGCTGGCGCTGGCGCGCAAGACGCAGCTTGCCGCCGGCCAGCCGCCGCGTTATGCGGGCACCTGTGCGCAGCTCTCGACCGCGGAGATAGAAACGCGGCTGGCCCAGGGGCTGAAACCGGCACTGCGGTTTCGCGTGCCGGAATACGGTGCGACCGAGTTCGATGATCTGATTCGCGGCGCACAGCGCTTTTCCCATCGGGACATCGGCGATTTCGTTATCCGCCGTGCCGACGGCAGTCCGGCGTTTTTTTTCAGCAATGCACTCGACGACGCGCTCATGGGCGTGAGCCAAGTGCTGCGCGGGGAGGATCACCTGGCAAATACGCCGCGCCAGCTACTGATACTGGAGGCGCTGGGCTTGCGCGCGCCGCGCTATGGCCATCTGCCGCTGGTGCTGGGAGAAGACAGCGCGCCATTCTCCAAGCGTGAAGGCGGCGGCAGCCTGCAGGAACTGCGCAGCGCGGGGATTCTGCCCGAAGCGTTGGTGAATTACCTGGCGCGGCTCGGGCACGTGTATGCGCGCGATGAATTTCTGTCGTTGGCCGAACTGGCGCGGGATTTCAACGTGGCGCACATCGGGCACGCGCCGGCGCATTTCGAGCATGCGCCGCTCGACCCCTGGCAACGCGAAGCCGTCACGCATGCCGACTCCGGGCGTCTGTGGAACTGGCTGGCGCAAGTGCCGGAGTTGGCGGCCCTGGTGCCGGCGGAGCGACGCGCGGATTTCATCGAGACGATACGCGGCAATCTCGTGCGGCCGGCGGAAGCACGGCTCTGGGCTGAGGTGATTTTTGGCGGGCTGCCGGAGCTCTCGGAGGCATCGCGCACCGCCATACGCTCGGCGGGTTTGGCATTTTTTGTTGCCGCGACACGTGCACTGCCCGAGGCGGGCAACGGCTTTGCCGGCTTCGCCAATGCCGTGAGCACAGCCACGGGCGCACGCGGCCGGAAATTGTTCATGCCCTTGCGTGCGGCGCTCACCGGTCGGGAGCATGGCCCGGAAATGGAGAAGCTCTGGCCGCTGCTGACCGCCGCGCGGGTGGCGGCGCGCCTGCAGCACGCAGCGACGTTGTGCAAATGAGTAGCGACTCCATACTGAAAATCCACAACTCGCTCACCGGCGAAAAACAGGTCTTTGCGCCCCTGCGCCCGCCGGAGGTGCGCATGTACGTCTGTGGCCTCACGGTGTACGACTACATGCACCTCGGGCATGCACGCATGCTGGTGGTGTTCGACGCTGTGGCGCGCTGGTTGCGGGCCAGCGGCTACCGCCTGATCTATGTACGCAACATCACCGATATCGACGACAAGATTATCAAGCGTGCGGCCGAGAATCATGAGTCTATCCAGCAACTGACCGAGCGCTGCATCCGCTACAGCCACGAGGATGAGGCGGCATTGGGCGTGCTGCGCCCGGACCTCGAGCCGCGCGCCACGCAATCCATCGGCGCCATCGTGCGCATGGTGCAGATACTGGTGGACAAAGGCTTTGCCTATCAGGGGCCGAATGGTGACGTGTATTACGCGGTCAGCCGCTTCAAGGATTACGGCCGGCTGTCGGGTAAACGCCTGGAGAATTTGCGCGCGGGCGCGCGCATCGAGGTGGACGAAAGCAAACGCGACCCTCTGGATTTCGTGCTGTGGAAAGCCGCCAAACCGGGTGAACCCGCCTGGCCTTCGCCCTGGGGTGCTGGCCGGCCCGGCTGGCACATCGAATGCTCCGCCATGTCCATGGCCGCGCTGGGGAATCATTTTGACATTCACGGCGGCGGCATGGATCTTCAGTTTCCGCACCATGAGAACGAGATTGCCCAGTCCGAGGCGGCCAGCGGTGAACCGTTCGTGAACCTGTGGATACACAACGGCTTCGTGCAGGTGGACGAGGAGAAGATGTCGAAATCGCTCGGCAACTTCTTCACGGTGCGCGAGGTGCTGAAGAAATACAGGCCGGAAGTGGTGCGATATTTCATTCTGAGCAGCCATTACCGCAGTCCGCTGAATTATTCAGATGCGTCGCTGGAGGTGGC
>JBOIAZ010000035.1:0-24056 GCA_050739175.1 Gammaproteobacteria bacterium
CGCATGGCCATTTCCAGCGCCTGTTCGTAGTTGAGGCGCGGGTCCACCTGGGATTTGTAGGCGCGTTCCAAATCAGTGTCGGTGAGGCCGCGCGCGCCGCCGGTACATTCGGTCACGTCGTCGCCGGTGAGTTCGAAATGCACGCCGGCGAGGATGCTGCCGAGTTGTTCGTGCAGCGCGAAGGCCGCTTCCAGTTCTTTCAGGATGTTCTCGAAGCGCCGGGTCTTGAGGCCGCTGGCCGTGGTCTCGGTGTTGCCGTGCATGGGGTCGCAGATCCACAGCACCTGCTTGCCGGTTTTGCGCACGACTTCCACCAGCGCCGGCAGTTTTGCGTTGATGTGTTTCGCGCCGAAGCGATGGATCAGCGTGAGCCGCCCCAGTTCGTTGTCGGGGTTGAGAGCATCGCACAGTGCCAGCAGATGTTCCGGCGTCATGCCCGATCCCACTTTCACGGCGATGGGATTGGCGATGCCGCGGAAATATTCCACGTGCGCGCCGTTCAGGTCGGCGGTGCGCATGCCGATCCAGGGAAAATGCGTCGAGAGGTTATACCAGCGGCCCGCCTCGGTTATGAACTGGGTCTGGGCCTGCTCATATAAAAGGTGCAGGCCCTCGTGGCTGGTGAAAAAATCAATGCTGCCGCTGTCGGACAAGGGTTGGCCGGAAACCGTCTCCATGAAGCTGAGCGTGTCCACGATGGCTTGCACGATGCGCCGATATTCAGCTTCAAGCGGCGAATTGCGCACAAAGTCCAGATCCCAAAGCTCCGGGTGATGCAGATCGGCAAAGCCGCCGTCCACCAGGGCGCGCACGTAATTCAGCGTGAGCGCGGCGTGTTCGTAGCCGCGCAGCAGGAGCGTGGGATCGGCGGCGCGCTCGGCGGCGGTGAATCCGAAGCGGTTGATGATGTCGCCGCGATAGCTCGGCAAGGTCAGGCCGTCGCGGGTTTCATGTTCGGCAGAACGCGGTTTGGCGTATTGGCCCGCGATACGGCCCACGCGCACCACGCGCTTCTTCAGGCCGTGCACCAGCACCAGACTCATCTGCAAAAGAATCTTGAGCTTGTTGGCGATGGGCTCGGCGGTGCAGTCGCCGAAACTCTCAGCGCAGTCGCCGCCCTGCAGCACGAAGCGTTCGCCGCGCCCGGCTTCCGCCAGTTGCCGGCGCAGCTTGTCCACCTCGCCGCAGGTGACCAGCGGCGGCAAGCGGCGAATGGCCGCCAGCACGCGCGTGACCGCCGCGGGGTCCGCGTACAGCGGCTGCTGACCGGCCGCATGCGACTGCCAGCTGTCCGGCTGCCATTTTTTTGCGAGTTGGCGATCCATAAGCGCGCGCCATGCTACACGCGCCGCGAGTTCCGTGAAAGCTTGCCTGGCACGGAACGTGGCACAACGTTAAAATGGCGCCTCCGCGGAGGCGGCCGATTTCCTTTCCGCCCGCACTCCAATCTCGTCTCGCCGGCCAGCGCATGCGCGCATCCCCGGGCGCGAGCGTGACCACTGACAGGAGCTACTTACATGCATCGTGTTCTGGTACTGGGCGCCGGTAAAATAGGTTCGCTGCTCTCCGGCCTGCTGGCCGCGTCCGGCGATTACCAGGTGAGCCTCGCGGACGTGAATGGTCACGCCGCACAATCCGTAGTCAGCGCCCATGGCCTGCCGGGAATCAAGGCTTACCAGGTGGATGCGCGCGATGCGCGGGCGCTCGAAGCGCACTGCAAGGCGCAGCCGGCGCATGCCGTAGTCTCCAGTCTGCCTTACTTCTGCAATCCGCCGGTTGCGGAGCTGGCACGCAAGCTCAAGCTGCATTATTTCGATCTCACCGAGGACGTGGAAGTCACGCGCGCGGTAACCAAAACCGCGGCCGGAGCCGGCACCGCATTCGCGCCGCAATGCGGGCTGGCGCCGGGATTCATCAGCATTGCCGCGAATGAAATCATGGGGCATTTTGACGAGATTCACGACGTCAAGCTGCGGGTCGGCGCCCTGCCGCAGAACCCCGGCAACATGAGCAAGTATGCGCTGACCTGGTCCTCGGACGGCGTGATCAACGAGTACGGCAACCTCTGTTACGGCATCGCCAACGGCCAGCCCGCGACCCTGATGCCGCTCGAAGGCCTGGAAACCATCCAGCTCGAAGGCCGGCTCTACGAAGCCTTCAACACCTCGGGCGGGCTCGGCTCGCTCGCCGAAACCTGGGCCGGCAAGGTGCGCAACCTCACCTACAAGACCATGCGCTATCCGGGTCATTGCGAACTCATGCGCGTGCTCATGAACGACCTGCGCATGAATGAACACCGCGATGAGCTCAAGCTCATCCTGGAACGCGCGGTGCCGCGCACGGTGCAGGACGTGGTGCTGGTTTACGTTTCGGTTACCGGATTGCAGCACGGCAAGTTCATGGAGGAAAACTACGTGAACGCGGTTTATCCCCAGGAAATCGCCGGCAAGCTCTGGGCCGCGATTCAGGTGACCACGGCCTCGGGCGTGTGCGCGGTGGTGGACCTGGTGCTCAAGACTCCCGACGCCTACCGTGGCCTCATCAACCAGGAACATTTCCGGCTTGGCGACATACTCGCCAACCGCTTCGGCAAAGCCTACGCGCAGGCGGACAGCGCGGAACTCTCGGCACGCTGGGTCCGCACCGGCGCCGCCGGCAAGCAATTCGTGGCCTGAGGACTATTCATGGCGGATGTCAACCAGATTCTGAGCGCGCTCGGCCTTGAACAGGACAATGCCGGCACGTGGACGCCGACCGGTGGCTGGCGGCGGAGTGACGGTGCCCGAGTGCTGGAATCGATCAATCCGGCCACCGGCAAGGTTTTGGCCAAGGTGCACTGCGCGACCGATGCCGATTACGAACAAGTGATCAAGGACGCACAGGCGGCCTTCACGCAATGGCGCGACGTGCCGGCGCCGAAACGCGGCGAGGCCGTACGCCTGATCGGGTTGGCTCTGCGTGAACACAAGGACGCGCTCGGCAGTCTGGTGTCGCTCGAGATGGGCAAGATCAAGGCCGAAGGCGACGGTGAAGTGCAGGAAATGATTGACGTAGCCGACTTTGCAGTCGGCCAGGCGCGCATGCTTTACGGCCGCAGCATGCAATCCGAGCGCCCGCAGCACCGCATGTACGAGCAATGGCATCCGCTCGGGATCGTGGGCGTGATTTCCGCCTTCAACTTCCCGGTCGCGGTATGGTCATGGAACGCGTTCATCTCGGCGGTGTGCGGCAATATCACGGTGTGGAAGCCCTCGCCGCGCACACCGCTGTGCGCCATTGCCGTGCAGCGCATTCTCAACCGCGTACTCACCGAGCACGGCTACCCGGCGATCTTTTCCATGTTCGTGGACGGCGGGCATGCGTTGGCGGAACGTTTCGTCGGGGATAAACGCGTCGCACTGATTTCCTTTACCGGCTCCACCGCGGTGGGCCGCAAAGTGGGTGAAGCGCTCGCCGCACGCCTCGGCAAGTCGCTGCTCGAACTGGGCGGCAACAACGCCATCATCGTGGACGAAACCGCCGATTTGAAACTCGCGGTGCCGGCCATCGTGTTCGGCTCGGTGGGCACGGCCGGTCAGCGCTGCACCACCACGCGTCGCCTGATTGTGCATGAGAGCATCGCAGAGGAACTCGGCAAGCGGCTGGTCAATGCCTACGCGCAGGTCAAAATCGGCGATCCGCTCGCGGCCGGCACGCTCATGGGACCATTGTGCAGCGCCGATGCGGTCGCGCGCTTCCAGTCCGCTCTCGCCGAAGTGCGGAAAGCCGGCGGCCAGGTCCTGTCCGGCGGCAAGGTACTGGAGCGCGCCGGGTTTTTCGTGGAACCCACGATTGTGCGCGCCCGCAACGACTGGCCCATCGTCAAGGCCGAAACCTTTGCGCCCATTCTCTACCTGATCAGCTACCAGACGCTGGACGAAGCCGTGCGCCTGCACAATGACGTGCCCCAGGGCCTGGCCTCCGCGATCTTCACGACCAGTCTCAAGAACGCCGAGTACTTCGTCTCGCAGCTCGGCAGCGACTGCGGCATCGCGAATGTCAACATAGGCACCTCGGGTGCGGAGATCGGCGGTGCCTTCGGCGGTGAAAAGGAAACCGGCGGCGGACGCGAAGCCGGTTCCGACGCCTGGAAGTTTTACATGCGGCGCCAGACTAATACCGTCAACTGGTCGGACCAGTTACCGCTGGCCCAGGGCATCAAGTTTGATGTGGGTTGAGAGACGGCTTTTTAACTGATAAAAATGCCACGCCGCGCAATGCACGGCGTTGTCTTGCTTGATACCGTCACCCCGCGAACACGGGTGTCCAGGTCTTTATAGCTGGATTCCCGCTTCCGCGGGAATGACGAGGAAATAGGGAGCGTTCCGTGCTGCTGGCCTTGCATCTGCTGATTCTCGCCATCATCCAGGGCGTCACCGAGCTGTTCCCGATCAGCAGCCTTGGTCACAGCATCCTGGTCCCTGCGGTGTTGCACTGGCCCATCGACCGGCAGGCGCCTTGGTTTCTACCTTATATAGTTGTGCTGCATCTGGGAACGGCGGCGGCGCTGTTCATCTATTTCTGGCGCGACTGGTTCGTACTGCTGGGCGGAGCATGGCAAGCCCGTGGGCGGCCGAGTGATCCCAATGCCAGGCTGTTCTGGCTGCTGGTGGTGGGCACGATCCCCGCCGGCCTCATCGGTTTGGCGCTGGAACACAAGATCCGCCTGCTGTTTGGCGGGTTCGCAGTCGCCGCGGTATTCCTGATGGTCAACGGCGTGATCCTGCTCATCGGCGATGCGCTCAAGAAGCGCCAAGCGCGCCATGAATTGATGAACATGGGTTGGGCACGCGCTTTTGGTATCGGTATCGCCCAGGCGCTGGCCTTGATCCCGGGTATTTCGCGTTCCGGCGCCACGCTGGTGGCCGGCGTCTGGTCGGGCCTGGATTACGCCTCCTCCGCACGATTTTCATTCCTGCTCGCCACACCCATCATCGGTGCGGCCGGGATTCTCGAAGTCCCCAAGCTCGTGCAGCACCATGCTTCCATGCCGGAAGGCTTGCTCGTCACCCTCTTCGCCGGCGGCATTCTGGCCGGGGTGTTTGCCTGGCTCAGCATCTGGGTGCTGATGAAGTACTTCCGCAAAACCGAAGTCACGGCCCTGCGGCCTTTCGGAATTTACTGCCTGGCGGCCGGAGCGGCCGCTTTGCTCGTGCACTTTGCCTGATTCCTGCATCTGGGCGACCCGGCCCGGCGCCTGCCCTTGTCGTTGCCTTGGGGTAAAACGCCGGTATGATGAGGCCAAATCCAGAAGGGATTTCACCCCAGGGCGTGGCGTGGCTGAAGAATCCCTGAGTCTGCTGGCGCGCTTCAAGCGCCACCACCTTTATCGGGTCGCGACGATTTACGCGATCGCTGCCTGGATCATCATCCAGCTCGCCAATAGCGTGTTCCCGGACTTTGGCGTGCCGCGTACCAGTGTGCGCCTCGTGATTGTGATGCTGTTGCTCGGTTTCCCGGTGGCACTGATGCTCGCCTGGTTGCTGATCAGGCCGGTGAATCCGGAGAAATTGGCCCATTGGCAGAAGCGACGCTGGCGACTCAGCCTGCTGTTGACGGCAATCGTCATAGTGTTTGTCGGCATCTCCGGCGCATACATTTGGAAGATTACTGCACAAAGTGCATTTCAAGCTGCGCAAGCGCCGGCGACGGCTTCCACACCCACATTTGCACCGCCGCCAAACACCGTCGCAGTACTGCCATTCCGCAATCTCGGCAGTGGAGCCATGCAGTATCTGAGCGACGGGCTGACGCAGGAACTTACCGACGATCTCAGTCAGTTCCCCGGCATGCAGGTCATCGCCTGGCAGACCATGCACGGCTATAGCGATACCAGTCTGTCGGTACAGGAAATCGGCAAACGCCTCAATGTCGCCTACATCCTTACCGGCAGCGTGATGCGCGACGGTGAGCAGCTGCTGGCGTCAGCCGCACTGGCCAGCACCATCAGCGGCAACCAGGTATGGTCATCGCGTTACGACCAGGATTTCAAGGACGTGTTTGCCATGCAGGACAGCATTTCGAGGGCCATTGCCGGTGTCATGCAGCTGAAAATTGCCGGCAGCAGTCCCCTGGTTGCCACCGCCACACAAAACCCCAGGGCACACGACGCCTATTTGAAAGGCAAGGCCGCGTTTGGGTTACGCACCGAGGCAGGTCTGCGCAAAGGCATCAAGCAATTCCAGCGTGCGATCAATCTTGATCCGCACTTTGCCGAAGCCTATGCGCAGCTGGCCGCTGCCTACAATACTATGCCGGAAGTGGCCTACGTACCGCTGCCGGAGGCTAATGGCAAGGCGCTGCGTGCGGCGCAACGCGCGCTGGCGATCAACCCGAACCTGGCGTCTGCGCATGCGGTACTGGCCAATATCTACATATCCGAACACAAACTGGATCAGGCCAAAGCGGAATTATTGCGAACCCTGGCGCTGGATCCCAACAACACAGCCGCTCATAGCAGCTATGGTTTTATGTTGCCCCTTTCCGAAGCGTTGGGCCAATACCAGCAGGCCGCCGTGCTCGACCCGGATAATTGGGCGGCACAGATGAACCTCGGCGGTGCTTACGCTGAACTTGGTCAGGACGATCAGGCACTGCAGGCTTTCCAAGCCGCACAAAAGTTGTCACCCGATAATATTGATGCGCCGTTGGAAATCGCATTTCTTTACCACACGCAGTCCAAAACTGCCGATGCGGTCGCTGCGTTGCGTGGCGTACATCCGGCAAGTGCAGATGATGCACGCATCCTGAACGTATCACTGCTCGCCTATGAAGCCTTGCAGGAACCATCGCTTCGCAATCGGGCGCTTGAGAACTTAAGAAAAGTGGGCGGCGGTAAGAGCGGGGCATTCTCTCACTATTATGTTGCCACCGCCTACATTGTGTTGGGAGAAGAGCAACTCGCCATTGAGCAGATTACGCTGTTCTGCAGCGGAGCCCCCGACACCTGCAACGACATCGCAGTGGACAACCACTACACCGCATTGCGTGATAATCCGAAATTTCAGGCGCTGGTATCCCGCTACGGCCTCAAGCACCGCTAACACCGGGTCTTTACCGCCTGCCATCAATCCATGTCTTCAAACCGATTCCGGTCGCGGTTCTTTCTGACCCGGCGCGCATCGAACACCCGCCCGTTCATGTAGACGTACACGCCGGGCGGCGCAATCTGTGCGGCCGCGAGCGCCCCGCCGATGTTGAACATGGCATCGCTGCCGCGGAAGCGCGCCGGGTTCAAGGCGCCGGTCAGCACGATGGTCTTGTCGGGAATGCCGGCCAGCGCGGCCGCGGTTTGGGTCATGGTGTCGGTGCCGTGGGTGATGACAATGCGATTCTCGGCTGCGGCCGCAACCGCACTGCGTATGCGCGCGCGATCGGCGTCGTTCATGTCCAGGCTGTCCTTGCGCATCAGCGGTGTGATCTCGAAGCGCAACTGCACGTTCATTTCGCGCAGGATTTCCCCGATCTGCGGCTCACCCACTTCATATTCGCTTTGCGCGTCGAAATAAATCTTGTCTATGGTTCCGCCCGTGGTAAAGATGCGCAGCGCCTGCATGCTCAAGGTCCTCAATTCAGGCTGAACGGCAAGCCGATGTACAGGTAAAAAGTCTGGTGACCGGATTGCGAAAAGCCGGTGCCCAGGTACACCGGACCCAGCGCGGTATCGGCGCCCACAAACAATGCGGAGCCGTATTGCAGGCCGCGCGCGCTGATGTTCTGGATGCTGCCCCAGACGTTGCCGCCCTCGAGGCTGGCGCCGAAATACCAGCCATTGCCCAGTACGCTCGGCAGAGTGCCGACGCGCTGCAGATAAATCATGTGCACGGAAAAGACCTGTTGACCACGCAGTTGCTGATTGCGCAAACCCGAGAGCGACAGGAATCCGCCCAGAGTGAATTCATCGTAGAACGGCATGTTGGTATGCATGGAACTGCCGATATCGGTGGTCAGCACCAGGCTGTGGGTGCCGTCGCCGAAGGCCTGGGCGCCGGTCAGTTCCAGCTTGTTGTAATTGACATCGCTGCCCAGCCAGTCGCGCGCCCAAAACCCGTTGAGCGTCAGGTAGGAACCCGACATCGGAAATCCGGTGTCGCCCTGCAGGCTGTCCAATCCGAATCGCAGCCGCAGACCGCCCAAAGTGTTGTGGTAGCTTGGCAGCGAGGATGCGCCCACGTGCGGCTGGGATATCACGTGTCCGTAGAACGGCCCGAAGCGCAGTTCCGCAAGGTTGCCGAACTCCGCGCCAAAATCGAATCCGCCATGCACCTCCTGTGTGCCGTACTGCGCCACCAAATCCTCGCCGCTGTAGATGTTGGACAGCGTATTCCGGTATTCGGCATACGGGGCGGCAAACAGGCTGCCCGCATTATTCACCGGTTGGTAGAGTTCGGTATACACGCGCCGTGTGGTTCCAATCTGGAACTGGTTGCGCCATTCGCCTCCGAATTGGTTGAGCTCGGTCCGTGTCCATGCGAACAACAACCCATACTCGCTGCCACCTTCGAAATCATCGGCAATCCGCAGACCAAAATACAGATAGTTCGGCTGCCACGGCTTTTCCTGCACGCTGATGATCAGGCCGGTGCGGTCGCCTTCATGACCGATGGCTGCAGTTACTTTACTGAAATAATTCAGGTGATATATATGTTCCAGGTCACGGTTAATCTGCTTGAAATCCCAGGGATCGCCGACCCGGGTCAGCATGTGCGCACGGATCATGGCGGTGGTGATGTACTGATTACCGCGAATCTCGATGAAATCCACGGTTTTAAGTGTTTCCGGCACATAACGGTGCTGCGCCTGGTACTGCGCATAAGCCTGCGGTGACAGTTGCAGATCATGCAGCGGAGTGAGCACCTTGAACGCGGCCGCACGCCCGATGCGGATGGCATCCGCGGAGCGCTGGAAATCCACTGCACTGATGTCGCCCAGATCCGGCTGGATCAGGACATCATGGGCTGTCAGGCTGGCAAGCGAACGGCTGATGTTCTGATTGCCCATCAGAATGATGACTTGCAGGGAAACCCCGACCACATTGTTCAGGCTGCCTGGCGTGGCGAGCGGCGTGCTCACATTCACCGCAATCACCACGTTCGCACCCATCTGCCGGGCCACGTCCACGGGCAAATTGTCCACCAGCCCGCCGTCCACCAGCAGATGGTGGTCCATTTCCACGGGTGGGTACACGCCCGGCACCGACATGCTGGCACGCATGGCTTCCGCCAGGCTGCCGTGATCCAGAACCACTTGCGCACCGGTATCGATGTCGGTAGCCACGGCGCGGAATGGGATCGGCAGCTTGCTGAAATCGGTATTGGGCTGGGTGGCCAGCGTCAACACGTTGAGAATGCGTTCCGGGTCGTTGCCCGCGAGAATGCCTTGCGGGAAAAAAAACCGGCCGCCGGCATATCCAAATTCCACGCGCAGCAGGTATGTGAGCTGATATTGCTTGTCGGGGTAGGACAACAGGCTGCGCGGCTGCTTGCCGGCCATGCCGGACTGCAGATCCGGGCGTTCAAATGTGGCTTGTAACTCCTGCGGAGTGAACCCGGAAGCGTAGAGACCACCGACGATGGCCCCGCCGCTGGTGCCGGCGATGCAATCCACGGGAATGCGCAGTTGCTGCAGGGCTTCAAGTACGCCCACGTGCGCCGCGCCGCGCGCGCCGCCACCGCCGAGCGCCAGGCAGATGCGGGGCCGCGACTCGGGCTGCGGAGCTGTCGCCGGCACGGCGTCCGCCGCCGCCAGCTCGGGTCCACACAAGCCGATAACAATGAAAAGGCCCGCTGCCCACGTTGACGGAAGTTTTGCCATGGTCGCGAGACGGAAATATGGTGTTTCCCAATGCACGCCATGTTACCGGATGGCCTGGGGGACGGAACAGTTTGCCGCCGGTTGCCTTTGGACCGCGCCTCTGATTACATGTTGGTATGTGGCGCACGCCGAGTATGCAGATTCTTCCGTTGGTGGCCCTGCTGCTCGGTCCCGGCGCGGCGCTGGCTGCCGGTAACGCAGCCAACACCGCAATGGTATTGCAGGTGGACGGCGCCATCAGTCCCGCCATGAGCGATTACGTGGTGCACGGTCTCGAAGCGGCCAACCGGCAACATGCCGAGTTGGTAATCCTGGAAATGGACACGCCCGGCGGACTGGACAGCTCCATGCGCAGCATCATCAAGGCGATCCTGGCCTCGCCGGTGCCGGTGGTGGCGTACGTGGCGCCCAGCGGCTCGCGTGCGGCGAGTGCCGGCACCTACATTCTTTACGCCAGCAATGTCGCGGCCATGGCGCCAGCCACCAACCTGGGGGCGGCCACGCCCGTGGAGCTCGCGGGTGGCAGTTCATCCACGCCGGTCAAGCCCGAAACCGCAGAACAGCGCAAGGTGCTGAATGATGCTCTGGCCTATATCCGTGGCCTGGCGGTACAACGCGGCCGCAACGCGCAGTGGGCCGAGCAGGCGGTGCGCGATGCCGCGAGCCTCACGGCCGAGGAAGCCCTCAAGCAGCACGTGATTGATCTCATGGCGGCCAACCTTCCGGACCTGCTGGCGCAATTGAATGGCCGCAGCGTAACGACTGCGGCCGGCAACCGGACCTTGCACACCACCGGCATCGTGGTACGCGAGTATGAACGCGGGCCGCGCGTGAAATTCCTGGAGGTGATCACCGACCCAACGGTGGCTTATCTGTTGCTGCTGGTCGGAATTTTCGGCCTGATGTTCGAGGGCTATAACCCGGGCGGCGTGCTGCCGGGCGTGGTTGGCGCCATCGCCCTGCTGCTGGCGCTGTACGCGTTCCACGTGTTGCCGGTGAATTTCACCGGTTTGGCGCTCATCCTCCTGGGTATTATTCTGTTCGTGACCGAGACCTTCGTGCACGCGTACGGCACGCTCAGCATTGGCGGATTGGCGGCATTCGTGTTTGGCTCCATCATACTCATGGACACCAATATTCCCGGCTTTCAGGTTTCGCGCGGTCTCATCGGCGGTATCAGCGTAGCAGCCGCATTGATCATTGCCGGCACCCTGTGGCTGACACTGCAAACCCATCGGCGTCCCGTGGTCAGTGGTGCCGAAGAACTGCTCAATAGCAACGGCTGGGCGATGAATGATTTCTCGCCAGCGGGCGACGGCAGCGTGCGCGTGCATGGCGAACTCTGGCACGCGCACAGCTCACAGCCGGTGCGCGCCGGCGACAACATCAAGGTAGTGGCCCGCGAAGGATTAAAATTGATCGTTGAACCCGTGGAACAGTCACAGTACAAGGAGACTTGAATGGCCATCGCAATCCTCGTCATCATCATCATCCTGGCACTCGTTGTCATCAGTTCGCTCAAGGTGCTGAAGGAATATCAGCGCGGGGTGGTGTTCCACTTCGGTCGATTTCGCCGCGTCTGCGGCCCGGGCATCGTGGTGGTCTGGCCGATGATCCAGCAGATGAGCAGGGTGGATCTGCGCGTGGTGGTCATGGAGGTACCGCCCCAGGACGTGATCTCGCGCGACAACGTGTCGGTAAAAGTCAATGCGGTCATTTACGTGCGCATCATTGACCCGGAAAAAGCCGTGATTCAAGTTGCGGACGTGTTCGAGGCCAGCAGCCAGTTGGCCCAGACCACGCTGCGCTCAGTGCTCGGTCAGCACGAACTGGACGACATGCTCGCGGCACGCGACAAGCTCAACGCCGACATCCAGGCCATCCTCGACCAGCACACCGACGCCTGGGGCATGAAAGTCACCAACGTCGAAATCAAGCAGGTGGATCTGGACGAAAACATGGTGCGTGCCATCGCCAAACAGGCGGAAGCCGAGCGCCAGCGCCGTGCCAAGGTGATCAATGCGGAAGGCGAGCTGCAAGCCTCGCAGAAACTCATGGAAGCTGCACAAACGCTGGTGCAGCAGCCCCAAGCCATTCAGTTGCGCTATCTGCAGACGCTGGTGGAGATCGCCGGTGACAAGAGCAACACCATCTTGTTCCCGCTGCCCATGGATCTGGTGGAGCCGTTGCTTGCCAAGTTAAAAAAGAATTGACGTTTACCGCGCGGTTGCGCCCGGATCTGACGGGCGCCATGAGAAGCGCAGCAGGAAGAGCCTCTGTGCTTTAGGCGCGGGATTAGACGCCCGGATCGCGTCTAACGCGCGGCGTACGCAAGGCTGAATGCACCGGGACCCACGTGGATGCCCGCCGACGTGCTCATCACCGACAGCAGGGTTTCCACCTTGTTGCTCGTGGCACACTGAATGAACGCGTCGTAGCCGGGTAGCGATTTCACTGCCTCCGGATTGCCGGCATAGCTCATGCACACCACTTTGCTGAGCAACCCCCTCTGAATGGCCTCGATGGCCACGTCAAACAACTTCTCGACCGCGTGTTCGTAGCCACGCACATTGGCCACGGATTCGGTCTCACCGCGGTAGGCTCGCAGGATCGGCTTGATATCGAGCATGCTGCCCATCTGGTATTTGAACCAGCCCACGCTTTTATCACCCTTCTGGTGCGCGCGGCTGCGCACGTAAAAGAGATCCTGCGGAACTACATAGGCCTGCACGTGCTGTGAAAACGATTCCACGTGCTGACGCAATTTGTCGAACAGCACTTCCTCCTGGCCCTGGATGGCACGCAACGCCTCGTAGACGATCACGGCCGGACCGGTAAACAGGGTCTTGCTGTCAATCACGCGCAGGCCGAACTGCTCATCCAGACCAGCGGCACGGCGGCGTTCCTTGTATCCCGACAGGATCATGAACGACGCCTGGGTGGCATTTTCAAAGGTCGAGCTGCGGTTGCTGGAAACCGTGACCACCAGCACCCGGTCATACTTGAGCACCAGCTGATCCAGAAACAGATCGCGGATCGCCTTGGTGGACAACGGCGTGGTGGTGATTTCGAGATTTTTGTCGGCCACAAACCGGCGGTAAAAATCCATGGTTTGTTCCGGATCGCGCAGGTCCTTGAAGCTCATGTGCCCGAAGCGCATCAGCACCGGCATGATTTCAACGCCGTGCTGCTCGATGAAAGAGCGTGGCAAATCGCAGCTGGAATCAACGACCAGGCCGATTTTCTGTGGCATAACTGCTCCGGAAACGTGCTGTGGCGGAAACCCGCCGATGCCTGCCGGCTATCCGACAGCCCCCAAGCGCCACAAAGCATATCGCAGCCGCCTACCACGGGCAAATTTCCCCCGGTTTTTCCTGAGCTTGGCATGGTTATTTGAGCTACCGCACGAGATTTTACGGGTGTCGGTCCTGCACCTCGCCCCGCGCTTCCGGACCGGAACTGCTCGCAAACCAGCGCTACGCTGGTGATCTGGAATATGTAATGCCATGTCCGATTGCATTGACGCCGACCGGTCGCGTGCCGGCCCACGCCACCAGAATGAGGCCTTGGCACAGTGGGAAACCCAATGGCTGTAGATCCACAATCCCGGATTCACCGCTGCTCGCGCTTGGCCTGCTCCCAGATGGCGTCCATTTCGGCGAGACTTGCGTCTTGCGGGCGCCGGCCATGGTGCGCAAGATGGCGTTCCACCGCCGCGAAGCGGCGGCGGAATTTGGCATTGGTGCCATGTAACGCGACCTGCGGATCAAGGCCGAGTTTGCGCGCCAGATTGGCGACCGCAAACAGGAGGTCGCCAAGCTCGTCCAGCATGCGCTCGCGCCCGGCTCCACGCGCGATCTCGGCTTCCAGTTCACTCAGCTCCTCGCGCACTTTAGCCAGCACCGGCGGTAGCGAACCCCAGTCAAATCCCACTTGTGCAGCGCGTTGCTGCAGCTCCAGCGCACACGTCAGCACCGGCTGGTCCGTAGGTACTTCGTCCAGTAGGCCTGGTCGCGGTGTGCTCATGCGGCTTCCGCGCGTTCGAGCTTCTGCAGAAAATTCACCAGCATGGCCGCCGTCGCGCCCCAGATGCTGTGGTTGTGGTACTCGAACAAGTAGTACCCCAGTTCGCGCTCCCCCACACGCCGCTGGCGCACCTGGCGGTTCGCCGGGTCGCGCAAAAATGTCAGCGGCACCTCAAAGACTTCAGCCACTTCCAGGGGGTCGGGCTTGAGTTCAAATCCCCCACTGACCAGGCCCACCACCGGAGTCACCGCGTATCCGGTAATCGTCAGGTAGCCGTCCAAGTAGCCAACCGGTTCCACCAACCGGTGATTGAGACCGGTCTCCTCCTCGGCCTCGCGTAATGCGGTTTGCACCGCATCGGCGTCCTGATCCTCGCGGCTGCCGCCTGGGAAACTGACCTGTCCGGCGTGATCCAGCAAACCCTGGGTACGCTCGGTGAGAAGAATGGTCGGGTCTGGCCGACGCATGAGCAGGGGAACCAGCACCGCTGCCGGCTTCCAGGGTTTGCGCGGGAGCATGTCAGGAGGCAAGTCACCCAGTACACGCCGTGGACTGAAATCGCGCGGTGGCGTGGAATCCTTCAGACTGCATCGGATTAGTTCAGATATATCCATTATTTATCAAGTATTAAGCACCTATATATACAGTCAATTATAACTATTTTTTGATGCCCCCGCGTGTGAGGGCTGCCGGATCCAGGAGTTCCCGCAAGCGTGCTTCAGACAAGTCCGTCATGCGCTTGGCCACATCCATCACCGGCTGGTGCTCCTTGTACGCCTGCTTGGCAATTTGTGCGCCTTTTTCATAGCCGATAACCGGATTGAGAGCGGTTACCAGGATAGGGTTCCGGGCCAGTGCCGCCTCGATGTGCTCCCGATTCACGCTGAACCCCTTGATGGCATTGTCCGCGAGCAAGCGTGCCGCATTTGCCAGCAATTCAATTGCCTGCAGCAAATTGTAGGCAATCACCGGCAGCATCACGTTCAATTGGAAATTGCCAGCTTGTCCCGCCACGGTAATGGTCACATCGTTGCCCATGACCTGAGCCGCAACCATGGTTACCGCTTCCGGAATCACCGGGTTTACCTTGCCGGGCATGATGCTGGACCCGGGTTGCAGTGCCGGGAGGGCGAGCTCCCCAAGCCCCGCCAATGGCCCGCTGTTCATCCAGCGCAAGTCGTTGGCAATCTTCATGAGACCGACTGCCAGGGTCCGCAATTGACCTGAGAGTTCCACGGCCGTGTCCTGGCAACTCAGAGACTCGAAGTAGTTCTCACTGGTCCTGAAGGGCAAGCCACTACGCCGCGCCAGTTCCGCAGCCACGCGCTTGCCGAATTCCGGGTGGGCATTGATTCCGGTCCCGACCGCGGTGCCGCCTTGAGCCAGCGCGTAGAGACGTGGCGTCACGGCCTTAAGCCGCTCAACGGCATGGCGAATCTGCACCGCCCAACCAGACAGCTCCTGCCCCAGGGTGACCGGCATCGCATCCATGAGATGCGTGCGCCCTGTGGTCACGATATCGGCCGTTTCACGCGATCTGGCTTCAACCGCTTCGGCCAAGTGCGCCAAGGCTGGCAGCAGTTTCTCGTGCAGCTCCAGCGCCGCGCTCACGTGTATGGCCGTCGGGATGGTGTCGTTGCTGCTCTGACCCATGTTGACGTGATCGTTCGGGTGCACCGGCTGTCCAAGGGCGCGGGCCGCCAAGTGCGCAATAACCTCGTTGGCATTCATGTTGGTACTGGTGCCGGAACCCGTCTGGAACACATCAATCGGGAACTGGCGGTCGTGCCGCCCCTCGGCCACCTCCACTGCGGCTGCCTCTATGGCTTGAGCGCGCCCGGCGTCGAGCGTGCCGAGTTCGCGGTTGACACGCGCAGCGCAAACCTTGATAAGGCCAAGTGCGCGGATAAAGGCGCGCGGCAAAATCAGGCCGCTGATCGGAAAGTTCTGCACCGCCCGCTGGGTCTGGGCGCCCCACATGGCTTCGGCCGGTACCTTGAGCTCGCCCATGCTGTCGTGTTCTAGCCGGAAACCTGCATCGGCCATGGTATATCTCCAAGAAATGAATTCATGTATATTCTGTAACGTTATGATTCAATGATATAATCCATCAACTTACCTTGGGTTATCCAGCGTCTGCAAAAGCAACTTAGGCACTCGGTTATTATCCGCAATACCCCCGGCGTTTGCACGGAAACCACATGTCGCTCACGCCTCTGACTGCGATTTCTCCACTGGATGGGCGCTATGCCACGCGTCTCGACTCGCTGCGCGGACTTTTCAGCGAGGCGGGGCTCATGCGCCAGCGTGTGCGCGTGGAAGTCACATGGCTCAAGACGCTGGCCGGACACCCGCAATTGCCCGAGATCCCAGTACTCAGCCTGAGGGCAAGCCGCATTCTGGACCGCCTGGTCACGGAGTTCGATCCGCCAGCCGCCGCACGCATCAAGGATGTCGAAAGCACGATCAATCACGACGTCAAGGCCGTTGAGTACTACCTCAAGGAGCAAGTAAGCAGCGATAACGAGCTGCAACGCGTCGGCGAGTTTCTGCATTTTGCCTGCACCTCCGAGGACATCAACAACCTCGCCTATGCCCTGCTGCTGCGCGAGGCGCGCAACACGCACCTGCTGCCCGCCATGGACAAGATTCTGGAACGCATGCGCGACTTGGCGCATCGATACGCCGACATTGCCATGCTGGCGCGCACTCACGGACAGCCCGCTTCGCCCACCACACTTGGCAAGGAGTTCGCCAACTTCGCTGCGCGCATGCGCCGCCAGCAGGCACAGCTGGCGACGGTCAGCATCAGCGGGAAATTCAATGGCGCAGTCGGCAACTACAACGCGCACGTGACCGCAGCCCCGAACCTTGACTGGCCGGCCCTCGGCAAACAGATGGTGCAGACGCTGGAGCTCGAGTGGTCGCCTTACACCACCCAAATCGAGCCGCACGACTGGATGGCGGAATACTTCGATGCGTTGGCGCGCTTCAATACCGTGCTGATGGATACCTGCCGGGATATCTGGGGTTACATCGCACTCGGCTATTTCCGCCAGCAAGCCGTGGGTGCCGAAGTCGGCTCGTCCACGATGCCGCACAAAATCAATCCCATCGATTTCGAAAACGCCGAGGGCAACCTGGGCATCGCGAATGCCCTGCTGCGGCATTTCGCCGAAAAACTGCCGATATCCAGGTGGCAGCGCGATCTCACCGATTCCACGGTACTGCGCAACTTGGGCGTGGCCATCGGCCACAGCCTGCTGGCGTATGAATCCTTCCTCAAGGGATTGAGTAAACTGGAAGCGGATGCCGAACGCATGCGACAGGAGCTGGACGACAACTGGGAGGTTCTCGCGGAAGCCGTGCAGACAGTGATGCGGCGTTACGGCTTGCCTTCCCCTTACGAACAGCTCAAGGCCATGACGCGCGGCAAGCGGCTGGATCGTGAACAATTGCAGCAGTTCATTCGCGAGCTGAAACTGCCTGATGCTGCCAAGAAGCGCCTGCTGGAATTGACGCCCGCCAGTTATACTGGCCTTGCGGCACGCCTGGCACACGACATCTGAGTGCCCCACGTCGTTCCGAACGGTGAGCTGACACACTGCACCTTCAAGACCGGGCCAGCTATTGTCGCCGCGTGACCATTACTTTGGCGGGAATTACCGCAGCTGCGGCTGCTGTTTGTGGACTCGTTACAATACCGGGCAGCAGCGCCTGAACCGAGTGCCGGAACATGACTGACCGCCCACCCACCTATCGAATTTTCGCAACTTCCGGGGACTGTCGTCAGGCCGCATTGCAACTGGCCACCCAGGCGCGTCGCAGTCTGGCGTTGTTCTCGCGTGATCTGGAACCCGTGATTTACGATGCCACGGATTTTGTCGCTGCCGTACAGCAGCTGGTGCTGCGCAGCCGGTATTCGCGCATCCGCATGGTGGTGATCGACCCGCAACTCGCGGTCAGCGACGGCCACCGCCTCATTGAGCTGACGCGGCGGCTCAGCAGTTACATAGAAATCCGCCGGCCTTCGGAGGACCACGCGAAACTCGCAGAAGCTTTCCTGATCAGTGACGATACCGGCCTGATGTTCCGGCCGTTGGCCAGCCGCTTCGAGGGCTTCGCCGACCTTGATGATCCGTTCCAGGCCCGCAACCGTCTGCGGCAGTTTGACGAGATTTGGGAGGCGGCGGAACCCGAGCAGGAATTCCGCCGCTTGGGCCTGTGAATCCAGTCACGGCATGCCGGACACGTGTTTGCCGCAGCCATCCGGCGGGCGCCAGGGAGAAAGCATGACCTGGTCGCCACACGTCACCGTGGCCGCGATCGCCGAGCAGAACAAGCGCTTCCTGGTAGTGGAAGAAAACGTGCGCGGCCGCCTGGTGGTAAACAATCCCGCCGGTCACCTGGAAGCCGGCGAGAGTTTCACTGCCGCAGTGCGGCGTGAAACCATGGAGGAAACCGGCTGGGAATTCGAGCCCGACGCCATCACCGGCATTTATCTCTGGACCCACGTCGCCATCCACACCACTTTCCTGCGCATTACCTTTTGCGGCCGTTGCCTCCGCCAGCATTCCGATCGCCCGCTGGATACGGGAATTGTCGCTCCCAGGTGGATGACACGCGAGGAACTTGGCGCGAGCAGCGTGCAACTGCGCAGCCCGCTGGTGCTGCGCTGCATTGACGACTATCTCGGCGGACGGCGTTTCCCCCTGGATCTGCTCGCCACTCTGGACCCCACCGCGGCGCATGCCGCCCGTGCGCGCGACTGAGCCGCGTTTCCGGCAGGTAAAATAGATCCATGAACGGGAACGCTCGATCTCGCGTGGTGGTCGGCTTGTCCGGCGGCGTGGATTCCGCGGTCGCCGCCCTGCTGCTCAAGCAGCAGGGCCACGCTGTGGAAGGTCTGTTCATGGACAACTGGGAGGACGGCGAGGAGCAGACATACTGCAGCGCCGCACAGGACTTCCAGGATGCTCGCCAGGTGTGCGACAGGCTCGGCATCGCGCTGCACAAGGTGAATTTCGCGGCCGATTACCGCGAGCGCGTGTTCCGCCTGTTTCTCGATGAGTACGCCGCCGGCCGTACGCCCAACCCAGACGTGGTCTGCAACCGCGAGATCAAGTTCAAGGTGTTTCTGGACTACGCGCTGCGCCTGGGGGCGGAGTCCATCGCTACCGGGCATTACGCGCGCCTCGCGCGCGACGGCCAACAGCTACGGTTGCTGCAAGCCCGCGACGCTTCCAAGGACCAGAGTTATTTCCTGCACGCGGTACCGCAGGCGGCGCTGGCGCGGACACAGTTTCCACTCGGCGAGACGCGCAAACGCGAGGTACGCGCACTGGCGCGCGCCGCAGGATTCACCAATCACGCCAAACCCGACAGCACCGGCATCTGCTTCATAGGCGAGCGCCGCTTTGCCGAGTTCCTGACGCAGTACCTGCCGGCACAACCGGGAGATATCGAAACGCCGGAAGGTGAAATCGTCGGCCGGCACCAGGGACTCATGTATTACACGCTCGGCCAGCGCCGCGGTCTCGGCATTGGCGGCCGGCGGCATAGAGCCGGTGCGGCCTGGTATGTCGCGGCCAAGGATCTGGCACGCAACGTACTCGTAGTCGTACAGGGGTCAGAACATGCAGCGCTCACTCAGCGCTGGCTGGTGGCGGAACAGCTCCATTGGATCGCGGGTACTCCCCCGGCGGCAGAGTTCGACTGCACCGCCAAAAGTCGCTACCGCCAACCGGACCAGGCTTGTCAGGTCCGCGTGCAGGACGGCACCGCGCGCGTGACTTTCCGTGTACCGCAGCGGGCACTGACACCGGGCCAGTACGTCGTGTTTTACCGCGGTGATGAATGCCTCGGCGGCGGCGTGATTCGCGTGACAGAAACGACGGCCTTTGCAGGCACGCGTCCGCGGCACGCCGCATGAGCCGGTCATTGTCGGACCGGGTGCTGGCGCTGGCCGGCGTGGTCCAGGCGAGTTCCCTGGTGAACGATGTCGCCACCGGCGTGCGGCAGCCCGACGAGCTGACTTTGCACGCAACCCTCGGCAGCATCATCAAAACCGAGACCCGCAACGTGCCGGAGGTGTTCGGCGGCCTGCGCGGCGTGGCGTTCGGTCTGCGACGCCTGGCGGCGTTGCTTGGAACTCACGATCAGCAAAGCGATCTGGTTGTGCTGCGTTACACGTTAAGCTTGATGCAGCTGCAAGCCAAGGTGATGCGCCGTCGCGCCCTGCGCCAGGTGCTGGAAGCAGGTATCCACAGGGCCCAGGGCCAATTCCAGCATTTCGGCCCGCTGCACCCCAACGTGCTCGCCAGCCTGGCCGACACCTATGCACGCAGTGCGGGCGCCATTCAACCGCGCATCATGGTGACCGGCGACGCGGTGCAACTCCAGAACCCGCGCGTCATCAATCTGGTGCGCAGTCTGCTGCTCGGCGGACTGCGCGCCGCGGTGCTGTGGCGGCAATGCGGAGGTTCACGCTGGATGCTGTTATTCACGCGCGCGCATCTGCATAAGGAAGCCACGCGCCTGCTTGGAGAAAGTGGCCGCTACGCCTGAACGAAGCCATCCTTTATAATGCGCACGTAGACGATCTGCTTTTGCTCTGCCCGCAACGTGAACGCGGAGCCCCGCCCCCGCCGGAGTCATCATGAAAGACAGTTTCAAGTCCCGCGCCACACTCAGTGTCGGCGGCAAGAACTACGAGATTTTCAGACTCGACGCCCTGGAAAAGAAGTATGAGGTCTCACGCCTGCCCTACTCACTGAAGGTGCTGCTGGAAATGCTGCTGCGCCTGGAAGACGGAGTGAGCGTCAAAGCCGCCGACATCGAAGCGCTGGCGTCGTGGGATCCCAAGGCCGAACCCAGCAAGGAAATCGCGTTCACTCCGGCGCGCGTGCTGATGCAGGACTTCACCGGCGTTCCGGCGGTGGTGGACCTGGCCGCGATGCGCGATGCCATGAAGAATCTGGGCGGCAACCCGGAAAAAATCAACCCGTTGGCGCCCGCCGAACTGATTATCGACCATTCGGTACAGGTGGATTTTTTCGCGAGTCCGGATGCGCTCGCCAAGAACGCGGAAATGGAGTTCCAGCGTAATCAGGAGCGCTATTCCTTCCTCAAATGGGGCCAGCAATCCTTCGAAAACTTCAAGGTGGTGCCGCCAGACACCGGCATCTGCCACCAGGTGAATCTGGAATACCTGTCGCGCGTGGTATTCGAGCGCGAAGTGCACGGCAAACTGCAGGCCTACCCGGACACGCTCGTTGGCACCGATTCACATACCACCATGGTCAACGGCCTGGGCGTGCTCGGCTGGGGCGTGGGCGGCATCGAGGCGGAAGCCGCGATGCTGGGCCAGCCCTCGACCATGCTCATTCCGCAGGTCGTGGGCGTGCGGCTCTCCGGCAAATTGCCCGAAGGCGCCACCGCCACCGATCTGGTGCTCACGATCGCGGAACTGCTGCGCAAGACCGGCGTGGTGGGAAAATTCGTCGAATATTTCGGACCCGGCGTGCCCAATCTGCCGCTCGCGAACCGCGCGACGCTCGGCAACATGTCGCCGGAATTCGGCTCGACCTGCGCGATCTGTCCGATTGACGCCGAAACCCTGAGCTATCTCAAGCTCACCGGCCGCAGCCGCGAGCGTATCCAGCTGGTTGAAACCTACGCCAAAGCGCAAGGGCTGTGGCACGAGCCGGGAGCGAAGCCCGCGCAGTACAGCCAAGTCGTGGAGCTGGATCTTTCGAGCATCGAACCGAGCATCGCCGGTCCGAAGCGTCCGCAGGACCGCATCCCGCTGAAATCCGCCAAGGAGATCGTCGGCAAGCACGCAGCCAAACTCGCCGCCGAACGTGCGCAGCGTCTGCAGGACGAAGCGCGTTTCGAGGACGAAGGCGGGGCCGCATCGCAAAAGACGAATCCCGTAATCACGCCGGGCGCGTCCGCGGTCACCATGGATGGCAACACTTTCACGCTGCGGGATGGTGCCGCGGTCATCGCCGCGATCACGAGTTGCACCAATACCTCGAATCCCGAAGTCATGATCGGGGCCGGCTTGCTGGCGCGCCGCGCACGTGCGCTCGGGCTGCAGCCCAAGCCCTGGGTCAAGACCAGCCTCGCGCCCGGCTCCAAGGTCGTGACCGACTATCTCCGAAAAGCCGGACTGCTCGAGGACCTGGCGGCGCTCGGGTTCGCGCTCGTGGGCTATGGCTGCACCACCTGCATCGGCAACTCGGGCCCGCTGCGTCCGGAAATCAGCCAGGCCATCGGTGCGGGTGACCTGTCCGCCTGTGCGGTGCTGTCCGGCAACCGCAATTTCGAAGGCCGCATTCACCCGGAAGTCAAAATGAACTTCCTGGCGTCACCGCCGCTGGTGGTGGCCTACGCCATTGCCGGCAGCATGGTCGTGGACCTGGTGAAGGATCCGCTCGGCACCGGCAAGGACGGCAAGGCCGTGTATCTCAAGGACATCTGGCCCAGCCAGAAGGAAGTATCCGACCTGATCGCCGTCAACATCGAGTCCGGAATGTTTACTGAGGTATATGGCAAGGTGTACGCGGGCGACCGGCACTGGAATGGCATGCGTGTTCCCGAAGGCGAAATCTATCAATGGGACGCGCATTCCACCTATGTGCGCAACCCGCCCTACTTCGACGGCATGCGCATGCAGCCCCAGGCGGTTGCCGACATCAAGGGCGCGCGCGTACTGGCACTGCTCGGCGACTCGGTTACCACCGACCACATCTCGCCCGCGGGCAGCATCAAAAGGAACGGACCGGCCGGCGAATATTTGATCAAACACGGCGTGCAGCCCAAAGACTTCAATTCCTACGGTTCGCGGCGCGGTAATCACGAGGTCATGATGCGCGGCACCTTCGCCAACATCCGCTTGCGCAATTTGCTGGCGCCCGGCACCGAAGGCGGCGTGACCACGTACATCCCGGACGGCGAAGTCATGTCCATCTACGACGCCTCGGTGAAATACCAGAAGGACGGAACGCCGCTGCTGGTCATCGCCGGCGAGGAATATGGCAGCGGCTCATCACGCGATTGGGCCGCCAAGGGCACACTGCTGCTGGGCGTGAAGGCGGTGATTGCCAAGAGCTTCGAGCGCATCCACCGCTCCAACCTCATCGGCATGGGCGTGTTGCCGCTGCAATTCCACCAAGGCGAAGATGCCAAATCCCTCGGCCTCAGCGGCAAGGAGGAATTTTCCATTGAGGGACTGGAGGGAGCCAACGCCAAAGAGGTTACCGTCAAGGCCAGGTCCGACGGCGGCAAAGTCATAAGCTTCAAAGTGCGCATGCGGCTGGATACGCCCAAGGAACGCGATTACTACCGCAACGGCGGCATCCTGCAATATGTGCTGCGCCAGTTGGCGGCGTAACTCGCTATGGCGGCAACGGCACCGGTTGCGATTCCAGTGCGACGAGGCTCAAAGCGTCGTTCTGATGAACAAGACTCTGCCGCTGGCATGGGTTTTTATCCGCTCAGGCGGTAGTGGCGGGTACCGTATGCGCGCCGTGTACCGCCAGGATCCCAAAGCTGACGCTCATTCCGGCAATGAGCAGCACGTACAGGACGAGCAGCACGATCATGAGTATGCCGAGGTACTTCCAGAAGGATTTCTGCCGCGCCAGCGCGTCTTCCACCGCCAACTGGATGTTACCCGGAGTCATGCGCCCGATGGCCGAGCCATAGCGGAACAGAATGATGCAGGGCAGCAGATACATGAATAGCGCTGCAACAATTTCCGCCACGCCGATACCGAAGCCAAACGCGGGACCGAAGAATCGCGGCAGCGGCGGTTGCCCGGGCATGGCACCCATGATGCTGAACGCCGCGAACATCCAGATTCCGGCGATGATCATGAAGGCGGTGAAAATAAACCCCAGTATGGCCAGAAATATCACCCACGGCCGGGTGCGCCGCAGCGACTCGAGCATGCCGTCGGTGAGCATGTTGGCGGTGACCTGCATAACCAGCCTCCCTCGTTAATCCCCATTGACCAGGCATAAAAAACCGCCGCTATCTTGGCTGACAGCGGCGGCTGAATGCAACGGGTCGCGTGTTTACTTGAGTTCTTCGGTCTTCCACACTTCGGGCTGCCAATTTCCAGAAGCATCGAACTTGGCACCGATGAAGTAGGCCTTGCCGGCCTGCAGCTC
>JBOIAZ010000036.1:0-4034 GCA_050739175.1 Gammaproteobacteria bacterium
TCTGTGAGGGCTGTGGAATCAGTTCCTCAATGACGACCAGAGTTGATTTTCGGAGAACTGGTGCTGAAACTATGATGACATCCCTGTCCATAACTTACATGTTCCTTCTGTATTCGCCGCCGACTTCGTATAAGGCGTGAGAGATTTGGCCGAGCGAATTATATTTCACCGCTTCCATCAGGCTTTCGAAGATGTTCTTGCGGTCGCGGGCGGTTAGTTGGAGTTGGGTCAAAGAGCCGGATTTGCCCCCCTCACCCCCACCCTCTCCCCCGGAGACGGGGGCGAGGGAGCTTTGTTTGCTATCAGCTATTTGGGTGATAAAGGGATTGCGGGCCTGCTGGAAAGCACGGACGTTTTCGATTTGTTTGCGCTTCTCATCTTCGGTGGAGCGGATCAGCTCGATTTTGGTCACGATGTCGCCGGCATGTTCCTTGGGCAGGAAAGTGTTGACGCCGATCAGCGGCAGCGAGCCGTCGTGCTTCTTCTGCTCGTAGTAGAGCGATTCCTCCTGGATCTTGCCGCGCTGGTACATGGTGTCCATGGCGCCGAGCACGCCGCCGCGCTCAGAGATCGCCTCGAATTCCTTGTACACGGCTTCTTCGACGAGATCGGTCAACTGCTCGACGATGAAACTCCCCTGCCAGGGGTTCTCGTTGAAATTCAGCCCCAATTCTCGGTTGATGATGAGCTGGATCGCGACCGCGCGGCGCACGCTGTCCTCGGTGGGCGTGGTGATGGCTTCGTCGTAGGCGTTGGTGTGCAGGCTGTTGCAGTTGTCGAACAGCGCGTACAGCGCCTGCAAGGTGGTGCGGATATCGTTGAACTGGATTTCCTGGGCGTGCAGCGAGCGGCCCGAGGTCTGGATGTGATACTTGAGCATCTGGCTGCGCGCTGACGCGCCATAGCGCTCACGCATGGCGCGCGCCCAGATACGCCGCGCCACCCGGCCGATGACGGTGTATTCCGGGTCCATGCCGTTGCTGAAGAAGAACGACAGGTTGGGCGCAAAGTCGTCAATCTGCATGCCGCGCGCCAGGTAATACTCCACGATAGTGAAGCCGTTGCTGAGCGTGAAGGCGAGCTGGCTGATGGGGTTCGCCCCGGCTTCGGCGATGTGATAGCCGGAAATCGAGACCGAATAGAAATTGCGCACCTTGTGGTCCACGAAGTACTGCTGGATGTCGCCCATCATGCGCAGCGCGAATTCGGTGGAGAAGATGCAGGTGTTCTGGGCCTGATCCTCTTTCAGAATGTCCGCCTGCACGGTACCGCGCACCTTGTGCAGTGTCTCGGCCTTGATGCGCGCGTAGGTTTCCGCGTCCACCGCCTGGTCGCCGGTGACACCCAGCAATCCCAGGCCCAGGCCATTATTGCCTTCCGGCAGTTCGCCTGCGTACCGCGGCCGCGGTTTGTCCTTATATAAGGAAGCGATTTTCTTCTCCGCCGCCTGCCAGCGTTGCGGGTCCTGCTTGAGGTATTTCTCCACCTGTTGGTCAATGGCAGTGTTCATGAACATGGCGAGAATCATGGGCGCGGGGCCGTTGATGGTCATGGACACCGAGGTCTTGGCATCGCAAAGATCAAAGCCTGAGTAAAGCTTCTTCATGTCGTTGAGGCTGGCGATGCTCACGCCCGAGTTGCCGACCTTGCCGTAGATGTCCGGGCGCTCCGCCGGATCCTCGCCGTAGAGCGTGACGGAATCAAACGCGGTCGAAAGCCGCGCGGCCGGCTGGCCGAGCGACAGGTAATGGAAGCGGCGGTTGGTGCGCTCCGGCGTGCCTTCGCCCGCGAACATGCGCGTCGGATCTTCGCTGGTGCGGCGGTAGGGGTACACGCCGGCGGTGTAAGGGTAGGCGCCCGGCAGATTCTCGCGCATGAGGTAACGCAACAGGTCCGCCCAGCTCTTGTACGTGGGTGCAGCGATCTTGGGAATCTTCTGATGGCTCAGGGATTCGATGTAGTTGCTGCCTTCGATGGCTTTGCCGCGCACTTGATAGGTGTAGTGCTCGTCGGTGATGCTCTTGAGGCGCTGCGGCCATTCGCGCAAGAGATGCAGCGCTTCGGTGGAGAGTGATTTCACTGCGTCCTGGTAACGCTGGCGGAGAGTAATGAACGAGAATTCATCTTCACCCCTCACCCCCGCCCTCTCCCCGCTGCGGGGCGAGGGGAATAAATTATTCTCGTCATTCCGGCGGAAGCCGGAATCCAGATGTTCAGAATGGCTGTGCGCTTCGCGCACGGATTTGGACTGGACCCCGGCTTTCGCCGGGGTGACGGTTGCAGACGAACCCTCTCCTCCTGCCCCTCTCCCGGAGGGAGAGGGAAGGAAATCGGAAGAGTCATACAGGCCCAGCGGGCTTGGCAGTTGCGGATCGCCCAGTTCGCGCAGCACTTCGTAGTAATGCTGCGCGCGGCCGGCGGCTTCCCCCTGCCGGTCAATGTCCTGGTTGATGGCGCGGCCCTGTTCGGAGATTTCGGCGAGATAGCGCACGCGCGCACCCGGAATCAGCACCGTGGCGCGCGGCTCCTTGATGGAGGTATCCAGTTCTGGTCGCCAGTTGCAGTGTGGCCTGGCGCCCGTCGCGGCTGAAGCCGCTCCCATACCATCGAGGTGCAGTTTCTCGCGCAGCAGCCGGCAGAGGTTCACGAACATCCAGGTGATGCCAGGATCGTTGAACTGGCTCGCGATGGTGGGATACACCGGCACCGCCTCGTCCGGAGTCTTGAAGGCGGTGTGGTTGCGCTTCCACTGCTTGCGCACGTCGCGCAGCGCGTCGTCCGCCCCACGCCGGTCGTATTTGTTGATGACCACGAGTTCCGCGTAATCCAGCATATCTATCTTTTCGAGCTGGATCGGCGCACCGAACTCCGGCGTCATCACGTACATGGCGAAATCCACGAGGTCCACGATTTCGGAATCACTCTGGCCGATGCCGGCGGTCTCCACCATCACCAGGTCGTAGCCCTGGCCGCGCAGGCAGGCGATGCAGTCCTTGAGCATGGCGTTGGTGGCGGCGTGCGCGCGGCGCGTGGCCATGGAACGCATGAACACGTGGTGGCTGCGCAGCGCATTCATGCGGATGCGGTCGCCCAAAAGCGCGCCGCCGGTGCGCCGGCGCGTCGGGTCCACCGCCAGCACCGCGATGCACATCTCGGGAAAAGCGTGCAGGAAGCGCAGCAGCAGTTCATCCACCACCGAGGATTTGCCGGCGCCACCCGTGCCGGTCACGCCCACTACCGGCACTTTCTTGCCCGCCAGTTCCCATTGCTTGCGCAAACGTGCCAGCTCCGCATCGCCGAGCACGCCCGCCTCGATGGCGGTGAGCATGCGACCCATGGAGATCTCGTCGTCGGGCGACACTTTGGCCGGCTTGTGCGGCTCCTGACGGTGCTGCTGCACCCGCGTCACCACGTCTTCGATCATGTGCACGAGGCCCATGTGCATGCCGTCATTGGGGTGGTAGATGCGCTCCACGCCGTAGGCCTGGAGTTCGGCAATTTCCTCGGGCGTGATGGTGCCGCCGCCGCCGCCGAACACGCGGATGTGGGCGGCACCGCGCTCGCGCAGCATGTCCACCATGTATTTGAAGTATTCGAGATGCCCGCCCTGATAGGAGCTGATGGCGATAGCGTCGGCATCTTCCTGCAGCGCGGCGCGCACCACGTCTTCCACCGAGCGGTTGTGGCCGAGGTGCACCACTTCCGTGCCCTGCGCCTGGATGATGCGGCGCATGATATTGATAGCCGCGTCGTGGCCGTCGAACAGGCTGGCCGCGGTCACGAAGCGCAGCGGCAGCCGCGCGGCCTGCGGTAACCCAGCGGGGTGTGATTTGGGGGCGACGGTGCTCATGCGATTCTCGTCGGATACGACTATCGCATTATAGCGGTCCCGTTACGGACACGCGGGCCGCGGAGCGCGGCCTCAGTCGTAGCGCGGGCGGACTTCGCGCAATGAGCGGATCATGGCGTAGGCGCCGGCGCCAAACGGCACCAGCACCGCCAACAGGAAACCCACGTCAATGCGCGAAAGATTG
>JBOIAZ010000037.1:0-9125 GCA_050739175.1 Gammaproteobacteria bacterium
ATTATTAAGTTACTGCTATAGTGTACTTAACTGTATGTTGCACCTTGGAAGTGTTGGGTGAATGAAGAAGACAGCCATCTGCGCAAGTTCCAGAAGGAGCTCAATGCCGGCATTGTGGCGCTGGTGCTTTTGGCCACTCTGGCTGAAGCACGGGAGCCGCAATACGGCTACCAGATTGCCAAACAGCTGGAGCCTGACGTAGGCGAAAGCGGTGTCATGAAGCAGGGCACGCTTTATCCGGTGCTGCGCTCCCTGTCCGCCGCGGGCCTGTTGGACAGTTACGTGGAACCGTCGGTTTCCGGTCCGCCGCGCCGTTACTACACCATCACCGACACGGGCCGCGCGGTGCTCGCGCAGTGGAAAGACGCCTGGATCAAAACCCGGGATCTTGTGAACGTCATCATTAAGGACAGCCGCCATGACTAATGCCGTACCCCGTAGCGTTCAGGACTATCTGGAGCAACTGCGTGCCGCGCTAAGCGGCGCTGACCCGGCCCTGATCCAGGACGCGCTATACGACGCCGAGGAATACCTGCGCGGCGAACTGCATGCGCACCCCGATCAGAGCGAGGAACAGATTCTCGCGGCTATCGCCACCAGTTACGGTGCGCCGGAGGAAGTAGCCGACGCCTATCGCGCCACCGAGGTCAAGGTACAGGCGGCCCTGCGCACACCGCGTCCCGCCAAACGTCGTTCATTGCTCGGAAACTTTTTCGGTGTGCTGTCGGACCCGCGCGCCTATGCATCATTGTTTTATCTGCTCATGGCGCTGTTTACCGGCATCTTTTACTTTACCTGGATAATGGCCGGTTCGGCGCTGTCATTCGGCATGCTGCCCCTCATCATCGGCATTCCATTCTTCCTGCTGTTCTTGGGTAGCGTACGCGTGCTGTCGCTCGTGGAAGGCCGCATCGTCGAATCCTTGCTGGGTGTACGCATGCCGCGCCGCCCGCCCCATCCCGGCGGCTCCGTGCCGTTGTTTACCCGCATCAAGGAGCTGCTCACCGACGCCCGCACCTGGTCCACGCTGTTTTACATGGTGCTGCAACTATTTCTCGGCACGCTGTACTTCGCGGTGATCATCGCCTGGCTAGCGGTCGCACTGACGTTGATTTTCTCGCCGCTGACTTACGTCTGGCACGGCATGATTTACATCAACGGCCCGGTAGTAGTGTCCTGGTTCTTCTGGCCGCTGTGCGTGATTGCCGGAATTCTGCTGCTGATCGCCCTGTTGCACGCGGTGCGCGGCACCGGTTATGTGCACGGTCACATCGCCAAACGCCTGCTGGTGAGACTGGCGGACTGATTGGGGTGGTGCCGGCGGAGGGATTCGAACCCCCGACCTTTGGTTTACAAAACCACTGCTCTACCAACTGAGCTACGCCGGCGCAATCCAAAACGCTCACTGTGTCATCCCTGACAGGCCTCCAGCTCGGCATCCTTGCCTCGCGTTCGGCCGGGCGCAACACCCACCGGGTGTTGCGCTTGAGCACCGGCCTCACCCAACTGAGCTACGCCGGCTTCTTTACTAGCCCAACCTGTACCATCCATGGCGTAACGTTGGCTCTTTTCCGTGCCCCGGCCGTAACTTCCTGTCACGGCATCCTTGCCTCGCGTTCGGCCGCACCGAGATGCCGCTGGCATCTCGGTGGGAACACTGGCTTCACCTGACTGAAATGCGCCGGAATGGAATCAGGCGCAAATTCTAGCAGGCTCAAGCACCCCGGTCAGGAACGGCTTCCGGCGCTGCACGCCTCCCGTCCGATGGCGACATCGCCCTCTTCCAGATCGGCAAATGCCTTGGCCACCGGCAGTTGCGGTGCGGAACCACGCGCATCGAGCCAATACCGCGGGGCGTCGCGGAAGCGCTCAGTCACAAGCGCGCGGTAGCCGAGTGCGCGAATCTTTTTCTGGTGCGCCAGCGCGCCAAAGCGGTCGCTGTAAACCCCCAGGGAAATGGCATTGCGATTCGCCTCATCGGTAACCACGTACAAGTCCTTGACGCCACGCTGTTGCAGCAGTCCGGCCGCGGCTTCAGCCTCGCGACGCGAGCCGAACGGCGGCAAGTACACCCAGTATCCCTGGCGCACTTTGCCGGGAACCAGCCGCTGGGTAACGCTCGCGCCTCCCGCGCGCAAGCGCGTGCTACTGGTCTCGGCTGCCACCACACTCGGAAACGGCCCGTAACTCACGCAACTCTGCGCGCTGACATCGGCGCTAGCCGCGCTGGCCGGTCCTGGTACAGGCGCGAGTGGCTTTGCGAGCGCAGCCCGTTGGGCGGGAGTGAGTTCAGCGATGAGCTTGAGCGGCTGGACCCGGGGCAGCGGGGTGGACGACGGAGACGACGGCGACGGTCTCAGCCATCCGAACCAGATGAATGCCACGACATTCGCCAGCACCAAAACCAGAAACAGCGATCGCATCATGTGCGCAGTTTTGCCAGCACCGCCAATCCCTCCAGAACCAGATGAGGCGCAAGTGTAAACCGTTCATGCAGCCAGGGTTGCAGGGTTTCCGCATCTCCGCCGGTGAGCAGCATTTTGATTGCCCTGCCCTCCCGGGCACGCACCTCGGCCGACACCCGCTCAATGAAACCCACGGCTGCGTACAGAACACCGCTGCTCACCGCGGTGCGCGTGTCGCGTGCGAACAGCGCGGGCGGACCGTCGACGTCGGTGGGCAGCGCCGGCGCCGCCGCAGACAGCGCGCGCTGCATGGCGCCAAGTCCGGGCGCAATCAATCCGCCCAGATGCCGGCCATCGCGGTTAACGGTATCCATGGTAAGTGCGGTTCCGCAGCCCAGCACGCAGACGGGTCCACCGTAGAGGCTGAACGCACCAACCGCTGCAGCCCAGCGGTCCGCCCCCAGCTGCGCGGGATCGGCATAACCATTGGCCACGCCGCCAGCACGTAACGACGGCGTCATGAATTCCGGGATGAGTTGGAACTGCTGCTGAAAGTAATCGCGCACGCTGTCGGCGACGGTGGCTCCGGCCACGTTGCTGATCACGACGCGTTGCAGCCGCGGCACATCGCCCCAGACCGATCGCCAGACCTCCATCGGCAGTCGGCCCAAATGCACCGCGACGCCGTAGCCGGACAATTCGCGACCACGCGCAAGCGCCCATTTGATGCGCGTGTTGCCGATGTCCGCGAGCAGCATCACGACGCGAGTCTCATACTGAGGTCACCGGAGACAAAGCGCTGGGTGCCACCGCCGGTATCCAGCAACAGCGCGCCGTCCTGATCCACACCGAGCGCCGTGCCCTTAATGACGTGCTGCCGGTGATGCACGCGCACGCTTTTGCCAGCAACCAGATCCAGCGCCCGCCACTCCGCGACAAACGCGGCGAATCCTCGTGCTGCAAAAACTCCCAGTGCCTGCAGCAATTGTTCAATCAGCGCCGCCGCCAGCGCATTGCGCCCCGGTGTCTTATCCGGCAGCTGGGTCGCCAAATCCGTCCACGGCTGGTCGATATGCGTCGCCGCCGCGGCCGGCATGCGCACATTGATGCCGACGCCCACCATCGTGCGCGCCTGGCCGGGCGGCTCGCCCTGCATGTCCACCAAAATACCGCCGAGTTTTCTGCCGGCCATGCATAAATCGTTGGGCCACTTGATGCCTACGCCCGACACACCCAGTTTGCCGAGTGCCCGCACCGCGGCGACCGCCGCCGCCATTGCCAGCGCCGAAAAACCGGGCGGTAAATCATCGAAACGCCAGGCGCAGGACATATATAAGTTGGCGGCAAACGGCGACACCCATTGCCGGCCGCGCCGACCCCGACCGGCAGTCTGGCGTTCCGCAAGGCATACGGCGGGAAGCTCACGCGCCCGGGCCATGAGCCAGGTGTTGGTCGAGTCCACTTCATCCAGCACTGACAGCTCCGCGAGTTGCCGGCGCGCAGCCGACGACAAGCGCGCTTTTATTTCCACCGCATCCAGCAAATCCAGCGGCGCCGCCAAACGGTAGCCGCGCCCCGGCACCGAGATTATTTCCAGGCCGCCCGCCTGAAAGCGCCGCAGGTGTTTCCACACCGCACTGCGGCTGATTTGCAAGCCGCGCGCAAGCTGTTCACCCGAATGAAACTCGCCGTCCCCCAGGACGCGAATTACTTGATGCGCAGTGCTGTCGGAACGCAACATGCGTTCAGCGCCGCCGCAACAGCATAACGCGCGTGAAACGGTTTTCCTTGCCGGTCACGAGCCGGCGGATGTTGCCGCGATGCGTGTACACGATGAACAGCGCCATCACCAGCCCAAACCAGAAAAGCGGGGAAGTGTAACCGTGGACGATCACGGCGAACACCGGCACCGACCAGGCGGCCAGCAGGGTAGACAGGCCGACATAACCGCTCAACACCAGTACCAGGCACCAGACAATCACCGCCACGACCAGCGCCGGCCAGGAGAGCATCAACAGCACGCCGAGAAAGGTGGCGAAACCCTTGCCGCCGTGGAACCGGAAAAATGCCGGGAACACGTGCCCGATGATGGCGGCTGCGCCGCACGCGGCGGCCGTCCATCCGAGGCCCAGCACCTGCGGCGCTGACAGCAGGCGCGGCAGTAACCCGGCCGCCAGCACACCCTTGCCCACATCAATGAGCAGCACCCACAGAGCAAACACCTTGCCTTGGGTACGCAAGGCATTGGTGCTGCCGGCGTTGCCGCTGCCCCGGGTACGGATATCCACGCCGCCGTAAATCTTGCCCACGATCAAGCTGCCTATGAGCGAGCCCAACAGATAGGCGACGAGGATTTTCAGCAACAACCAGACCAGCATCGAGCGCGCTCCGGGTCCGCAGGCCAGTTAGTTTAGCAGGCGCCGCTTGCGCACCGCGTGCGAGTATTGAACAATGCTGCGTGAAGCGAGCCTCTGCATGACCACGGACCCGGACCGTCTGGCAGCAGACATTCTGCTGGCCCTGCGGCGCATCATGCGCAGCATGGACATTTCCAGCCGCCAGCTCATCGGTGAGCGCGGCTTGACCACGCCGCAGCTGTTGTGTCTGCAAAACCTGAGAGAACACGGCGCCATGACCAGCGGCATGCTCGCACAGGTGGTCTCCCTCAGCCCCGCAACCGTCACCGGCATCCTGGATCGCCTGGAGCTTCGCGGCCTGGTCACGCGCGAACGCCGCCCGGAAGACAAGCGTCACGTGCTCGTGACCGTCACCGACGCCGGGGCCGCCGCGGCCGATGCCGCACCCTCACGCCTGGCCCAACGCTTTGCCGACGCCCTGGCGCATCTGCCGGCAGACGATCGCGGCGAAGTGTTGCGCGTGATTCAGTACCTTGCGGATTTGGCCGACGTGCGCAACGGCCGTGGCTGAACCCGCGCGTGCACGCCGCTCTGGTCATTAATCCCGCGGCCGGCCGCGGCGCCGGGCGCCGCCTGGCCGCCGCGATTGCCGATTATCTTGCGGAACTCGGCATCCAAATTCACACCCAGGATTTCAGCCGCAGCGGTGACGACCTCGCCATACAGGTTCACGAACGACTTGCGGCACATCCGGATGCCGTGATTGTTGTGGGCGGCGACGGCAGCGTGCATGCGGCCGTAAACGGCTGGATGCAGGCCGAGGGCGGCGCACCGCTCGCGTTCGTACCCGTCGGCACCGGCAATGACTTTACCAAGATGCTGGGCTATGCGTCCGACTGGCGCGCAGCCTGCCGGCAAATCGCGCAGACACGTACCCGCCACGTTGACGTGGCGCGCTGCAACGACTTTCATTTCATCAACAGCCTGGGTATCGGCTTCGACGCGCGCGTGGCGATGGCCGCGAACCGCATGCAATGGCTGCACAGCCGCGCGGTGTACGGCGTCGCATTGCTGAGTACGCTGTGCTTCGACTACGCGACCCCGAAAGTGAAAATACATCATGCGGCCGCCCTGCTGGAAACCGCGATCACCCTGATTGCGGTCAACAACGGGCGCGTGGAAGGCGGCGCTTTCGTGCTTGCGCCCCAGGCGGAAATTGACGACGGCCTGCTGGATGTGGTGGTGGCTTCCGCACTCAGCCGGTTTGGCATCCTGCGGCTGGTGCCGCGCGTGCTGCGCGGCACCCACGCCGATCATCCTGCGGTACACATTTTCAGAACCGACAGGCTGCTGATCGAATCGGACACCGGTGTGTCGGTACACGCTGACGGCGAGATCCGCTATGCGGATGCGCGCAGCCTGGAAATCACGGTGTTGCCGCGCCGCCTCAGGGTGCTTGCTTGATTGGGACCGGCGCGCGCCGCACCGTGCCGAGATAGATCGCGGCCAGCGCGAGCACGGCGCCGGCAATTTCCACGGCGTTGAAACGCCGGCCGAAGATGCTCACGTCCCACACGAATGCGCATACCGGCTGCAGCAGCAGCACCAGGCCGATCTGCGAGGCGCGCACTTGGGAAATGCCGCTGGAGATCAGCACCCAGCCGAGCACCTGGCCAAATACTCCGTAACATACCAGCCAGCCGGCGTCTTTCCAGGTGGGAATCGCGAAGGACGCGTGCTCCGGCCACATGGCCAGCGCAAGCAAGACGGCAGTCATGAGCGACACCGCCATCATGGTGACGAAGGCAGAGCCCGCGATCTCCGCCACGCGCACACGACGCAGCGTGAGGATATAACCGGCATAACAGCAGGCCGTGATCAATCCCAGAATCACGCCGATCCGGTAGCCGGTCGAAAACGCGGACCAGTCGAAGCCCACGAGCAGCACCAAACCCAGAATCGCAAGCGGGATGGCAACCATCTGGAACCAGGTGAGGCGTTCGCGGAACGCAATCACGCCGGCCGCCGCCAGCAGGAACACCTGGAAATTCGCCAACAAGGTCGCAACGCCCGGACCCACGTACAGAATGCTGCGGTGCCAGAAGCTCAGGTCCAGCGCGAAAAACACCGCAGCGAGCCCGCATGCCGCCAGGGCCGCGGGCTTGAGCCGCAGGCGCTCGCGCCGCCACAGTACGATGGCCAAGAGTATCAACCCGCCGAACAGCACACGATAGAAAGCGCTGGTGGCCGGCGACACCGAGACCAGCTCGACGAATACCGCGGAGAAACTGATCATCACCGCGCCGGCAATCAGGCGCCACATGCAAGCTCTGTCGCTATGTGCGCCCGCATGCGGTGCGTGCGCACGTGCCTCAATGGATCAACGCCGCTTCAAGTTCGGCGAACGTGTAGGCAATACCCGTAGTGTCAATCTGCACGCCGAGTTGCCGGCCAACCTGGCGCGCGGAAAAGATTCCGCGGATCGCCGGGCCATCCGGTGTACGCGCAATTACCAGCGCATGCTGGCGCCCGGTGCGCTTGAGTGTCTCAATGATGTCTCCGACGCGCGCTTCGGCCACTTCGGCCATGCTCAGGGCCTCGAATCCGTCGCGCGCAGTCATGATGTCGCGCACCAGGACTTCGCTGCGGCTTACGCCCATCTGCTGCTGGAAGCGCATGGGACGCATGCCTTTCAGATCGTTGAGCGTGATGAGCCCGACCACATCGCGCGACTCGTTGATCACAAACAACAGGCGCACGCCGACATTGCGCATGTGTTCCTCAACCTTATCCAGCGGCAGGTTGGGATTCACGCTGGCGGCCGCCACGCGGCTCAGATCAGTCATGACATCCAGCGCGGGATTTTGCAAGGTCACATGCTCCGGAAGTTGCTGATTGGGATGCATCAACGCGGCGCCCGGGGGCACCGCCATCACCGACAGCGCCTTGAATGTTGCACTCATGAATTCCTCCACAGTTGCCCGAGCGGCCAGTGGCCATACCGCGTAAAGTATAGCGTGACGCTCTGCATATATGCGTATTCCAGGCGCCGCAAACCGGCATGTTAGAATTTCACACGCCCATCACCTGCAGACATCGCCCCGTATCCGCATGACGAAAAAAATCCTCATCACCAACGTGCACCTGGATCTGGGCGCCGGCCGCCGCGGCACCGACATGGGTTCCTCGGCCATGCACGTCGCGGGCGTTGTGCCGGCGCTTGAAAAGCTTGGTCACAAGGTCGTGGACGTACACAACCTCGGTCAGGTATCGCAGGAGTCCGCTGAAGTCGGCGATCTGCGCATGCGCTATCTCGGCGTGATCAATGAAGTGTGCCGCGAACTTGCCAATGGAGTGGAACGCTCGCTGCAACAGGGAATATTCCCGCTGCTGCTGGGCGGCGATCATTCCCAGGCGATCGGCTCGATTGCCGGGGTTGCGCGTTTCCTCAAGCGCCAGGGCAAAACGCTGGGCGTGCTCTGGGTGGACGCGCATACCGACATGAATACACCCGACAGCAGTCCGTCGGGAAATATCCACGGCATGCCGCTCGCCACGCTGCTGGGATTCGGGCCGGTGGAATTGACGGGAATCTGCGGCAACGGGGCCGCGCTCTCGCCGGAGCATGTGGTGGTGTTTGGCGTGCGCGACGTGGATCGCGGCGAAGCGCAACTCGTGAAACAGACCGGCATCCGGGTGTTCACCATGAGCGAAATTGACGCGCGCGGCGCCGGCGCGTGCCTGGAGGAAGCCATGCAGATCCTCGACCGCGCGACCGGCGGCATTCACTTGTCCTACGACCTGGACGGTTCCGACCCCGCGGTGGCACCCGGCACCGGCACGCCCGTGCCGGGCGGATTGAATTTCCGCGAATCGCACCTGGTGTGCGAGACGCTCGCCCGCAGCAAGCGGCTGCTCAGCATGGAAGTGGTGGAACTCAATCCCATCCTGGACATCGAGAACCGTACCGGAAAATTTGCGGTGTGGCTGATTCAGTCCGCGCTCGGGCGCACGATCCTCTGGAATTAGCCGTTGTCATGGGCAAGCGCGTAAAAGAGTTCGACGACTTCCGCCGTCGCATGAACGAGCGCCTCCTCGCGGAGGATAACCGCGTCATCAAGCGCGTGTTTTCCGTGGACAGCCTCACCTACCAGGACGGCGCTCTGCCGGCCAAGACCAAGGAACTGCTCGGCCTCACCGCCTCGATGGTGCTGCGCTGCGATGACTGCGTGAGCTACCACATTGGCCAGTGCATCGCATCGGGTTGCAGCAAGGACGAGATCGTGGAAGCCATGAGCGTAGCGCTGGTCGTGGGCGGCACCATTGTGATTCCGCACCTGCGGCGGGCGGTCGCATTCATGGA
>JBOIAZ010000038.1:0-49606 GCA_050739175.1 Gammaproteobacteria bacterium
ATGAACACCATGTCGCTGCCGCGCAGCACCTCTTCCAGGCGGTCGCGGTCCTCGAGCGCGGCTTGTTTGCCGGTTTCCGGATTGGAACCGGCGCCCAGCCCGCGGGTGAGATTGCTGCCGATCTGCAGGGTAGTGCGGGCGTTGATCTTCTTCAACACCTGCGCGTCGGTATTGATGGCGACGAAATCCACGCCCTCGATGCCGCTCGCCACCATGTGCTGCACCGCGTTGCCGCCGCCTCCGCCCACGCCCACTACCTTGATGACAGCGCTCTGCTTCACGTCCTCTTCAATTGTCCAGTTCATGTCCCGCTCTCCTCTGCTGGTTGCTGAATTCGATCAAAATGAACCCTGAAACCACTGCTTCATGCGTTGCCATACATCCTTGACATTCACGTTGCCCGCCAGGCGCCGCGCACTGCCGTCGCGTGGCAGGCTTTGCGCGCCGAACAACAACAAACCCACACCGGTTGCGTGGATCGGATTGCGCACCACGTCCGCCAGTCCGGTGACGTACTGCGGCACGCCCAGGCGCACCGGTGAGTGAAATACTTCTTCGGCGAGTTCCACCGCGCCTTCCATCTTGGCGCTGCCGCCGGTGAGCACCACGCCCGCGGGCACCGCGTCCTCGAAGCCGCTGCGCCGCAGCTCCGCCTGCACCAGGCTGAAGAGTTCCTCGTAACGCGGCTCGACCACTTCCGCGAGCGTCTGGCGCGCCAGGCGCCGCGCGGGTCGCTCGCCGACACTCGGCACCTCGATGGTTTCGTCGGCGCTCGCCAGTTGCGGCAGCGCGCAGGCGTACTTGATCTTGATGTCCTCCGCGTGATGCGTGGGTGTGCGCAGCGCCACAGCGATGTCGTTGGTCACCTGGTCGCCGGCAATCGGGATCACCGCGGTGTGACGGATGGCCCCTTCGGTGAACACCGCGATGTCAGTGGTGCCGCCGCCGATGTCCACCAGGCACACGCCCAGGTCCTTCTCATCCTCATTGAGCACGGCGTGACTGGAGGCCAGTTGCTCGAGAATGACGTCGTCCACCTTCAGGCCGCAGCGTTCCACGCAGCGCACGATGTTTTGCGCCGCGCTGAGTGCGCCGGTAACGATGTGCACGTGCACTTCGAGACGCACCCCGGACATGCCCACGGGCTCGCGGATGCCGTCCTGGCCGTCAATCACGAAGTCCTGCGGCAGGACATGCAGAATTTTCTGGTCCGCCGGCACGCTCACCGCACGCGCCGCGTCGATCACGCGCTCCACGTCGCCCGCGGTCACCTCCTTGTCGCGGATGGCCACCACCCCGTGCGAGTTCAGGCTGCGCACGTGGCCGCCGGCGATGCCGGTATACACCGAGTGGATCTGGCAACCGGCCATCAATTCGGCCTCGGCCACCGCCCGCTGGATGGATTGCACGGTGGACTCGATGTTGACCACCACCCCGCGTTTCAGGCCGCGCGAGGGATGCGAACCGATGCCGACGATATCGATTGCGCCATCGGCGAGAATCTCGCCGACGATGGCCACCACCTTGGAGGTGCCCACGTCGAGTCCCACGATGAGCTGCTTGTCGGATTTTCTAACCATTGGGTTTGACCTCGGTAACCGGGGCGCATGGTTGTGAGCCGTCCGTGATGCGCTGGCCGGCTGCGCCGCTACGCTCCGCATCCTGCTGCGTTAGTGGTCCGGGGCTGCCATCCATGGCGGCATCTCCAGCTCGGTTTCCCGGCCTCGTGTTCGCCGTGGCGAGGGTGCCACCGGCACGCCCGCAATACCCCACGGCGAACCCATTCGTGTAACGCATGTCCACGTAGGCCACGCTTGCCAATTGACTCGCCAGCGTCGGCAAGCTCACGCTCACAAACCGCTCGAGCCGCAACTCGGCATTTTCACGACCGAGGCGCACCTCCAGGCCATTGCCAAGCTGCAGGCTGGCATCGCCGCGTGCATCCACGGTGAGTTGCCGCAAGACGAGCGCGTGTGGCGCGAGCAACGCGGCGAAGGTGTAGTACTCGGCAAGCAAATCCGCTTCGCTGCCCTGCGGGCCATTCAGCACCGGTAACTGCACCCAGGCGCTATCATCGGAATGCACGAACACGCGGCCCCCCGCATCCATCAAGCCGTTGCCATTCCAGCGCACCACCGGCTGTTCTTCGGTGACTTCCACGTACAGCGTGTGCGGCCAACTGCGCCGCACCGCGGCGCTCGCCACCCACGGCAGCGCCGCAACGGCATTGCGCACCGCATCCACATGCGTGGTGAAGAATCCGCTGCCCAGCGCCGAGCGCACCGCGCCCTGCACCGCCTGCGGCGGCACATGCGCGAGCCTGCCGGTGATTACCAACTGCGTGAGTGCGGGTCCGGCCAGCAGCGGCGGTGTGTAATGCACGGCGGATGCGATTCCAGCGGCCAGCAGCAAACCCAGCAGGCTGCCGCCGATTACCTGTGCGCGCGTGACGTGCAGGCCGATGCGGGAAATGCGCGTATTCACGAGTGCGCCTCCCTGTCGGGCGCGGCAGGCGCGGGCGCGGCAGCCAGATGCTGCGGCAATTCGGCCGCCATCGCGCCGATGTCGCCGGCACCCAAGGTGAGCAGCAGATCGCCGTCGTGCAGCACGCCGGCGAGCGCCTGCGGCAAATCCTGGGTGTGCAGCACGAACACCGGATCCACGCGCCCACGGTTGCGGATGGAACGCGCCAGCGCACGCGCATCCGCGCCGGCGATCGGTGCTTCGCCCGCGGCGTACACCTCAAGCAACACCAGGGCATCCACCTGCGACAGCACTTCGGCGAAGTCCTCGAACAGGTCGCGCGTGCGGCTGTAGCGGTGCGGCTGGAATGCGACCACCAGCCGCCGTCCCGGCCAGCCTTCACGTGCGGCCTGAATCGTGACCGCGAGTTCGCGCGGATGGTGGCCGTAGTCATCCACCAGCAATACCTGGCCGGCAGCGGTGGCGATTTCGCCGTGAATCTGGAAGCGTCGGCCCACGCCCTGAAAACCGGCGAGCGCTTTGAGCACCGCGTCGTCGTTCACGCCCAGGTCCTGCGCCACCACCATGGCGGCCAGGGCATTCAACACGTTGTGGCGGCCGGCCAGATTGAGCGTCACCTCCAGCGGCGTGCGCTGGCCGGGCCGCCATGCCTTGAAATGCGTCTGGCGACCGTCGCGGTGAATGTCGCCGGCGCGGAAATCCGCGTTGTCGGCGGTGCCGTAGGTAAGCATCGGCCGCGCCACCTGCGGCAGCACCTCGCGCACTTCCGCATCGTCCAGACACAGCACCGCGAGACCGTAAAACGGCAGGTGGTGCAGAAACTCCACGAAGGTGGCGCGCAGCCGGCTGAAATCGCCCTGATAGGTGCCGAGATGGTCGGCATCGATATTGGTGACCACGGCAATCAGCGGCTGCAAATGCAGGAATGAGGCGTCACTTTCGTCGGCCTCGGCCACCAGATAACGCCCGCTGCCGAGGTGCGCGTTGCTGCCGACGCTGATCAGCCGGCCGCCAATCACGAAGGTGGGATCCAGCCCGCCCTCGGAGAGCACGCTCGCCACCAGGCTGGTGGTGGTGGTCTTGCCGTGGGTGCCGGCCACGGCGATGCCGAAGCGGAAGCGCATGAGTTCGGCAAGCATCTCCGCGCGCTGCACCACCGGTGTGCGCCGCGCATGCGCTGCCGCCACTTCCACGTTGTCTTCGTGCACCGCACTCGAAACCACCACGACATCCGCGTCGCCGAGATTCTCGGCGCGGTGGCCCAACAGCACGCGCGCACCCAGACCGGCGAGACGCCGGGTGACGGCGTTGGTGCGCAGATCCGAGCCGCTCACCTGATAGCCGAGATTCAGCAGCACTTCGGCGATGCCGCCCATGCCGGCGCCGCCGATGCCAACCAGATGGATGCGGTGGATGCGACGCATGAGTTCGTTCACGCTGCGCCTCCCACCTGCAGGCAGGCTTCGGCCACCTTGAGCGCGGCGTGCGGTTTGGCGAGCGCGCGAGCGCGCTGCGCCATGGCCAGCAACATCTGCCGATCCTTCGCTACGCGTTGCAGCACGACTTGCAGACTCGCGGCGGAGAGCACCGCTTGCGGCAGCAGTTCGGCTGCAGCGGCGCGCACCAGGAATTGCGCGTTGCGCGTCTGGTGGTCATCCACCGCTGCCGCGAAGGGCACCAGCACCGCGCCCAGCCCGGCCGCGGTGAGTTCCGCGATCGTGAGCGCACCGGCGCGGCACACGGCGAGATCCGCCCAGGCATAGGCCCCGGCCATGTCCTCGATGAACGCCGTGACGCGCGCCTGGATCCCGTGCTCGCGGTACACGGCAGCCACTGCCTCCTCATTCCGCGCACCGGTCTGATGCCAGACTTCCGGACGCGGCAGCGCTTGCCATTGTGCAATCGCCGCCGGCACGGTTTGATTCAGGACCTGCGCGCCCTGGCTGCCGCCGATCACCAGCACGCGCAACGCACCGCCGCGGCCGGCAAAGCGCGCCTGCGGCGGGGGCAAGGCGGCAATCGCGCTGCGCACCGGGTTGCCGATGAATTCGGCACGGCGTGCGGCGCGGAAGCTGCCGGGAAAACCTTCGAGCACGCGCCGCGCCAAATGGCTGAGTACGCGGTTGGTAATGCCCGGCATGGTGTTCTGCTCGTGCAGCACCAGGGGACAGCCGCTCAGGCGCGCCGCCAGACCACCCGGCCCGCTCGCAAATCCGCCCATGCCGAGCGCCACCGCCGGCCGCAGCCGCCGGAAAATCCGCCGCGCCTGCTGCAGCGCGCGTGCCACGCGCCACGGCGACATCAACAGGGTCCCCCAACCCTTGCCGCGCAGACCGCCGACGTCAATCCATTCCATGGCAAAACCGGCCGCGGGCACCACGCGCGCTTCCAGTCCCGCGCGCGTGCCGATCCAGCTGACTTCATGGCCACGGGCACGCAGCACGTCCGCTACCGCGAGAGCAGGGAACACGTGACCGCCAGTTCCGCCGGCCATAATCACTATTTTCATGTCTCCGTCACTTCTTCAACCCTCCCTGGTGCGCCGACCAGCCTGCCCGTCCTTGGGCAGGCGCTCGGCGGGATCGGACAGCCACCGGCTGTCCGATAAATACACCCGCCTCGCCCACGGGCACGCAGCACGTCCGCTACCGCGAGAGCAGGGAAAACGTGACCACCTGTGCCTCCAGCCATGATTACAACCTTCATGTCTCCAACTCTGCCCATAGAACCTTCCCTGGTGCGCGGACCAGCTCGGCATCCCTGCCGCGCGCTCGCCGGGAAATTCGTCCACTGGACGAATTTCTTGATCCGGCTCGCCCTCCAGCCATGATTACAACCTTCATGTCTCCAACTCTGCCCACAAGACCTTGCGTGGTGCGCGCATCGGCCGGTCTGCTGCGCGGCATTTCATGCGGTCACGCCGCGTTCCAGCCAATTGCGACTGGAGCGCGTTTCCAGGTTCACCCGTAGAATCAAACCGACGGCGGCGCAGATCACGATCAGGCTGCTGCCGCCATAACTCATGAGCGGCAGCGTCAGGCCCTTGGTGGGCAGCGCGCCCATGTTCACCCCCATGTTGATGAACGCCTGCAGTCCGATCCACAGGCCCAGACCGAAGGCGAGCTGCGCACCAAACAGCTGACCGGCGCGCGCCGCCCGGCGTGCGATCACCACCGCACGCCAGGTGAGGATGAAATACAGCGCAATCACCGCCACACAGCCCAACAAACCGAGTTCCTCGGCCAGCACCGCGAACAGGAAATCAGTGTGCGCTTCCGGCAGATAGAACAGCTTCTGTACGCTCTCGCCCAGGCCCACGCCGAAAAACCCGCCGCGCCCGATGGCAATCAGCGAATTGGTGAGCTGAAAGCCGCTGTCGAACGGATGGCTCCAGGGATGCAGAAAGCCGGTGAGACGTTCCAGCCGGTACGGCGAAGCCACGGCCAGCACCACGAAACCCAGCACGCCGAGCGCGGCCAGGCCGGTGAAATCGCGCAGGCGCGCGCCGCCGAAGAACAGCATGGCCATGGCCGTGGCGATCAACACCATGGCGGCGCCGAAATCCGGCTCCATCAGCAGCAGCAGCGCCGCCAGGCCCACCACCAGCATGGGCTTGAGCGAGCCGCTGAAGCGCTGCGCGAGTTCCGCCTGCCGGCGCACCACGTAGCCGGCTATATATATGAGTATCAGCAGACGCGCCGGCTCCGACACCTGCAGGCGCAAAGGACCCAGGTCCACCCAGCGGATACTGCCGTTGACATAGCGACCGATGCCCGGGATCAGCACCGCTGCGAGCATCGCCAGCGCCAGCATCAACAGCGGGAAGTTCCCGCGCTGCCACCAGCTTAGCGGCACGTGGTAAATCACGCCTGCCACGCTCAGGCCCACTACGGCATAGACAAATTGGCGTTCAAAGAAATAGAAGGGATTGCCCGTGGTCTTGTCCGCCAGCGTGATCGAAGCCGAGGCCACCATCACCAGCCCCAGGCCGAGAATCAAAGCCGCGCTTACCCACAGCACCCGATCGGGTGCGAGCGTGTGGCGGCCGGCGATGGGGCGTGCCTCAGTCATCGCCCAGCCTCCCCACCGCCTGGGCAAACACGCGGCCGCGGTGCTCGAAATTGTCAAACATGTCGAGACTCGAACACGCCGGCGACAGCAGCACCCAATCGCCGGCTTGCGCGCGCGCGGCGGCTTGCGTCACGGCAGCCTCCATGTTCTTGACACGCACGCTCGGCACACGCCCGGCAAGCGCGGTTTCGATTGCCGCCGCATCCTTGCCGAGCAGCACCACCGCCCGCGCCTTGCCGACCAGCGCCTGCGCCAGCGGCGCAAAGTCCTGCTGCTTGCCGTCGCCGCCTGCGATCAGCACCAGCGGCTGGCTGACGCCGGCCACCGCGGCCAACGTCGCGCCCACGTTGGTGCCCTTGGAATCGTCGTAGTACTCGACGCCGCGCCGCGTGCCGAGGTACTGCATGCGATGCGGCAGGCCGGAGAACTCCCTGAGCGCCGCCAGTATCGCCGGGCGCGGCAAGCCGGCGGCTTCGCCGAGCGCAAGTGCCGCGAGCGCGTTGGCGACATTGTGTGCGCCGCGGATGCGCAGCTCGATAACGGCCAGCAGCCTTTCCGCACCGCGCGCCAGCCAACTGGTGCCGCCGTGCTTGAGCACTCCATAGTTCGCGTCCCGCGCTGCGTCCAGACCAAAGCTGATTTGTTTTTGTCCCGCCGGCAGCATGCGACACACCTGCGCGTCCTCGCGGTTGATGACCGCAGTGCCGCAGTGGCGGAAGATGCGCGCCTTGGCGGCGGCGTAGTCCGCGACGCTCGCGTAGCGGTCCATGTGATCCGGCGATACGTTGAGCACCGTGGCCGCCGCGCAGCGCAGTGAATCGGTGACTTCCAGCTGGAAACTGGAAAGCTCCAGTACATACAGCGCGGGTTCGGTGGCGCCGATCAGGTCCAGTGCGGGCGTACCCAGATTGCCTCCGACGCGCGCCTCGATCCCGGCGCGCTCCGCCATCAGGCCCACGAGCGTGGTCACGGTGCTCTTGCCGTTGGAGCCGGTGATGCCCACCACCGGCGCCCGCACCGTGCGCGCAAACAACTCGATGTCCCCGAACACCGGCAGGCCGCGGGCGCGTGCGGCCTCGAGAAACGGCACGTGGGCCGCCACCCCCGGCGACACCAGCACCTGTTCGGCTCCGGCCAGCGCCTGTTCGGAATATCCGCCCACGAACACCGCCGCCTGCGGCACCAGTTCGCGCAGTTGCGCCAGCGCCGGAGGCCGCGCCCGGCTGTCGGTCACCGCCACTTCCGCGCCGCGCGCCGCCAAGAAGCGTACGCAGGACAGCCCGGTCCTGCCGAGCCCCACGACCAAGGTTTTGTTATGCGCGGGCGGCGTGTGCATGCGCGGCTCCCTAACGCACCTTGAGGGTGGACAGACCGATGAGCACCAGGATCACGGTCAGCACCCAGAAGCGCACGATCACGCGCGGCTCCGGCCAGCCTTTGAGCTCGAAGTGATGGTGCAGCGGCGCCATGCGGAAGATGCGCTTGCCGGTAAGCTTGAAGGAGCCGACCTGGAGGATCACCGAAGCGGTCTCCATGACAAATACCCCGCCCATGATGAACAGCACGATTTCCTGACGCACGATCACGCCCAGCGTGCCGAGCGCCGCGCCCAGCGCGAGCGCCCCCACGTCGCCCATGAACACCTGCGCGGGATAGGCGTTGAACCACAGAAATCCGAGGCCCGCACCCACGAGGGCGCCGCAGTACACCACCACCTCGCCGGCACCCGGCAGAAATGGAATCGTGAGGTAATGTGCGAACACGAAATTGCCGGCTGCATAGCCGAAGATGCCGAGCGCGCCGGCCACCAGTACCGCCGGCATGATGGCCAGACCGTCGAGCCCGTCAGTGAGATTCACCGCATTGCTCATGCCGACGATCACGAACCAGGTTATGAGGATGAAAAATCCGCCAAAGCTCACCGACACGTGCTTGAGCAGTGGCACGATATAGGCGATCTCGGCCACATTGCGGTGGCCGAGATACAAGGCCACGGCGGCCGCCAGGCCCAGCAGCGACTGCAGCAGGAATTTGTGCGCCGGCTTCAGGCCGCGCGTGTCGCGCAGCACCAGTTTCTTGTAGTCATCGGCAAAGCCGATCAGACCAAAACCCACGCTCACGCCGATCAGGATCCACACGTAGCGATCGTGCAGATCCGACCACAACAGCGTGGTGATGATGATGGTCACGAGGATCAGCGTCCCGCCCATGGTGGGCGTGCCGGCTTTCGTGAGATGCGATTGCGGCCCGTCGTCGCGCACCTGCTGGCCGATCTGGCGCAGGCTCAGGCTGCGGATCATGGCCGGACCGGTGACAAACGACAGCACCAGCGCGGTGAGCACGCCGAGGATGGCGCGAAAGGTGAGATAGGAAAAGACATTGAATACCGAGTGATAGCGCGTCAGGTATTCAGTGAGCATCAGCAGCATGGATGACAGCCTCCGCTCGCGGCGCCCGCCAGCGCCGGGGACGCGCGCAGCGCCTCGACCACACGCTCCATGCGCATGGCGCGTGAACCCTTGATGAGCACGCTGATGCCGGAGCGCAGCTTGCCGCGCAGTGCGGTGATCAGCGCCTCGCAGTCGCCAAAGTGTTCGGCGCCCGTTCCGAATTTTCCGCTGGCGTGCCGGCTCAGGCTGCCGCAGGTCCACAGCTGCAGCACGCCGAGGCGCCGTGCGAGCTCGCCGCACTCGGCATGCAGCGCGGCCGCGCCTGCGCCCAGCTCGCCCATGTCGCCCAACACCAGCCACACCGGATCGCCGAGACTTACGGCAAATTCCACCGCTGCCTTGAGTGAAACTGGATTGGCGTTGTAGCTGTCGTCAATCAGGCGGCAACCGTGCAAACCGGACAACACGATCAGGCGGCCGTGGGTTTGCGGCACGCACGCCAGTCCGGCGCTGATCTCACCGAGGCTGGCGCCGGCCGCACGCGCCGCAGCCGCTGCCGCCAGTGCATTCATGACGTTGTGGCGCCCCGGCAGGGACAGGCGCACCGGAACTGCGCCCTCCGGGGTCTGCAGCGTGAATTCCCACGCGCCGGAGGGCAGCGGCCGCAATGAATCCGCTGCCGGATGAAGGTCGGCCGACGCGTTCAGGCCGAAACTGCGCTGCTCATGGCGGCCGGCCATTTCACGCCACACCGGCGCGAATTCATCATCGGCATTGATCACGGCCACGCCGCCGGCATGCAAGCCGGCGAACAGCGCGCCTTTTTCCAGCGCCACGCCGCGCACGCTGCCAAGCGCCTCGAGATGCGCGCTCCCGGCATTGGTGACCACCGCCACGGTGGCCGCGACCAGCGACGCCAGATAGGCGATTTCACCGGGATGATTGGTGCCCATCTCGATGACCGCGGCGCGATGCTGCGCGCCCAGTTCCAGGAGCGTCAGCGGCACGCCGATGTCGTTGTTGTGGTTGCCGCGCGTGGCCAGCGTATCGCCGCGTTGGCGCAGGATGCTGGCAATCATCTCCTTGACCGTGGTCTTGCCGTTGGAGCCGGTGACGCCCACCACCGGAATCTCGAAACCACGCCGCCAGCGGGCGGCATAGGCGCCGAGCGCGCGGCGCGTATCCGCCACCACGACCTGCGGCAGCCGCGCAGCCAGCTGACGTTCAACCAGCGCGCCTGCGGCGCCCAGCTGTCCCGCCTGCGCCACATAGTCGTGACCATCGAAATGCGCGCCGCGCAAAGCCACGAACAGCTCGTCAGCGGCGAGCGTGCGGGTGTCGGCGCTGACGCGCAGGAAATTGCGGTCCGCGCCCTGCAAGCGGCCGGCGGTGGCCGCGGCCAGGTCCGACAGCCGCTGCGCATTCATGCCGATACCCCGCCGAGCAGCTGCTGCACCGTGTCGCGATCGCTGTAATTCAGATGCCGGTCGCCCACGATCTGATATTGCTCATGTCCCTTGCCGGCCAGCAGCACCACATCGCCGGCACGCGCGGCCTGCAGCGCCTCGGTCAGCGCGCGCGCACGGTCGCGCTGCACGCGCACCCGCCTGCGCTGCGTGATGCCGCCCAGGATCTCCGCCACGATGGCATCGCCGTCCTCGTGGCGCGGATTGTCGTCAGTGACGATCACATAGTCGGCCAGCTTCTCGGCAAGCGCGCCCATCTGCGGACGCTTGCCGCGATCGCGCTCGCCCCCGCAGCCGAATACACACCAGAGCTGTCCCGTGCAATGCGCGCGCGCCGCGGTCAGGGCCTTTTCCAGCGCATCAGGCGTGTGCGCGTAATCCACCACCACCAGCGGCTGGGGGCCGCCACCGAAACATTCCATGCGCCCCGGAACCGTGCGCGCCTGATGCAAGGCGGCAAGCGCCTGCGCGAACGGCAGCTCCTCGGACAGCAACACGCCCAGAACCGCCAGCAGGTTCTGCGCATTGAAACGCCCGAGCAGGCGTGAGCTCACCTGCCCGCTGCCGTACTCGCTGGCGACGTCGAACTGCAAACCGCTGGCGCTCAGCAGGAGTTGCGTGGCCTGCAGGGCCTGGCCGCGCGCCGCGCCGCGATTCTCCAGGCTGTAGCCAATGAGCGCGATGCCGGACGGCAACGCGGCGGCCAGCTCCCGTCCGAAGGCATCGTCCAGATTGATGACCGCGTGGCGCAATCCCGGCATCTCGAACAGGCGGCGTTTGGCGGCGCCGTAGGACTGCATGTCGCCGTGGTAATCCAGGTGATCGCGGGTCAGATTGGTGAACACCGCGGTGCTGAAGTGCACGCCGTTCAGGCGGCCCTGATCAAGCGCATGGCTGGAAGCTTCCAGGCTCACGTGACGCACGCGCGCATCGCGGAAACGCGCCAGCCAGGCCTGTATGCTCACGGCATCCGGCGTGGTGTGGCTGCCGGTTTGCAGATGGCCGTATACGCCGTAGCCCAACGTGCCCAGCAGCCCGCAGGGTCTGTCCAACTGCGTGAGGGTTTGCGCACTGAGCAGGCTCACCGAGGTTTTGCCGTTGGTGCCGGTGACCGCGATCACTCGTTGTGCAGCTGAAGGTTGCGCGTAAAAACGCGCGGCGATCGGGCCGGCCTGCTGGGCCAGATCGCGCACCGCGAATGCCGGCAGCCCCTTGAGACCCGGAAGATACGACACCGCGCCTTCAGGGTCGTAGGCCACGGCGCTCGCGCCCCGGCGGCGGGCGTCGGCGAGGTGTTGCAGGCCATGGTGATCGCGGCCGCGCACCGCGAGAAACAGGTAGCGCGGCTGGATCTCGCGACTGTCCAGCGCCACGCCCAGCAGCGGCTGATCGCGCTCCGGCGCAACCGGAATCACATCCTGCAATACCGTAGCGAGCGTCGGGCCGGCAAGCGGGCGCGGCTGCGTCATCATGAGCTGTGGTCCAGGTTCACCACGTACGCGGTGGTGAGATTGCCGAGGTTGTCGGGCGGAATGTCGAGCAGGCGCAACGCACCGCTCATGACGCGCGCGAACACCGGAGCAGCCACGGTACCCGCGTAATACTCGCCGCGGCTGGGTTCGCGGATCATCACTACCGTCACCAGGCGCGGATCGCTGGCGGGCGCCATGCCGCAGAACACGGAAATGTAATCGGTGCTGGAATAGCCGCCGTTCTGCGCGATGCGCGCGGTGCCGGTCTTGCCGGCCACGTGGTAACCGGCCACGTCCGCCAGCCGGCCGGTGCCTTCATTCGACACCACGGTTTCCAGCATGCGCCGCAGCGTCACGATTACCGGCGCGGGAATCACCTGCTGGCCGCGCGGCGGCGTATCCACGCGCACGAAACTCGACGGGATACGCACGCCGTTGTCGGCGATGATGTCGTAGGCATCGGCCAGTTGCAGCGCGGTGACCGCCACGCCGTAGCCATAGGAAATGGTCGCCTGACGCGCCTGCGACCAGCTGCGATACGGCGGCAATGAACCCGGCACCTCGCCGGGAAAGCCGCCGCCGCTCAGCTGCCCGAATCCAAAGGCGCTGAGCGTGTTCCACAGCAACTGCGGCGGCAGCGTCAGGGCGATCTTGCTGGCGCCCACATTGCTGGATTTTTCCAGAACCGTGGTGAGATTGATGGCGCCGTAATCGCTGTCGTCGCGGATGGTGTAACCGGAAACCTTGTAAAAACCCGGCGCGGTGTTGACCACGGTATTCGGCGTGTAGCGTCCCGAGAGCAGCGCGGCCAGGATGCTGAACGGCTTCATGCTGGAGCCGGGCTCGAACTGGTCGGTGACCGCGCGGTTGCGGTACGACGCCGGAGCGTAGTCGGCACGGTTGTTGGGATTGAAAGACGGCTGGTTCGCCATGGCCAGCACTTCGCCGGTCTTGGCGTCCATGACGATGATGGACCCGGAGCGCGCGCCCTGTTGCTGTACCGCCTGCTTGAGCGCGCGGTACGCGAGGTACTGCACGCGCAGGTCGAGGCTGCTCACCAGATCCTTGCCGGGTCGCGGTGCGCGCAGGCTTTCCACGTCCTGCACCCAGTGTCCGTAACGGTCCACGATCACGCGCTCCGCGCCGGGGGTGCCCTGCAGCCAGTTGTTGTAGGCGAGTTCCAGTCCCTCCTGTCCGACGTCGTCCACGCTGGTGAAACCCAGCACCTGGGAGGCCACCTCGCCTGCCGGATAATAACGGCGATATTCGCGCTGGCTGTAGACGCCGGGGATGTCCAGCGCGGTCACGCGCTTTGCCGCATACGGGTCCAGCCCGCGCTGCAGATACACAAATTCCTTGTCACGATTCTGGTGCAGCAGCGTGCGGATGTCCGCGCTCGACATGCCCAAGGCATGCGCCAGCTGTGGCACGCGCGCGCCGGCCGCCGCGAGTTCCTGCGGATCCATCCAGATGGAATCCACGGGCGTGGATACCGCCAGCGGCTGACCATTGCGGTCGAGAATCATGCCGCGATGCGCGGGCATCTGCACCACGCGCAGGTGCCGTTCCTTGCCCTGGGCCTGCAGGAACTGCTCGTCAAACATCTGCAGGTACACGGCACGGCCCAGCAAGGCCGCGGCCAGCAGCATGAACACCGCAAGCACCAGCGCGCTGCGCCAGTTCCAGGACGCGCCGGGCTCAGCGCCGCGCTTCACGGGTGCACCACCACGATCCGGGGATGGGCCGGCAATTGCATGTCCAACTGCTGGGTAGCCATCTGTTCGACGCGTGCATGCGTGGACCAGGTGCTTTCCTCGAGCAGCAGCTGGCCCCACTCGACATTCTGCTGGTCGCGCTGCTGACGCAACTGCTGCAGCTGCGCGAACAGCATGCGGTTCTCGTGGCGCGCATCAATGACCGCCAGGGCGCTCAACATCCCGGCAGCCAGCAGCAACGCCAGAATGGCGCGCGTGAACCTCACGCCAGACGCTCCGCTGTGCGCAGCACCGCGCTGCGCGCGCGCGGGTTGCGCTCAATCTCCGGGGCCTGCGGGCGCGTGGCTTTGCCTGCAAGCCGCAGGCTGGGGCACGTGGCCGGTGACAACCATGGCGCCTTGGGATCGGGCGGAGCGGCGCGTGCATGCCCGCGCATGAAGCGTTTGACCACACGGTCTTCAAGCGAATGAAAGCTGATCACCACCAGCCGCCCGCGCGGCGCCAGCACCCGGAGACACTGCTCCAGACATTCGGCGAGTTCGTCCAGCTCGCGGTTGATGTAGATGCGCAGTGCCTGAAACGTGCGCGTGGCCGGGTGCTTGCGATGCTCGCGTGTCGGGACCGCAGCGCTTACAATTTCGGCGAGCTGTTGCGTGCGGGTAATCGGCACGCGCACGCGCGCGGCGACAATCGCGCGCGCAATGCGCCGCGCAAAGCGTTCTTCCCCGTAGCGTTGAATCACGATAATAATTTCCGCCGGCGTGGCACGCTTGAGCCAATCCGCCGCGCTCTCGCCGCTTTCCGGATCCATACGCATGTCAAGCGGCCCGTCGCGCAGGAAACTGAACCCGCGGCGCGCGTCATCGAGCTGCGCGGAGGAAAGTCCCAGGTCCAGCAGTAAGCCGTTTACCTGTCCGCACACGCCGTATTGCTGCGCGATGCGCTCAAGCATGGAAAACGCACCTCGATGCACCATGACTCGCCCGTCACCGTTCCATTCCATTTGCGCTGCCGCTACCGCCTGCGGATCGCGGTCCATCACGATCAACCGCCCCTCCGCACCCAGGTGCTTGAGGATTTCGCGGCTGTGGCCGCCGCGCCCGTAAGTGGCATCCACGTACACGCCATCCGCGCGTACCGCCAGACACATCACCGCCTCCTCGAGCAACACCGGCTGATGCGTGTGCCCGGCCGCGGTGTGGTTCACAGCGCCAGCCTGGCCAGCTCCTCCGGCAGGCCCGCGGCGGCAGCGTGATCCGCCGCGAGGCTCAGTTCGCGGCGTGCGTCCCAGGCGGATTTATCCCACAACTCGAATTTGTTCATGAGGCCCAGCAATACGACATCGCGTTCCAGCTTGGCGAATTCGCGCAGCTCCGCGGGCAACAGCACCCGCCCGTGGCTGTCCATGGAAATTTCGGTGGCGTGTCCGACCAGCAGGCGCTGCAGTTCGCGTACTTGCGGCTGCAGGCTCGGCAGATGCACGAGCTTGGCTTCGATCTCTTCCCAGGTGGGTAATGGGTAAATCAGCAGGTAGTAGCCGCGGTCAATCGTGACTACGAGCTTGCCGTCGCAGGCTTCCGCGAGACGCTCGCGATAACGCGCTGGCACGGCAAGCCGGCCCTTGGTGTCCAATGTCAGGTTGTTTACCCCGCGAAACACATGCCCACTCCACAGTCCAGAAAGCCCATTTCATCCCACTTTTACCCACCTTCGAACACTATAGGAAGCGTTTCCCCCGCAGTCAAGGGTAAACTGCAAAAAAAGTGCTTGTCGGACAGGGACTTAGGCGCGAATCGTAATGGAAATTTGTAAAGACAACTGCCTATCAATCAGTAACTTGGAAGGTCATCCTAGAGCCGGTATCAGATTGTGGCGAGCGACAAACGGGACGATGCGTGGCCGCGAAAGGCAAGAGTCTCATCAAGAGTCTCATGTGGAGCGCTTTAAAGCTCCGGTTCGAACCGTCACACAGGCGAGGTATTAGCAGGTTGTTGAAAACAACCTGTTAAACGGGTACAGGGATGTACCCGCATTTTTCAACAAGCTATCAGTGCTTCAGCAGATTGTTGAGCGCGGCGTAAGTTAAATCCGTCGCCAAGCCCCGGAATCCTCCGCCGCTGAGAAAGTCACGCGCCAGCCGTTCGGCATGAGCCAGACTGGCGCGATGCAGGCCCGAGCCGACACTGACCCTGGCTACGCCCAGCTTTTCCAGCTCGGAAACCGTCGGGGTCGCAGGTCCGGCGAGCACGTTCAACGGCAACTTCAGTTCGCGCACCAGCGCCGCAATGGTGGCCGCATCCGCAACTCCGGGCGCAAACAGGCAATCGACACCGGCCTGGGTGTAGGCGCCAAGCCGCCGCAGGGTTTCTGCCAGACGCGTGTCCGGTGCCCCCACTTGATGAAGAAACACATCGGTGCGCGCATTGATCACCAGCGGGATCCCCGCCTCATCCGCGGCCGCACGCGCGGCGCGCAAGCGTGCTTGCTGTTCCTCGATGTCACGCAGCGGCTGCGACGATCCCGGAGGCAGGCCGTCTTCAAGATTGACGCCCACGGCACCGGTGGCCAGCAGTTGGTGTATCACGGCCTGCAGTGCCGCCGGTGTTTGCGCGTAGCCCGCTTCAAGATCGGCGCTCACCGGAATTTGCACCGCCGCGGCAATGCGCTGTGTCGCTGCGAGCACCTGCGCAAGCGGCGCCGCCTGACCATCGGTATAACCCAGCGCATTCGCGACACCGGCACTGGTAGTAGCGATGGCACGCGCACCGGCACGCGCGAACAACGCGGCGCTGGCGGCATCCCAGGCATTGGGCAATACCAGTGTCGGTGGCGCCTGATGCAGACGGTGCAATAACTCCGCCTTGCGCTTCCGGGTTGAATCATTCTGCATGATGTCCTCCTGCCTCGACGAGACTGCGCCCTGACCATCCCTGGTCAGCGGTGCCGCAGTAGTGATCGAAATACGAGGAGTCGGCCTGTAAGCCGGGTTCTGTCGTGGACAGCCATTCATCTGGGACGCACGTCGCCGCACGCCTCTAGCGGCCTACCCGGAAGCCGTGCGGACCGCACGCGCGGGTTGCCCCGCCGCTTCCCTATTTGGCCTTGCTCCGGATGGGGTTTTCCGTGCCGCGAACGGTTGCCCGTCGCGCGGTGCGCTCTTACCGCACCTTTTCACCCTTGCCTGTGCCTTGCGGCCATCGGCGGTGTGTTTTCTGTGGCACTGTCCGTGGGCTCGCGCCCCCCAGGCGTTACCTGGCATCCCGTCCTGTGGAGCCCGGACTTTCCTCTGCGCGTGAGCACAGCGGCTGCCCGGCCGACTCCGTACTTATTATAGCGGAGCGCCTGCGGCAAATTGGTTGCATGCGGACGCGGGAGATTACTTGCGTCCGGCGATTTCCAGTGCCGTGGCGTACAGCCGGTTTTTCCTGCCGCCGCTGATGCGCGCCGCCAGTTCGGCCGCCTGCCTGATGGGCAACTCTTCCAACAGAATGCGCAGCACCCGTTGCGTCTCGATGTCCGCCCCCCGGGATCGTGCTTCCGCGTTACCGGCGACCAGGATCACGGCTTCGCCTTTCGGCGCTTCGGCGTTTGCAGTCAGTCGCGTGGCGAGTTCCGACAGCGTTCCGCTGCTCACGGTCTCATGCAGTTTCGTCAACTCGCGCGCAAGCACCGCGGCGCGTTCCGCGCCCAAGGTCTGGGCCATATCCGCGAGTGATTCCTGCAGGCGATGCACCGCTTCATAAAACACCAGAGTACGGGTCTCGGTCACCAGCTCGGTGAGCCGTGCGCGGCGCGCGGCAGACCTGGCCGGCAGAAATCCCTCGAACACGAACCGGTCGGTGGGCAGGCCACTCACCGACAGTGCGGCAATCAGGGCGCTCGGCCCGGGGACGGGACTCACAGTCACGCCCGCCATGCGTGCCGCGCGCACCAGATTGAATCCCGGGTCGCTGATGAGCGGTGTACCGGCATCCGAGACCAGCGCCACGGACTCGCCTGCCAGCAGCCTTGCCAGCACACGCGGTGTGCACTCGGCCTCATTGTGATCGTGCAGAGCCAGCAGCGACGTGCGCAGGCCGAAATGCGCCAGTAGCGTGCGCGTATGTCGCGTGTCTTCGGCAGCGATCAACTGCACCTCGGCCATGACCCGCTGCGCGCGCGGCGACAGGTCTTCGAGATTGCCGATGGGCGTAGCCACAACGTACAGCACGCCGGCGCCGTGTTTTGTCATATCCGTTCCCCGGTTTTCCCGCCAGCCGTCGCTGCAGGTATCATTGGAGCGGGTCCATCCTGCACTGGAAACCGAAATTCATGCAAGGCGATTTCTCTCGCGCCCGACTCCGGCGTTACGGCCTGACAGTCGTGTTGCTTGGCCTGCTCGCGGGCTGCGCGGTGACGCCGCCACAGCCCACACCCCAGGGCCGTGCCGCACAGGCGCAGCAGTTGCTCCAGCAGGGAGACTACCCGGCCGCCGCCCAGCTTTATGAGTCGCTGGCCGCGGGCGCGCAGGCGCAGACGCGTGACGAGTATCTGATCAGCGCCGCCGAAGCCTGGTGGCAGGCGGCCCAGGGACAGCGCGCCTGGAAGCTTCTGGGCGAGCTGCAACCGGCCGCGCTCAACCCACGCTTGAACGCGCGGGCCGAGATGCTCAAGGCGCAAATGGATTTCGCCGCACGCCAGCCGCAAGTGGCGCTCAAGCATCTGCAGTTTCCATTGGCACCACTCCCCGACGAGCTGAAGGCACGCACCCTGCTGCTGCGCGCGCAAGTCGAAGCCACGCTCGGCAACACGGTGGGCGCCGTTGAGGACCTGAGCACACGGGAAAATTATCTGGCCGGCAGCCCTGCCGCCATCCGCGATAACCATCAGCGCATCTGGCTGCTCATCTCCCAGAGCCATGCCGCATTCAACCTGCAGGCGCTGCCCCCCGGGATTTCCCAGGCGGCGCGCGGCTGGCTGGTGCTCGGCAACCTCACGCGCAACATCTGGCAGCAACCGCGCAATATGTTGCAGCAGCTGCAGGCTTGGCAGGCGCAGTTCCCCAATCATCCCGCGGAACAGGATATCGTTCCCGAGCTGATCGCCAAGCAGCAGGCATTGGTGACTTACCCCGCCCGCATTGCGCTGTTGCTGCCGCTGTTCGGGCCCTACCAATCGGTCGCCGATGCGGTGCGCGACGGCCTGTTTACCGCCTATTTCCAGCTTGCTGGCGACGGCAACGCGCCGACGGTCACGCTGTATGACGCCGGCGCAACCGCGGCCAGCGCTCAGACCGCTTACCGCCAGGCGGTTGCCGCGGGCGCGGACATGGTGGTTGGACCGCTGATCAAGAACGGCGTGAGCGGCATTGCGGCGCTGGGTTCGCTGCCGGTCCCGGTGCTGGCGCTCAACACGCTCGACTCCACCCAGTCGCCGCCCGCGGGACTCTTCCAGTTCGGCTTGCCGCCGGAAGACGAAGCCGCGCAAGTTGCCAACCGCGTGATTGCCGAAAGCCTGAAGCGCGGTGTGGCACTGGTGCCGCAGGGTGACTGGGGCACGCGCGTGCTGAACGCATTTACCGCGCGCTTCACTCAGCTTGGCGGCACGCTGTTGGGCACGCAGACCTACACGCCAGGCGCGAACGATTTTTCCGTGCCGATTACGCGCCTGCTCAATCTGAACGACAGCCAGTACCGCGAAGAACAACTGGCGGCATTTCTCGGCACCAGTCTGCAATTCGAGCCGCGGCGGCGCCAGGACATCCAGTTCATCTTTCTGGCGGCGAACGCCAGTGACGCCAAACTCATCCGGCCGCAGCTGCGGTTTTTCCACGCCATCAACGTGCCGGTATACGCGACATCGCAGGTTTACCAGCCGGGCACGCCGGCCGACGATGATTTCGACGGCATTACCTTCGATGACATGCCGTGGACGCTGGAAACCAGCGGCGCCGCGGCCAGCACGCGCGCCACCGTGAGCGCCTTGTGGCCCAACAATTTCTCCGGCAACAGCCGCCTGTACGCGCTGGGCTTCGATGCCTGGCGGCTGATACCCCTGCTCTACAAGCGCAACGTGTTCAACATTTCCGTACAAGGCATGACCGGCCTGTTGAGCATGACGCCCGACGGCCGAATTCACCGCCAACTGGATTGGGCCGCCTTCAACAACGGCACACCGCAACTGCTCGCGCCGGTCGTACCGCCGACTCCGGTGCTGGCGGGCGCGCCCGGCACCCCGCCGTGAGCCTGGTGCCGCATCTCGCCGCCGGCCGGCGTGCCGAAGACCAGGCCTTGGAGTTGCTGCGGGATGCGGGCCTCAAGCTGCTGGCGCGCAACTACCGTTGTCCGCAGGGCGAATTGGATCTGGTCATGGGCGAGAACGAAACCCTGGTGATTGTGGAAGTACGCTACCGCCGTGATCGCGGTTTCGGCAACGCCGCGGACACAGTCGGCACACGCAAACAGGATAAACTGCTGCGCGCCACGCAGCATTTCCTGCAGCAGGACGCGCACTATCGCCGCCGGCCGCTGCGCTTCGACGTGATTGCCGTGACCGAAGGCGCCGACGGTACGCCGCATACCGATTGGATCAAAGACGCATTCCGCACCGATTTTTGATTATTGGGAAATCCTTATGGACGCTCATGCCCGCGTTACCCAGCTTTTCAACGACAGTATCGCCACCAAGCAGGCGGCGCTCAGAACACTTGTACCGTCCATCGTCGCCGGCGGTCGGCTCATGGCCACGGCGCTGAAACAGGGACACAAGATCATGAGCTGCGGCAACGGCGGTTCGGCAGCCGATGCCCAGCACTTTTCTGCAGAACTCCTCAACCGCTTCGAGCGCGAGCGTACGCCGCTGCCCGGTATCGCGCTCACCACCGACACCTCGACGCTGACTTCCATTTCCAACGATTACCACTACGACGAGGTGTTCGCCAAACAGGTGCGCGCACTCGGTCAGCCGGGCGACGTGCTGTTGGCAATCTCCACCAGCGGCAACTCGCCGAACGTGGTGCGCGCCATGCAGGTGGCACACGAAAAAGGTGTGCACATCGTGGCACTCACCGGCCGCGACGGCGGCAAGATGGCGCCGCTAGTGAAATCGCCGGATATGGAAATCCGCGTGCCCGCGCAAGTCACCGCGCGCATCCAGGAAGTTCACCTCCTGGCGCTGCACTGCCTTTGCGATCTGATTGACGAGCAACTCTTCGGCCCACCCCCCTGACATCCACCTGCAACGCGCGCACCCGGCCAGCACGCGCCAGCCTGCATTGATTTGCATCAATTTCCTTGAGGCCGTCCTTCGCTAGAGTGCCTCGCCATTCGACATGCAGCCGAGACAGCTGATATTCCGTGGAACTGCGAGAGCAAATCGTGCTGGTAACCGGCGCCGGCCGCGGCCTGGGCATGGCCATTGCCGGGGCGTTCGCCGCTCAGGGCGCGCGCGTCGTGGTGAACTACCGGCGCAGCCGCGCGCCCGCGGAGGCGCTCGCCGCCAGACTCGGTCCGGAAAAAGGTCTGGCCCTGGCCGCCGATGTCACCCAAAGCGACCAGGTGCAGGCGATGTTCGCTGCCGTCACGCGCCATTTCGGCCAACCCGTTACCACCGTAGTCAACAACGCGCTTGCCGATTATGCGTTCAATGGTGAGGCACGCTCCAAAGCGCTCGAGATCAAATGGGATGCCTTCGCCGCCCAACTACAAGGCGCAGTCGGCGGCGCGCTCAATACCATTCAGGCAGCCGCGCCAGCAATGCGTGCACGGCATTATGGACGCATCATCAACATCGGCAGCAACCTGTTCCAGAACCCGGTGGTGCCCTATCACGACTACACGGCCGCGAAGGCCGCGTTGCTGGCACTGACCCGTACCATGTCGGCGGATCTAGGCCCGGACGGCATTACGGTGAACATGGTTTCCGGCGGCCTGTTGCGCACCACCGATGCCAGTCGCGAAACACCGCAAGAAGTGTTCGGCATGATCGCGGCCAACACGCCACTGCGGCACGTCACCACGCCGGAGGAATTTGCCGACGCCGTGCTGTTTTTCGCCTCGCCGTGGGCACGCGCGATTACCGGCCAGAACCTGGTTGTGGACGGCGGGCTGGTCAAGAACTGACCCGATCCGCGTGCGCGGATTGGGCCGTTAATGCTCCGTACTGCGCGCGCGCACTTCTGCGAATGTCCAATCGCGCAGCAGCATTCCGTTCTCCCACACCGTGGTCATCGCATCTTCCCAAGCCGGACCGAGCGTGGCCGTACCGGCTTCGATCGCGTCCGGCGGCAATGCCGTGGTTTTGAAAGTGCCATGCCCGCGGTGGCGCACCAAGGTGAGGCGCCCGGGTTTGGAGGCCTTCGTATGGTCGGTAACTGGATCCTTGAACACGTCCCTCCAGGCCCCACGGATGCGCACCGCAGAACACTTAAGCGCGAACTTCTGGGTATCGCGGTTCATCTTCTGCAGGAGCGCGCCGCCCATCCCGAAGGCGATGTTGTCGGCGGCGTAGCGCGCGTGCGTGATGCGCTCCAGGATCGCGCGGATCGAGTCGGGGTTCACGCCGTCGCCCTGGATCACGCGCACGTGGTTCAGCACGCGGTAGCCCTTGCTGTTCACCGTGCTGCCGAACGCCGCATTCAGCAGCCTGAGCGTCTGGTGGACGATGTCGGCCGGATCCCCCGAATCGGGCCGCACCACGAGTGTCGCGCCGCTCGCGATGACCTCGGCACGCAGCGCGTCACCCCACATGGCCTTGACCGCGTGCAACACGTCGTAGCTGTCGGATACGCAGGCGATCACGCTGCCGGGCCTGGCAAACTGGCGCAACATGTTGCGGTAGGCGTCCAGCTCGCGGTCCCGGCCCCAGGCGGTGATGGTGCTGTGCTCGGCCGCGGGAATCGAGTAGCCCGCCATCGGCTCGCCATAGTAGGCACGCGCGGCGAGCACGCCGAGGATGGTGTCGGTACCGCGGAAATTGACGAGATGCGCCATGCCGCCGAGCGCCGCCGATTCCGCGCTGGATACGCCGCGCGCGCCGAAATCGTGAAGTTTGAACGCCAGCTGTGCGGCCGCATCGTCGCTGGTCTTGTCGAGGTATTCGCGGATTGTCTGCTTCACGTGCCAACTGACGGTGGCGACCGTCACCGGATACCACACCCGCATCAGCAGCGTCTCGACGTAGGACGGCAGCCAGAAACAGGCGGGATCGGTGCTCTCGATCGTCATCAACACCTGGTGCGTCGGCACCACCGTGCCCTCCGGCACCGCGCGGATGCGCAAGGGCAGCCTGCCGCCGTGCGCCGCGACGATGTGCCGCCAACCTGGCTCGTTGAACGGCTCGCCGTGTGCGGCGAAGAACGCCTGAGCCCCCCTGATCATCTCCGCCGTCACCGGCCGGGCGAGATATTCCTTCAGGATCGCCTGCAAGCCGAAGAACAGCGTGCGCTCGTAGGCGCCGCCGCGGCTTTCCAGATAAAAAAACGTGGCATCGGTACCCGGTGGATACTGCAGCCAGTGACTCGCCTTGTAGCTGTCGGTGTTGAGGATCAGATTGGAAGCGATGTCCATATGTTCACACGATACCGCGGGTGCGGTTCGCACGCACTCGCCGCTTGTGGCGCCGGGCGGCTCACCAAGCATCGCCGGTGGAATTGACAACGCATAGTGCGCATCTTTTTCGCCCCATGGCCAAGTCGCAACCCTGCAAGCCGATTCGGGAGCCTGCCGCTTTGGGCACCGGCAAGTCTGCACGCGAACGCAATGTCTCACGCCACTCGGCAATCCCGTGGTTAATCAACAATCGGGGATGCGAATTACACGCGCCGGTTCCGAAAGAAGTGCGCCACGGCAAGCGGTCTGAACCCGGCCGCATATCAACACCATGGATCGGCAGGCGCGATGGCGGTCTCTGCCGGCCTGGCGCGCGGTACGCGGACCCTCGGGAGATACTTGATTTGGAGGCCCGTCACCCCCATTTCAACTGTGTACGGAGGGGGTGTCCCAACACTCGCTGTCTGCCATGACTGAGGTTCAGAAACTCGCTGAATTTGTCCACGCGGCCGATTTCCACAAAATCAGCAGTGCTGCGGTCGGGCAACTCAAGATCCGCGTTTTGGACACACTGGGTGTCGCGATTGCCGCCCTGGATTCGGCCCCGATGGTCGCGATCCGCAAGCTCACCGCGGTGCTGGGCGGAAACCCGGAGGCCACGCTCATCGGCGGCGGGCGCACGGCGGTGGATCGCGCTGCGTTCTACAACATCGCCTTGAGCCGCTATCTCGATTACATGGACAGCTATCTCGCGCCCGGTGAAACCTGCCATCCCTCGGACAACATCGGCGCGGTGCTCGCGGCCGCCGAAAGCGCGGACGCGAGTGGCAAGGAGTTTCTTACCGCCGTCGCGGTCGCTTATCAGGTACAGACGAGATTGTCGGACGTGGCTCCGGTCAGGGCACACGGATTCGATCACACGGTGCAGGGCGCGTACGCGGTGGCCGCGGCTACCGCCAAGGCCCTGCAGCTTTCCCCGTCGCAGATTGCCAATGCGGTTGCCATCTCCGGTACCGCGAACAATGCCTTGCGCGTGACGCGCACCGGCGATCTCTCCCACTGGAAAGGCCTGGCCTATCCCGAGGTCGGCAAGGAAGGCATGTTTGCCACGCTGCTTGCGCGCGCCGGCATCACCGGTCCGGCCCGGGTCTTCGAAGGCAACAAGGGATTCAAGGAAACCATCGCCGGGAATTTCTCCATTGACTGGGTGCACGAGGATCTGGAAAGCGTGCTGCACACCATCATCAAGAAGCACAACGCCGAAATCCATGCGCAATCGTCCCTGGATGCCGCCCTTGCGGTCAGGTGTCAGGCCGGTTTCCACGCCGGGCGGATTCGCGCCGTGCGCGTGCGCACCTTCCAAGTCGCCTACGACATCATCGGCGGCGGAGAGGAAGGCGACAAGCACGCGATCCGCACCAAGGAGGAAGCGGATCATTCGCTGCCTTACATGGTAGCGGCCGCGTTACTGGACGGCGAAGTGCAACCCGCGCAATACGCAAGCGAGCGCATCGTGCGGGACGATATCCAGGCGCTGCTGAAGAAGGTGACGGTGGCACCGGATGCGGCTTATACGAAACGCTTTCCCTCGGAAATGCCGAGTTCCGTCGCGGTGGAGCTGGACGACGGCACTACGCTGGCAGCGAGCGCCGCAACCTATCACGGGTTCCACACCAAGCCCTTCGATTGGGATGCGGCCGTGGAGAAATTCTCGAAGCTCGCGACACCTTTTACCGGCAACCGCCTGGGTGACCGGATAGCGGGCACCGTGGCACGGCTGGAAAGCCACAGCGTGCGGGATCTTGCCGCGCTGCTGGCTCAGGTACCGCGGGAGCGACTGAATTCCAAGCAGCAGGCTGATTTTCTGCCGGCCTGACATAAGGAGAGCCACCATGTTCAACACCAGTTTTGATTTTATTCCGCGCGCGTATCGTCCCGAGAAACCACGCAAGTTCGGCATCACCGAAATCCGAGCACCCTACTACTCGACCTTCGGCACCCGTCACCTCGCCGATGTGCTTGAAGTGGCCGGGCAATGGGTGGACGGCATCAAGTGGGCGGGGGGATCCTTCTCGCTGGTGCCGCGCGAGCAGGTGCGCGCGTTCAGCGATCTTGCCCACAAGTACAACGCGTACGTATCCTCGGGCGGCTGGATCGAGACGGTGCTGCGCTACGGCCCCGAGGCGGTGGAGAAATATCTCAAGGAAGCCAGGGAACTCGGCTTCGACGTCATCGAGATTTCCGCTGGCTTTCTCACCATCCCGACCAGCGGCATGCTGCGCCTGATCGAGCAGGTCAAGAAGGCGGGATTTAAGGCCAAACCCGAGTTGGGCATCCAGTTCGGCTCGGGCGGTGATTCCACCGAAGCCGAGCTCGCGGCGGAAGACAGGAAAGATACCGGCGACCTGGTTAACCGCGTAAAACGCGTGCTTGAAGCCGGTGCCGATATCGTCATGATCGAGTCTGAAGGTATAACCGAGAATGTCGTGAAGTGGAATACCGCGCCGGCAGCCGCGGTCATCAACGGCGTGGGCACCGAGCATGTGATGTTCGAGGCGGCCGATCCGCCGGTGTTCGAGTGGTACATCAAGAACTACGGCAATGAGGTCAACCTGTTCTGCGATCACTCGCAGATCCTGCAGCTCGAAGGCCTGCGCCAGAACGTCTGGGGCAACAAGTCCACCTGGGGCCGAATCGCGAATCCCGCACCGCGCGCAAGCCACAAGTAACCGCCGCGGCACGCGCCTGCGCAACAGCCGGCTGCCGGTCCGGCTTTAAGCCAGCAGCTTCCCGGGATTCATGATCCCCTGCGGGTCCAGCGCCGCCTTGATGCGGCGCATGAGCGCCATCTCCACCGGGTCCTTGTAACGCGGCAGTACGTCCCGCTTGAGCTGGCCGATACCGTGTTCCGCGCCGATCGACCCGCCCACGGCATGCACCCGGTCGTGCACCAAGGCCGCGATTTCCTCCTGCTGTGCGAGCAACCGATCCTCGGTCCAACCCGCGCCCCGCGCCACGTTGTAGTGCAGATTGCCGTCGCCCAGGTGCCCGAAGATCACGTGCTGGATCCCGGGAAACGCCTCGTCGAGCGCAGCGTTCGTGGTACGCACGAATTCCGCCATGCGCGACACCGGGATCGAGATGTCGTGCTTGATGCTCTTGCCGGATTCCTTTTCCGCCAACGGGATGCTTTCGCGCAAATGCCAGAGCGCATGGCTTTGCGCGATCGATTCCGCGATGACGGCATCCTGCACGCATCCGGCCTCGACAGCCCCGGCCACGACGGATTCAAAACGCTGGCGCGCATGGACTTCAGACTCGCTGTCCGACAATTCCAGGAGCGTGTACCAGGGAAGTTTGGCCGCGGGCCCGTCAAAGGGCAGACGCTGCTGCGGAAAGCAGCGCACCACTTGCTGCAGGCAATATCCCGCCATCAGCTCGAACCCGGTGAGCGCAGCCCCCAGGCCGGTACGCGCCCGCCCCAGCATGGCGACCGCGTTTTCGATGGAATCCAGCGCCAGCAGCGCCGTGCATTGCGCCACCGGCAGCGGAAACAGCTTGAGTGTGGCCGCGGTAATCACGCCCAGCGTGCCTTCGCTGCCAATGAACAGGTCACGCACATCGTAGCCAGTGTTGTCCTTGCGCAGCGCGCGCAGTCCGTGCCAGACATCGCCTTGCGCCGTCACGACTTCCAGCCCCAGGGTCAGCTCGCGCATGTTGCCGTAGCGCAGTACCTGCGTGCCGCCGGCATTCGTCGCCAGATTGCCGCCAATCGTGCAACTGCCCTCGGCGGCGAGACTCAGCGGAAACAAGCGCCCGGCGTCGCGCGCAGCCTGCTGCACAGATTGCAGAACGCAGCCCGCCTCGACCTCCAGGGTGTCGTTGTCGGTGTCGATGCCGCGAATCCGGTTCAGGCGTTGCAGCGAGAGGATTACCGCACGGCCCGAATCATCCGGCGTGGCACCGCCGCACAGCCCGGTATTTCCGCCTTGCGGAACCACGGGGATGCGCGCCTGCGCACACAGGCGCACGACCGCGGCGATTTCCTCGGTGGTCGCGGGCCGCACCACGGCCAGCGGTGTCCCGCTATAGCGCTCGCGCCAATCCACCGCATAGACGTGCGCGTCTGCGCCGGTCAGCACCTGCGCGGCACCCACGGTGGCCCGCAACGCATCCAGACGGTTCATGATCCGGGAACCTTGTATCCGAAAAAGCAGGAAACGGTATCAGGCGCTGGCCATCAGACTGCGGAAAACACCAGGCTGGCATTGGTGCCGCCGAAGCCGAAACTGTTCGACATCACCGTGGTCAGTTTTGCCGCGCGGCTCTGGCGCAAAATCGGAAAGCCCTCGGCACGCGCGTCCAGGGTCTCGATATTCGCCGAGCCGGCCATGAAACCGTCGCGCATCATCAACAGGCTGTAGATCGCCTCGTGCACGCCGGCCGAGCCGAGCGAGTGACCGGTAAGCGCCTTGGTCGAGGACAGCGGCGGCACTTCCGCGCCGAACATCTCGCGCACCGCGTCGAGTTCGGCGATATCCCCCAGCGGGGTGCCGGTACCGTGGGTGTTGAGGTAATCGACCGGGCGCTCGGCATCGGCGAGCGCCATGCGCATGCAGCGCACCGCGCCATCCCCGCTCGGCACCACCATGTCGGTGCCGTCGGAAGTGGCGCCATAGCCGACAAGTTCGGCCTGAATATCCGCACCGCGGGCGCGCGCGTGATCGTAAGCCTCCAGCACCAGCATGCCGCCGCCGGCCGCGATGACGAAGCCATCGCGTGTGGCGTCATACGGGCGCGAGGCCGCGGCAGGCCGGTCGTTGTTGCCGGTAGCAAGCGCACCCATGGCATCGAATTGGGCGGTCATGCTCCAGTGCTCTTCCTCACCGCCGCCGGCAAACATCAGATCCTGCGCGCCGCTGCGGATCAAATTGGCGGCCGCACCAATGCAGTGCGCCGAAGTCGCGCACGCCGCGGAAATCGAATAACTCAGGCCGAGAATGCCGAAGGCGGTGGCCAGCGTCGCGGACACAGTCGAACACATGGTGCGTGGCACCATGAATGGCCCGACTTTGCGCAGTCCCTTGCTGCGCAGCAGGTCGGCGGTCTCAATTTGCCACTGGGACGAGCCGCCGCCGGAGCCGGCGATCACGCCGACCCGCGGATGGCGGATGTGTTCCATCGCCAGACCGGCATCGGCAATCGCCGAGCGCATCGCCACGTAGGCATACGCCGCCGCATTGCCCATGAAACGTTTCCACTTGCGTTCGATGGCGGCGTCCAGATCGATGTCGGGAACCCCCGCCACCTGGCTGCGCAGGCCGCGCGCAGCGTATTCGGGCATGGTGCGAATGCCGCTGCGCAGCTCGCGCAGTGCACGCGAGACCGTGTCGGCCGCGTTGCCCAGGCAGGAAACGATGCCCATGCCGGTGACCACCACGCGGTTCATTTCACAGACCCTCGACCGACTGGAACAAGCCCACACGCATGTCTTTGGCGACGTAGATCAGGCGGTCGTCCGCAAAGGTGTTGCCGTCCGCGATCACCATGGGTAATTTCCCGCGCATCACCCGCCGCACGTCGATCCGGTAGCGCACGAGCTTGGCGCTGGGGAGCACCTGTCCCGTGAACTTGACCTCCCCCACGCCGAGCGCCCGGCCGCGGCCCGGTTCACCCAGCCAGGGCAGAAAGAAACCACTGAGCTGCCACATCGCATCCAGGCCGAGGCAGCCCGGCATCACCGGGTCACCCGCAAAATGACACTCGAAGAACCACAGATCCGGCTGGATGTCCAGTTCAGCCCGGATCTCGCCTTTGTTGTAGGCGCCGCCGGTGTCGGCGATGTGCGTGATCCGGTCAAACATCAGCAGCGGCGGCGCCGGCAGACGTGCATTGTCCACGCCGAAAAGCTCGCCGCGGCCGCACGCCAATAATTGCTCGCGGCTGAAAGCATGCAGCCGGGATTTATCGCCCTGCGCGCGGGGTTTGGATGAAGCAAGGTCCGGCGGATTATGTTTGCGCTCGGTCGTCGGCATTTGCATTAGGCTCGCCTGCGCAATTCGGAGTTGGTCACGCAGCACGGTGCTTGCGCACGCGCATTGCCGGTCAGCCGCTGGAGCCCGGGTACTTCCATGGCCATGGGTACATCATGCGCGATGGAGCCGGGCGTGTCGAGTCACCGCACAGTCCCGCTGCCGGCGCCCTGCCGAGTGCGGGCGGCGTCCAAGCACAACCGCGACAGTGTGTACTGGTGCACCCTTATCTGCCAAGACCCGGCATGCCTAGGACGTGCGGCGCATTTCTTCCAGCCGCATCATTATTTTCTGGCACAGTTCGCGCGTACCTTCGCCCGACAGTCCGGAGATCCGGAACACCGGTCCCGGCCAATGCAGACCCTCCACGATCGCGCGGCATTGCGCGTCACGCTCACTGGGCGGCAACAGGTCGATTTTATTCAGCACCAGCCAGCGTTCGCGCTCTGCCAGCTCGGGACTGAACTTGTGCAATTCTCCGATGATGACCTGTGCAGCGCGTACCGGATCGGTTCCGTCTGCCGGCACCGCAACGTCCACCAGGTGCAGCAACAGGCGCGTGCGTTGCAGGTGCTTTAGAAAACGGATGCCGAGTCCGGCGCCTTCGGCCGCGCCTTCGATGAGGCCGGGAACGTCCGCCATCACGAAGCTGCGATGCTCGCCGATCGACACCACGCCGAGATTGGGGTACAGCGTAGTGAACGGATAATCCGCGACCTTGGGACGCGCCGCCGAAACCGCACGGATGAGCGTGGATTTTCCGGCGTTCGGCAAACCCAGTAATCCAACGTCGGCCAGCAGCTTGAGTTCCAGCCGCAGGTTACGGCGCTCGCCGGGCGAACCGGGCGTGGAACGGCGCGGTGCGCGGTTGACGCTGCTTTTGAAACGCGCGTTGCCCAAGCCGTGGAATCCGCCCTGCGCCACCTTGAGGTGCGCACCGGAGGCAACCAGATCGCCCAGCAACTCACGGGTGTCCACATCATATATAAGCGTGCCCACCGGTATGGGCACCACCAGATCCGCACCACTCTTGCCGGTCATGTCGCGGCCCATCCCCTTGCCGCCGTGCTCGGCTTCATATGTGCGGGTGGCGCGAAAATCGGCGAGCGTGTTCAGGCCCGCGCGCGCCTCCAGAATCACGCTGCCGCCGTCGCCGCCATCGCCGCCATCCGGGCCGCCGAACGGCACGAATTTCTCGCGGCGAAAACTCACCGCGCCCTTGCCGCCGTTGCCGGCAATGACCTTGATGGTGGCTTCGTCAATGAATTTCACGATCGTGCACCGGTAGCCGCGGTCTGCATGCCCCGATTCTACGCAGCACTCGTGCCGCGGGTATCGCACTTGGCATAAAAAACCGGAAACAAAAAACCCCGGACCGGCCGGGGTTTCTGCGCCGCTGGGTAATGGACGAACCTCAGTCCGCCACCACGCTCACGATGCGGTGTTGCGGCCTGCCCCGGAGGGAAAACTTCACCTTGCCGTTGGCCTTGGCGAACAGCGTATGGTCGCGGCCCATGCCCACGTTCGCGCCTGCATGGTATTGCGTGCCACGCTGGCGCACGATGATGCTGCCCGCGTTCGCCGCCTGGCCGCCGTAGAGTTTGATGCCAAGGCGTTTCGACTCGGAATCTCGGCCATTACGGGTGCTGCCGCCGGCTTTCTTGTGTGCCATGGATGCGTGCCTCGATGCTTAACCGGCGTGGATGCCGGTAATCTGGACTTCGGTGTAGTGCTGCCGGTGGCCGGCGCGGCGCCGGTAATTCTTACGGCGGCGCATCTTGAAAATGAAAATCTTGCCAGCGCGCCCCAGTGACTTGACGGTCCCGGTTACCTTGCCGCCGGCAATGAATGGGGTGCCCAGCAACGGAGCCTGCGGGTCGCGCCCGACCATAAGTACGCGGTCGAACGTTACCGCGGCGCCGGCCTCGGCCTCGAGCTGCTCACAGCGGATCAGATCGCCCTCGCTCACCCGGTACTGCTTGCCGCCGGTCTCGATTACCGCGTACATGGGAACTCCAAAGCGCAAAACGCCGTCAAAGGGCGCGAATTTTACGGCCTTGGGCAATGCCGGTCAAACCGGACGCACGCGCCTTGACACCCCCCCATGGCACCCCTAGCATCGCTTTCACGCGCCGCCCCGGCCGTAGTCCGACGCCGCTCATGGTTCTAGCCCCTGATTCCATCCCCGCCACCGGCCAGGCCCCGGAATTGGCTGCGCTGCGCGCGCTGGTGGACGCGGATTTCCGCGCCACCGACAGCCTGATCCGCAAGGCGCTGCACTCGGACGTGGCGCTCATCAGTCAGCTCGGCGAATACATCATCAGCGGCGGCGGCAAGCGGCTGCGGCCGTTGCTGGTGCTGCTCGCGGCGCGCGCCTGCGAAGTCGCCGACCAGCGCCACGTGCAGCTCGCCGCGATCATCGAGTTCATCCATACCGCCACGCTGCTGCACGACGACGTGGTGGACGCCTCCGGCCTGCGTCGCGGACGCGAGACCGCCAACGCCATCTGGGGCAACGAGGCCAGCGTGCTGGTGGGCGATTTCCTGTATTCGCGCGCCTTCCAGCTGATGGTGGCGCTCGACGACATGCGCGTCATGCGCATCCTCGCCGACGCCACCAATCTGATCGCCGAAGGCGAGGTCCTGCAGCTGCTCAACTGCCACGATCCCAAGACCACCGAGGCGCTCTACCTGCAGGTGATCCGCCGCAAGACCGCGACGCTGTTCCAGGCCGGCGCACACCTGGCCGCGATCATCGCGGGACGGCCCGAGGCGCAGGCTGCGGCCCTGGGTCGCTACGGTCTGCACCTCGGCAGCGCCTTCCAGTTGATTGATGACGCGCTGGACTACAGCGCGAGCGCGGCTGAAATGGGCAAGAACGCCGGCGACGACCTCGCCGAAGGCAAACCCACGCTACCGCTGATTTATGCCATGCAGCACGGTACCGAGGCGGAACGCGAGCGGATTTGCGCGGCGATTGAATCCGGCGAACGCACCGACATCGTCGGCATCCTGGCAATCCTCAGACGTACCTCCGCACTGGAATACACCTTGAGCCGTGCACAGCAGGAACGCGAGCGCGCGATCGCGGCGCTCGAGCTGCTGCCGGAATCCATGTACAAAACTGCGCTCGTGGACCTGGCGGATTTTTCAGTGGAACGGCGCGCCTGACGGTTCCGGCCGCCGCGCCAGCCAATGCAGCGTGGCCCTGCTTGTCGCGCGCTGCGAGCATGCCAACGGGAGCAGCGGGGAAACCCGTCCTTTTCGACCCAATGCGGCGTCCGGATTCCGCTTTCCCGGGCCGACCGGGCGCAATTGCCGGAGCGCTGACCTTGCTTTATAGTACGCGGCCTTGCGGGGTGTAGCTCAGCCTGGTAGAGCACTTGGTTCGGGACCAAGGGGCCGCAGGTTCAAATCCTGTCACCCCGACCAACCGTTACATATCCCGCTCACAGAATCATCCCTGATTGGCTAACCGGCCACGCCGTCCTTGGCGTGGCGCTCGGCCGGATCGAACAGCCACCGGCTGTTCGATTGAACATCCGGCCAAGCCCTGTCACCCCGACCCACCGTTGTGTATCCCGCTTTACGCGCCTGCGGCGCGTGCCAAACCCCATCCGGTGATCGCGTAGCGGCCTTGCGCCGCATACGGGCTGACGTAGCTCACGTGGTGCCACATCGGAACTTCAAACAGCGTCAGTGAATTGAACGTCGGCATGAACGTGTCAATCACGTGCTCGTGCCCGTCGGTGAACTGCAGCAATCCGCCCCAGTCCGCGCGCCAGCCCTTGGTCAGGTTCAGCACATAGGCCACGCGCCGGTGTTCCTTGTCAATGATGTCATTGTGTGCGGTCAGAAAGTGGCCGGGCAGATAGCGCGTCGCCTGGGCCATGGCCATATGGATGTCCGCGATTCCCGTGACCCCGCGCATCAACCCCAGAAACTCATCGGAATTGATGAACTCCAGCACATGATGCAGAACCAGCCCCGGATCACGGTGCTCCTTGTAGGCCTCCACCATCTTGTAGCTGTTGTAGATGAACCGGAACTGGCGTTCGCCGATGGCGCGTGCCTGCGCCTTGTTGACCAAAGCCAGCCAGTCCGGCTGGCGGAACCCGGCAATCTCCTGGGCGCTGAGAAAATTGGCCTGCACGCCGTCGGTAAACGCAACGCCCCACGGCACCTCATGCGCAAGACATGCATACAGGCGTTCCGCGGCTTCCGGAAGCAATACATCCTGAATCTGGATGCGATGCGCCACCGTAAAGCCCCTGGCCCAATGCGCCACATCCAGCTTGGGATTCAGCATGGCCCGTACCTGAGTCTGCCTGCGTATGCAGATGATAGCCGATGGCACACGTCGGAATTCCGCGGTTTTGCCAACTGGCTGCATGCAAGGCATGCCGGCCGCTGTCCGCAAGAACGGTGCTGTCAGCGCGTCAACTCGGTCAACAGGCGGGAAATTTCGCTGCCGATGCGTCGCAGTTCGATGCGATGACTGTACGTCAACTTGTCAAGCATGGCCGAACCCCGCGGGGTCAATACCGCATGCACCTGGCGGTGGTCCACCCGCGAATTCCTGCGCTTCACCAGGCGCTGGCGCGCCAGACGGTTCACCAGGCCCACGGCGCTGTTGTGGCGCACGTGCAGGCGCGCCGCCAGCTGGCTGATGGTAGGCGGCGCTCCGCCCGGAAACCCGCGGATCGCCAGCAGCACCTGATGCTGCTGCGGGGTCAGGCCCAGGCTGCGGGCGATTTCCTCGCTGGTGCGCAGGAATTTGCGCAGCGCCGAGCGGAAATCCGCGAGCGTGGCAAAGTCGGCATCGCTGACCCTGCGCGGGTCCGGGCTCTCATGCATGCGGGTATCGGCGCGGCAACAAAAGTCGTTGTTTTATATCGTAATACGATATACCATACCGCGCTTTTTGACACCCCCGCAATTCATTTTTACGATCCGGAGTCAGCATGTCGCAGGGCACGCCCGTTGCCGCACGCGCACGGCAGTTTGTACCTCATTTCAGCGGAATACGCCTGTTGCTCATGTCGGTTCTGGCGGCGCTCATCGGCCTGGCCGCTGGTCTCACCGCCTACATCCTGTTCGTGGTCATCGCGCTCATCACGAATTTCACCTACTTTCACCGCTTCTCGACCGAGCTGCCGAACATCACCGTCAACACCCTCGGCCTGTGGGTGCTGGTGATTCCCGCCATCGCCGGTTTGATTGTCGGCATCATGGCGAAGTACGGCAGCAACAAGATCCGCGGCCACGGCATTCCGGAAGCCATGGAAGCCGTGCTCACCAACAAGAGCCGTATCGCGCCGCGCGTCGCCATTCTCAAGCCGTTGTCCGCCGCTTTGGTGATCGGCACCGGCGGTCCCTTCGGCGCGGAAGGCCCGATCATCCAGACGGGTGGCGCGCTGGGTTCGCTGGTCGGCCAGATGCTGCGCATGACCGCGGCCGAACGCAAAGTGCTGCTCGCCTGCGGCGCCGGCGCCGGCATGGCCGCCACCTTTTCGACGCCGATCGCGGGCGTGATTTTTGCCATCGAGTTGCTGCTGTTCGAATTCCGGGCGCGTTCCTTCATTCCGCTGGTGATCGCCACCACGCTCGCCACCACCGTGCACATCGTGCTCATCGGACCCGGCCCGATGTTCCGCGTGGGCCCCGCGCATTTCAACATGATTGCCGGCCTGCCTTTCTATATCGTGCTGGCGGTGCTGTGCGGCTACATGGCGGTGGCCATGTGCCGCGGTCTGTACTGGGTCGAGGATTTGTACGAAAAGCTGCCGATTGACGAGATGTGGTGGCCGGCCATCGGCGCGGTCGGCCTCGGCATCATCGGTTTCTTCGTACCGCGCGTGCTGGGCGTCGGCTACGGCACGATTACCGACATTCTCAACAATCACCTGGCGCTATCCATGCTGTTGCTGCTGCTGGTGTTCAAGAGCCTGGCGCTGCTGGTGTCGCTGGGCTCCGGCACCTCCGGCGGCCTGCTGGCACCCATGTTCACCGGCGGAGCGGCGCTCGGCGGGGCCTTTGCCATCATAGCCAACCACATCATTCCGGGAACCCATCTCGATCCGGCGGCCTACGCCATCGTCGCCATGGCGGCGGTATTCGCCGCCGCTTCGCGCGCCACCTTTGCACTCATCATCTTTGCCTTTGAGATCACCCGCAATTACGAATCCGTGCTGCCGCTGATGCTGGTCTGCGTGGTGGCCAGCGGCATCGCGCACATTCACCTGAAGGAATCCATCATGACCGAGCGGCTGTCACGCCGCGGACTGAAAATCCATCTTGAGTACGAGGTGGACCCGCTGCGCGAAGTCGCGGTCGCAAGCGTCATGGATCGTCATCCGCGAGCGCTCAGTGCCGACATGCCGGTCTCCGAGCTTGCGAGGCGCATTGGCACGCATGATCCGAGCGTGATCGGACACAGCGGTTACCCGCTGCTCGACGGCGAGGACCGGCTGGTGGGAATGATTACGCGTACCGATGTTTTCCGTGCCATCGAAGAGCACGCCGATCAGGCCATGACCCTGCTGCAGGCCGGCAGTGCGCATCCGGTCGTCGCATATCCGGATGAAACGCTGCACACCGCCGTCAACAGGATGTTGCGCAACGGCGTCGGGCGACTGCCGGTCGTGGACCGCGACATGCCGGACAAGCTCCTGGGTTATGTGGGACGCACGCTGATCCTCAACGCCCGGGAACGCCGCCTGCAGGAGGAATCCCAGACCGAGAATGGCTGGTTCAGCCGCCGCGGCACGGGCGCGTCCGACGAAGCGGAATCCGGTTAGCGGGCTGAGGCGCCTCGCTCCGGTGTACCCGGCGGCACACCGGCCGGTGTCTGCTGGTCGGCAACCTTATTTCAGCGGCGCGATGATCTGGTCGAGGTAATCCCGGGTGCCCGCCACGCGTTCCAGATGCGGATAGCGCAGGCCGCCGTGGTAATCCACGGCATAGGTCTGGTAATACGTCAGGTTCTTGACGAGCAGCTTGATCGGTTCCGCCGAATCCTTGGCCGCGCGCAGGGCTTCCCTGAACACGTCGGGCGTAAACGCCCGGCCATTCACCGCGATCAGCGTCATGCCCGGACCCAGGCCGGCCTTGTACGCCGGACCATTCCACAGCACGTCCTCGATTTCACCGTTCTTGCTGTTCGCCGAGAGTCCGATCGAATACATGGCATTCAGCGTGTCATAGACTTTCTCGGTCGCTTCGAAATATTTGGACCGCACATCCGTATACACCAGCCGGTAACCGCCGCGCGTGATGCCGGCCAGCGGCGCGTGGTACTGCTTGGTGTCGAGGATATTGCGCAGGAATTTGGCCCAGTCATACGGCTGGACCTGGTTGAGCGCCTGCACCACGTCATCGAAGGTGTAGGTCCTGGTCACATAGCTGCCGTTGTCCATGCCGTAAAACAGGCGCGCGAAATCGTTCAGCGAACGCCGTCCGTGGCTGAGCTCCTGGATCTGCGTATCCACGTCCAGCCACAGCAACACGCCTTCGCTGTAAAAATCTCCGGCACTGCGCCGCCAGTTGTGCCAGGCGCCCGGTACGTAATAAAGGATGGAAGCCTCATCCGCGGTGTCCTGCAGCGGCCGCCACGTGCGGCCCGGCATGTGATCCATGTTGGCGGCGGTCAGCGCCAGTGCTTCGCGGTATTGACCCTTGCTCCATAGTCCGCTGCGCGCGGTCATGACCTCACCCCAGTACTCCGTCAAACCTTCATAAACCCAGAGCAGATCGTCCTGCTCCGGCACTGAATTGAAATCCGGTGTCCACAAGTCGTAGGGGCGCCGGAACTTGCCGTTCCAGGAATGGGTGTATTCGTGCGGCACCAGGCCGGAACCCAGCAGATAGGAATCCGCATCGGTGAAGTAATTGGCGCGCGTGCGGTCGTCGGAGGACTGATGGTGCTCCAGACCGAAATGGCCGGTGTTGTCGGAGAGCGTCAGCAGCGCATGGTAGCTGGCGTAGTGATGCGCGCCGAACATGCGGTTTTCCTGCTGTACCAGATTACGGTACGCACCGATCTGCTCGGGGGTGATGGCGAGATTTTCGGGACCATCCGCCACCAGATCGAGATACACCGGCACGCCCGCACCCGGGTCCAGGTCCACCTGCTTGAAATACAGCCCGGCGATCAATGGCGAGTCCACCAGGTTGTTGAGTGTCACAGCGTGGAACTGCACTTCACCGCCCATACCGTTGTGCGGTTCGAGTGCGGTGGCAAACTGCCAGCCCAGGGGCAGCTTCACGCTGGGCGCGACGGTGATCGCGCGCGACGCGTAGCCCGCCGGATACAGCAGCACCTGGTTCCATTCGAGGTCCACGATCGCAGGCGTGGCCGACACGCTCGCCCCGAAGCGGCCGCCGCTCGTGGGCGAGAGGAACTGGAATGAGGCATTCAGGCTCTGCACGCCCTGGGGCACATCGAGATGCACGGCATACATGTCCACCAGATCACGGCGCCAGGCCAGCGTCTGGCCGTTGGCGGTGAACACCATGCCCGCAAGGTTTTCCAGCGGTCCGCTCGGCGAGTGTTCACCGGGTATCCACTTCGGGTAGTAAAGCGTCAAGGGACCCGGGCTTACCGGGATGGTCTCGGATACGCGGAAAATCTTGCGCGGTGCATCGGTCAGATCCACCTGCAGCGTGAAGGTGCCGGGGTAGGCGGAAGTGAGGTCCGCGGCCCGGACCGGGGTGGACAGTGCCGCCACCATCAGCAAGGTCAAAGCGAGCATGAAGGGGATGCCGATTCTCATGGAACCACTCCTATTTAATAGTTTGCAGCCGCACGCTGATACCACGAATTCGGCCGGGAACCCCGGGTCCCGGGAAAGGCCGTGGCGGGAACGGCCTATGTTAGTATCTCTGCCCCGTCATCGCCTACTCCGACTGGCCAACACATGCGCGCTGCCGGCGCGCCATGGTTCAAGCGCATTCCCACGGCCCCGCAAGGCCGGACTTTCAACGGAGGCTTTATGCGACTGTCTTGTTACCTGCTCCTGGCCACGCTGTGTGCCACCCCACTCACCGGCTTCGGCGCGGATGCGCCGGCGGCCGCGACCACGGCAGTCGAGGCTCAGGCACTGCATCTCGACTGGCTCGACCGCAGTGTCAGCCCATCCCGGAACTTCTACCAGTTTGCCAATGGCGACTGGATGAAGAACAACCCGATACCGGCGGCGTTCGCGCAGTGGGGCCAGTTCGGCATCGTGTCGCAACACAACAAGGAATCGATCCACACGCTGCTCGAGGATGCCGCCAAGAATACCCAGGCGCAACCGGGCAGCAATGAGCAGAAAATCGGTAACTTCTACGCCAGCGGCATGGACGAAGCCGCGATCAACAAGGCCGGCATCACGCCGCTGCAAGCGGAACTCGACCGCATTGACGCCATCCAGGACCAGAAACAGCTGCAGGCGGAAATCGCCCACCTGCAGATGATCGGGGTAAACGCCCTGTTCGGCTTTGGCCAGATGCAGGATCTCCGGAATTCGAGCCAGGTGATCGGTGTGGCCGGCCAGGGCGGCCTCGGCCTCCCCGACCGCGACTATTACCTCAGTCAGAATCCGAACTTCGTCAAGATCCGCCAGGCTTACGTGAGCCACGTCGCCAACATGTTCCTGTTGCTGGGCGAGCCGATGTACAGCGCCTCGCGCGATGCCAGCACCGTGATGGACATCGAAACGCGCCTCGCAAAGGCTTCGATGTCGCAGGTACAGCAGCGCGATCCACGCGCGGTTTACCACATCATGACTCTGAAGAAGCTCGATAAGGAAACGCCCGGCTTCAACTGGCAGAACTATTTCGCCAACGTCGGGCATCCCGAACTGAAGAGCATCAACCTGGCCATGCCGCTGTTCTTCAAGGCCATGGGCCGGGACCTGCAGCACACCCCGATTGCCGACTGGAAAGTGTACCTGCGCTGGCAACTGGTGGACGCGTTCGCGCCCTACCTGTCCCAGCCGTTCGTGGACGAAAACTTCAAGATGCACGCCACGCTCACCGGCGCCAAGGAACTGCTGCCGCGCTGGCAGCGCGTGGTGAATGCCGAGGACGATGCCCTGGGCTTCGCCGTCGGCAAGATCTACGTGGCCAAGATGTTCCCGCCATCCTCCAAGGCGGACGCGCTTGCGATCCTGCACGGCGTGCGCGCGGCCCTCAAGGATGATCTGCAGACCGTTCCCTGGATGGGCAAGAAAACCCGGCTTGCAGCCATCAAGAAGCTCGACATGATGGGCGAGCGCATCGGCTATCCCGATAAATGGCGCGACTACTCGGCCCTGCAGATTAACCGCGGCCCCTACGTGCTGAATGTGCTGCGCGCCGACCTGTTCGCGAATGAGCGCGAACTCAACAAGATCGGCAAGCCCGTGGACCGCAACGAGTGGTACATGACCCCGCAGACAGTCAACGCCTACTACGATCCGTCCATGAACAACATCAACTTCCCGGCGGGCATCCTGCAGCCGCCGTTCTTCGATCCAAATGCGCCCATGGCGGTGAACTACGGAGCCATCGGCGCGGTCATGGGCCACGAGATGACCCACGGCTTCGACGACCAGGGCAGCAAGTTCGACGGCCGCGGCAACCTCAAAAACTGGTGGAGCCTCGAGGATCGCCACCGCTTCAATGAAAACGTGAAGTGCATCGCCACCCAGTATTCGCGTTACACCGTGGACGGCGACGTGCACGTGCAGGGCAAACTGGTGACCGGCGAGGCCATTGCCGATCTCGGCGGCCTGAAGCTCGCGTGGATCGCGTTCCACAATTCGCCGTACTACAAGGACGCGCCCACCATCGACGGCTTCACGCCGGACCAGCAGTTTTTCCTGGGTTTTGCGCACTTCTGGGCGAACAACACGCGGTCCGAAGAAGCGCGCCGGCGCGTCACCGTCGATCCGCATGCGCCCGCGCTCTACCGCGTGAACGGCACGCTTGCCAACCTGCCGCAGTTCCAGCAGAGCTTCGACGTGCCGGCCGGCAGCCCGATGGCGAACAAGCAACGTTGCGTGATCTGGTAGCCCGGCGCGCTCTGACGCGCCAGACGATGCGGCGGGCCTGGGCCCGCCGCATTTTTTTATAGTTCACCCGGTGTCATGCGCGCCGTGCGACCGATGCCTGCGCGGCGCAAATCGCGGCACGCGTTACTGGATTTTCAACGCGCTCAGGTATGCCGCCAGGTTCGCGATATCGGTATCCGTCAAGCCCTTGGCCATCGGGCTCATGATGGGATTGACGCGCGTGCCGTCGCGGAAAGCCTTGAGCTGGGTGATGAGGTATTGATCCTTCTGGCCGGCCAGATTGGGATAAATCGGCGCGATGGAAATGCCGTTTTGCCCGTGGCAGGCGATGCAGGTTCCGCTGTAGAGCTTCTGACCCGCCGCGGGATCCGCGGCCTGGGCCGCGGGTAATGCAGAGCCCAGCAATGCCGCCAGTCCCAGCAACGCACACAGTTTTTTCATGACCGAATCCTCCTTCGCAACCACCAAATGTTCGTAACCGTCAAACGCATGTCATTCCGCGGCGGCATGCGACTCGGGCCGATACAGTACCGCCCACAGCGCCACCACCGGTACGAGAATGCCGACCCAGAAGCCGCCCCAGAAGGTGAGATTCGGCAAAGTCGGCAGCGGCAGCAGCGCCAGGATCGCCAGCAACACCGCGAGCACGATGTTCACGCTGCTGAACCACTTGCGCGGATCGCTGCGCCGTGCCCAGAGCGCCATCAGGAACATCACCGCGGCGAAAACCAGCAATGGCAGGTACCGGCGCTCTACCCAGGTGATGTCCAGCACCGTGAGGCCCACCAATGCCAGGCCCACCAGCGTGTTGATAATGTTCGGAATCATGAGGCATGCCCCTCCGCAGCGTGCAGTTTTATGAGAAACCGCCAAGTCAGCGGCGGCACGATCGCATACACCAGCGCGCTCACCAGTATCAGCAGCTTCCAGCCCGGGGTGAGCGGCGTGGTCAGGATGATCGCACCCGCGAGCGCCGCCGCGATCAGATAGCAGACGCGCGCGCAGCTCAGCATCCCGCGCCGCGGCCACAGTTTGTTGAGCGCGTAGAGCCCGCCATAGGCGCCGGCAGCAATCAGCATGCTGCCCATGAGCAGCGTGGTATAGATCAGCGCAAACGGCGTCATGCCGGCTCCGGCGGCGCCACGACCTTGGGCACACGCTTGTTAGCCGTGACCAGGTCATAGACCAAGACCACATAGCCGGCCGCAAACACCACGCCGAAGCCCATGCGCGCCCACATGCCGGACGTGAACCACGGGTTTTCCGAAGCGGTGGTGAAGGCCATGAGCGTGGAGCCGCCGATGGCACGACCGTAGAACGCCTGAGCCATGCCGGCCAGGAGTAAGGCCATGACCATGCCGATCATGCCGAAATTCAGCAGGCCGAAACCCCACTTCCACATGTGCCCGCTCAGATGCTCCGTGTCCGCAAGCTTCTGCTTGGCCAGATAGAAGACCGCGAGCGCGCCGCAGCCATAGGCGCCCCAGAAGGCGAAATGGCCGTGTGAAACCGTCCACTGGGTCCCGTGGGAAAACAGGTTGATTTGCGGCAGCGTCATCATGAAGCCCCACACGCCCGCACCCAGGAAGTTGCCGAAGGCTTCGGCGGTGATCCAGTAAAACGCCGGCTGGTTGTTGGTCTTCAGATGGTGACTGCCCGCGTCGTAGATGGCGTGGATCACCATGCCGAGCAGCGGCAACGGCTCGAGCGCCGAGAAAAATCCGCCGATGCTCAGCCAGTATTGCGGCGTGCCGATCCAGAAGTAATGATGGCCCAGCCCCAGGATGCCGGCACCCAGCACCAGCATCACCTCGATGTACAGCCAGGTCTCCACGATGCGCCGCGAGGTGCCCGCCACTTCCATGAGCGTCCAGGCCATGATGCAGCCGATCAACACCTCCCAGGTGCTCTCCACCCACATGTGTACCAGCCACCACCACCAGTAGAGATCCAGCGACATATTGGTGCTGGCGGGAAAGGCATCCAGATACACGAGGCACAGCGGAATCAGGTCCAGGCACAGCACCCAGAGGATGCCCGTCATCTTGCGCGACTTGATGCAGGTGGCAATCACGTTGTAGGCAAACACCACCAGCACCACGAGGATGCCGATGGCCGCCCAGCGCGGTGCCTCCACGTATTTGCGTCCCTGGTTGATGAACCACAGGCTGAACTCGTCGCTGGTGCCGTACTGCACGAACAGGAACACCAGGGAGACGATCGCCACCGCCGCGCAGAACACCCAGAACAGCACTTCCGCGAGCCAGATGCCGTGCACCTCACGGCCCAGTTCCTTCGGCAGGAACCAGTACACCGAGCCGATCAGCGCCATCAACAGCCAGATCACCAGCGTATCGATGTGGAAAATTTTCGCCATGTTGAAATTGAAAACGTTGAACAGCAGCGAGGGATACAGGTAATACAACGCCGACAGCAAACCGAAGATGATCATCACGCCGAACAGGATTATGGCGGCGGCGAAGTAACGTAGCGCAAGTTTCTGCGAACGGTACATGAGTGTCTCCTTATTGCTTGATGCGTTGCATGCCGAAATTCGCCGGGAAGCCGTTGGTATCGATCGCCGACATCCACTTGAGGTATGCGACTACCGACTGTGCCTCAATCTCGGTGAGGTGCAGGTTGGGCATCTCGCGCGTCCAGGTCGGATATTGGTCGGGGTGCATGAGGAACAGGACCATGGCGTCTTCGCGGGTTTTGGCGCCGGTCATCGGCATCCAGATCTGCTGCCAGGCGGGATCCAGCCAGGATTTGGTGAGGTCCGGACCGTAATAGGCGCCATTGCCGAAGAACGTGTGGCAGTCCATGCAGGCGCGGCTTTGAATCACCAGCTTGCCCTTGCGGATCAGGGCGTGCGCCTCGCTTTCGGTGTACACCTTGCCGAACAACGGCTCAGACCCGCCGATCACAGGCACATCCGCGTGCCGGGTCCAGTCGTAGCTGTAGCCGATCTGCTGGTTAATGACGTCGTACTTGGGCACGTGCGCGCCACCCGCCGAGATCACCTGATTGCTGTTGATTGAAAGCAGGATAAGCACAACCACCATCACCAGCGTGGTGCTGATCGCGCCGGCACGCCAAAAACCCGGCTCCTGAATGTCCACGGCATGCCTCCCCAGTAAGCTGACGGCAGCATCATGGCCAGCTGCTCATCCGCGGACCTTGATCTAGGTCAACAAATCCGCATCTGCCGGCTTGCCCGTCTCGCCCAGTGGAATGGCGGCTTGGGCATCGCCAAATCTTGGCGATCATCCGTGAGTCTCGCGACGACCGCACGCCGGAACGGCGGCAGCCGGGCGCCCGCCCCGAGCACGAGCTTGCGCAACACCCACGCTGGCCCGTGGTCGTCGGTATACATACTCGCCAACATCTGGGTGAGCAGGTAGAGCGGCCGCGTGGCGCACCGGTGGATGCGTTCGTAACGCTCGAGCGCCTCGGCACCCCAGAAGGGGCAGCCCGAGGCCTGCGCAGCGCGCAGTTCACGCGCAAGTGTCATCACGCCCAGCAGACCAAAATTAAAACCATGCGCGGTCACCGGATGCATGCCGACGGCGGCATCCCCGATGAGCGCGAAGCACTGGCCCACGAAACAGTCGGCATACACGCCGACCAGCGGATACGCGCAGCGCGGTCCCGCTACTTGCATCGCACCGAGACGATTTTGAAAACGCTCCGCGAGCGCTGCGGCGAACGCGCTGTCGTCGAGCGCGAGCAGCGCCTGCATCTGCGGAGGCGCAAGCGTCACAACCACCGACGAGGTGTGCGCGTCGTACAGCGGCAGCAGCGCGAGTGTCTGGCCATAGCCGAACCATTCCCAGGCCACCTGCTCATGCGGCGCCTCGTGGCGTATGCGCACCACCAGCATCACCTTGCCGAAATCGTGCTTGCTCGCCGCGATGCCCATGCTGCGGCGCATCTGCGAATGCCGGGTGTCCGCGGCCACCGCCAGCCCGGCCTGCAAGAGGTCGCCATTATCCAGAACCACCTCAGCGCCCTGAGCGTGGGTATGCACCGCGGTGGCACGCACCCCGGAAATGAGCTGCACATCGGCCAAACGGGAGGCTTCAGCGTAAGCGGCACGCCGGATGGCGTAATTCGAGATCAGCCAGCCCAACTGCGGTTTGCCGGATTCCTCATGGCGGAACATCAGGCTGTGGCGACCATCGCCGTCCATGACCTTGGCATCGCGCAGCGTGCTGATCTCCTGCGTGTGCAGCCGCGCCCACAAGCCCAGCTCGTGCATGCTGCGCTGCGTGGCATGGGTGATGGCGATCTCCCGGCCGTCGTCGGGCGGCTCCGCGAGCAGCGCCTCGGATTGCCGCTCTACCAAGACGATGCGCAGACCGCTGCCGGCGAGCGTACGCGCAAAACACAAACCGGCCGGTCCTGCGCCGATGACTACGATATCCAAGGCCATATGCCTGTCCTGCAGTGAGTGCAACGCGCACGCCACGCGTTGTGCCGATGGGCAGACGTACGCGAATTTCCAGCGCTAGCGCGCGGGCCCGGCAGGCGGTTTTACCGCCGTTTGCAGCCTGAGTTTCAGATACTCACCGACCAGCAATGCCGCCGGGTAGGTCACCTGCTCCTCGGTTAGCGCGTGGTGCATCAACTGTTGCGCGAAGCGTTCCGCCGCGGGTTTATCTTCTGCTTTGGCTGCCGCTTCCAGGCGCACCAATGTGGCCTGAATTTTCCTGTGCTCCGCCAGCATCTCCGGCAGGTTGCGCCGGAGTTCCTCGGTGATCGGCAGCACCGCCGACATTTGCGCAGTCACCTGGCCCTGCGCGAGCTCCGGCAGCAAACCGAGCGCCGGCAACGCGTAGCGCTCTTCCTTGGCGAAATGCGGATATAGAACCTTGGCAACGGCTTGCGCGGCTTCCCCTGTCTTGCCGCCCGCATGCATCGCCGCCGTCAATTCAGCCGGCAGTTCCGCGTGCTCCTCAGTGACTGATTCCGGGATCGGGAATTTGATCGGCGCCTGCTCGATCGTAGCCGGGGTAACCGCCGGGTTTGCGAAGGCCGGAACGGAAAAACCGCCAACGCCCAACGCCACCGCTCCCAACGACAGCCCGAGACTGACTATCGAAGCAGGGCGCGCCCTGCGAAGATTGCAAAATTTCATGATCGCCTTCTTGGTGGAAAAAATTAAATTGATCTCCGGCCGGCTTGATCCGACCCGTTGGAAAAATCAGGCCTTATTCGAGGAACAACATCTTTTTCCACACGTGCTGGCCGCGGAAGCTGTGTACCAGGGTGCCTCCCACGTGCAGGATCAGATAGGCCGGCACCAGGATGTCGCCGATCTCGTGCAGTTCCTTGACTTCGTGCGCCCAGCCCGTGAGCCGCTCGCCCGGCGTAATCGTGAAGGCATTGATCAGGCCGGTGAGACCCAGCCACAGAAACACCAGCAACCCCAACGCCTGGACCAGACCCGACAGGCCCTCGCGGGTATGGCGCACGGGCACCCGCAAGTGCAGCAGTGTGCCCAGATCCTCGAGCACCAGCTTGAAACGCGCCCAGGTCCACGGCACCCAGTTCACGAAGCGTGCGTTGGCCGGTCCCACGATGCCCCAGAGAATCCGTGCCAGCAGAAATGCCGTGAATATGATGCCCACCCACATGTGCTGGGTGTACCAGAAGTGATCGGCGCGCTTGTAATCGCCGGCGCCCTCGCCAATCCAGCCCGAGCCGATCAACCACGCCCAGACGCCGAATACCGCCAAGCCGAAATGCAGAAAAACGCTGACCCGGTCCAGGGGCCGTGCCGGGCCCGGTACCGTGTTTGCTACCGTTGCCATGACCGTCCTCCAGGTGCTCACAGTGAAACGGCTTCACTGCATGGGGGCGAGTATCCGCGAATTCACCACTAAACACCGTGACTCAGATCAACCGGCGGCAATTCTCTGCGCTGCCGGAGTGCAGATTCACCGCCACCACCGCGCGCATTGCGAATCACATGCATTCCGTTTCATCCCCCACAGGGGGACCAGTGCGCGCTTACCAACAAAGGTGGGACTGCCGGATAATCACGCACACTGCAGGCAGTATCATCCACAGGCAGACGTTGCCGAGATCTCGAGCATGCAAGCCCGTTGGCACATTGATCTCTACATCTTTGTACTGTGCGTGGCCGGCCTTGTCGCCGGCGCGCTGTTGTGGTTCACCACAGCTCACACTACAGCCAACTGGGTGTGGGCGGCAGCGGCCGCGCTCGTGGGGGCGGCGTTGCTCTACCGGGTAAGCGCGGCACTGTGGCGGCGCGAAGTCGGCGTGGACTTGCTCGCGCTGGTGGCCATCGCCGGCGCGCTTGCCTTGCAGCAGATGCTCACCGCGGTGGTGATCGCCGCGATGCTGGCAAGCGGGCGCCTGCTCGAAAGTTACGCGGAGCGGCGCGCCGCACGGGAAATGTCGGCGCTGGTCGCCCGGGTGCCGCGCACCGTCAACCGCTATCGGGACGGAGAACTGCAAACCGCGGCGCTCGCGGACGTGATGGTGGGCGACCGCCTGCTGGTGCGCCATGGTGAAGTGGTGCCGGTGGACGGCGCCCTAGGCGCGGAGCGCGCAGTCCTCGACGAATCGGCGCTCACCGGCGAATCGCTGCCGGTGTCCTACCGCAAGGGCGATGTGCTGCGCAGCGGCGTGGTAAACGCCGCCGATGCCTTTGACATGCTGGCCTCCGCCACCGCGGCCGACAGCACCTTTGCCGGTATCGTCAAGCTCGTCGAGACGGCGCAGCACTCCCGGGCGCCGGCCATGCGGCTCGCGGACCGTTATGCGGCGTGGTTCATTCCCGCATCGCTGGCCCTCGCGGCCATCGCCTGGTTGATCAGCGGCGAGTCCATGCGCGCGCTCGCGGTGGTGGTGGTCGCCACCCCCTGCCCGCTGATACTCGCGGTGCCGGTCGCCATGGTCTCGGGCATCTCGCGCTGCGCGCAGCGCGGCATTCTCGTCAAGGGCGGCGCCGCGCTGGAAGCGCTGGCCGCCGCATCCCTGCTGTTTTTCGACAAGACCGGTACGCTGACGGGCGGCGAAGCGCGCCTCGTCGCTACCGAGAGCGTGACAGCGGGCGGTGAAAACGCCCTGCTTGCGGCCACGGCCTCGCTTGAGCAGATGTCCGGCCACGTGACCGCCGCAGCCGTGGTGCGCGCGGCACGTGCACGCGGTCTCACGCTGAGCATCCCGACCGAGGTACAGGAAGTCGCGGGCGCCGGCATCCGCGGCACGGTCGACGGCCGGCGTGTGGCCGCGGGCTCGCGCGCTTACATCGCGCACTTTGCGCCGCTGCCGGCGGCCGCCGAACAGCTGCTCGAACGCGTGGCAGCCGAGGGCCGGCTGACGGTGTGCGTGGCGGTGGACGGGGAATTCGCCGGCGCATTACTGTTCGCCGATCAGCTGCGCGTGGAAACGCCGCGCGCGTTGCGCCTGCTGCGCCGTGCGGGCTTCCGCCGCATCGTGATGCTGACGGGCGATCGCCGCGACGTGGCCGAAGCCATCGGCACCGGCCTGGGCGTGGATGAAGTGCTGGCGGAGCAGACCCCGGCACACAAACTTGAGGTGATCAAAGCCGCCGGCGCATCGGAACCCACCGTCATGGTAGGCGACGGAGTGAATGACGCCCCCGCGCTGGCCGCCGCCAGCGTCGGCGTGGCCATGGGCGCACGCGGCGCCGCGGCTTCCGCGGCCGCCGCCGACATCGTGCTGCTCGTCGACCGCCTCGACCGGCTCGCTGAGGCGCGGTCCGTCGCACACCAGACACGCACCATCGCGTTGCAGAGCGTGTTCGCGGGCATGGGGCTGTCGATCGCGGCGATGCTGGCGGCCGCGGCCGGCTATCTGCCGCCGCTTGCCGGTGCGGTGCTGCAGGAAATCATCGACGTGGCGGTGATTCTCAACGCGCTGCGCGCCTTGCGCATTCATCCGCTGCGCGCCAGCCGCTCCAGCCTCACTGCGGAAGAATCGGAGCACTTGCGGCTCGAGCACGAAAGGCTCGCGCCGGTGCTCGACCGATTGACCGAGGTCGCCGACCGCCTGCCCACGCTGCGCAGCACGGAGCGCGTGCCGTCACTCACCGCGCTGGACACCCTGCTCCGCCAACAGTTGCTGCCGCATGAACGCGCGGATGACCGCCAGGTGTATCCGGCGGTCGCCGCCCTGCTGGGCGGCGATGACCCGCTGGCCGCCATGAGCCGCACGCACCGCGAAATCTTCGTGCTGTATCAGCGCCTTAGCCGGCTGATTTCGGGATTGCCGCCGCAAGGTCCCGATCCCGGCACCCTGCGGGAGCTGCAACGTGTGCTGTATGCGCTGGATGCGATCTTGCGCCTGCATTTCGCACAGGAAGAGGAGATCTACCAGAGCCTGGCGCAGGCCTGAGCGTTGCAGCACTGCCGATAGCAACGCGTGCTACTGGTTTCAGCGCCTGCCGCCAGCAGCGCGAATCGCCGCGCTCATGGCCGCCGCATCGAACGGCGTGCCGCTATCCACATACAGCGCATGCCGGCGTTCGTCAGAATCGAGCGGCTGCGCTGTCGGCAACTGATAATCGAGCACGGCGGCATTTGCTTCGGAAATCTCGTCACGCACGCGCGCCCGGCCGTCCAGACGCCGGCGCAACACAGCGTGCGGCGCCCGACACTCCACGATGCTCCAGGGAATCATGAGCTGCGCGGCGAGTTCCGCAAACAGCCGCCGCTGCCATTGGCGCAGAAATGCCGCATCCACGATGACGCTGTAACCGGCGGCCAGCACAATCTGCGCCAGCGTTGCCAGCTCCGTGTAGGTGCGCGCGTTTGCTTCCTCGTCATAGAGCTGCCCACCGGGTTCCGAACCGCTGCGCTGGCCCGGCGCCAGGCCGTGCAGGCGCTTGCGCTCCACGTCTGAGCGCAGCCGCAGCGCGGGTAGGTGCGTCATCAACCGTTCGCTCGCCCAGGTCTTTCCGGAACCGGACAGGCCGTGCATCAGCACCAGCCGCGGCGGCACATCTATCCGCAATGAATCGGCAAGTTTCATGTACTGATCGGCATTTCGCGCTTGCACGCGGCGGCTTTCGGCATGCTGCATCTGGCCGGCCTGCAGCCTCGCCACCTTGGCGCGCACCAGCGCGCGGTACACCAAATGATAACGCAACAGCGGCAACCCGCGGTAGTCACCGGTGTGTTCCAAATACCGGTTCAGGAACCGGAACGCCAGATCGCGCCGGCCGTGATGCAGCAAATCCATGACCAGAAACGCGCTGTCGCTCACGACATCCAGCCAGCGCAGCGCGGCATCGAACTCGATGCGATCGAAGGCCAGGAGCTTGCCGTTGTAGATGGTGAGATTGGCAAGATGCAGGTCGCCGTGGACTTCGCGCACCCAGCCCTGTGCACGGCGCACATCCATGAGCGCGCGGT
>JBOIAZ010000039.1:0-4748 GCA_050739175.1 Gammaproteobacteria bacterium
ACTGGCCGGTCGGCTGGTTGTACCAGCTCGACCAGTGCGTGCCAGAATCCACGCTCACGCTCGTACCCTGGTCGCTCGCGACGATCATGTAGCGGTCGTTCTCGGGGTTGATCCACATGAAGTGGTAGTCGTCACCGCCCGGCGCACCCTTGAACCACGTGAAGGTCTTGCCGCCATCGCGGCTCTGCGCCACCGAACGGTTCATCACATAGAGCACATCGGGGTCTTGCGGATCCACGGTGATGCGATCGAAGTAGCTGTTCGCGAGATCGGCGTGGCCGAGATATTGCCAATTCGCGCCGCCGTCGTCGGAACGGTACAGGCCGCGCGCCTTGGCCGCATCCACGATGGCGTACACACGCTGGTCGTGAGTGCCGGGCGTGACCGCGAGTCCGATGCGTCCCAGCGGATCCGCCGGCAGGCCGTGACCGCTGAGCCGCGTCCAGGTGCGGCCAGCGTCGGTGGATTTCCAGATGCCGCTGCCGGGGCCGGACTGCGGCTTGTAATAGGAAAGCCACGGATACTGGCGCGCCTGCCAGGTGGCGGCGAAGATCACATCCGGATTGGCGTCGTCGGCCGCGAGGTCCACCGCGCCGGTGTTGTCGTCCACGAACAGTACCTTCTGCCAATGCTGGCCGCCGTCCGTGGTGCGGAACACGCCGCGTTCGGGGTTCGGACCGAAATAATGGCCGAGCGCCGCAACCAGAACCACATCCGGGTTGTGCGGATCAATCCAGATGCGGCCGATGTGGCGCGTATCCTCAAGGCCGATGTGCATCCAGGTCTTGCCGCTGTCCGCGGACCGGTACATGCCGTCGCCATCCACCACGTCGTAGCGCGTCGCCACCTGGCCGGTGCCGACGTAGATGACCTCGGGATTGGAGGGCGCAATGGCGAGTGCGCCCACCGAGATTGAGCCCGCATATTGCATCAGCGGCTGCCAGGTCAGGCCGGCGTCCGTGGTCTTCCACACGCCGCCGTCGGCGCCGCCGAAATAGAACACGTTCGGTTCGGAGGGCACGCCCGCCGCCACCGTAGACCAGCCGCCGCGGAACGGTCCGAGCTCGCGCCAGTGCAGTTGCGAGTAGAGCGGCGCAAGCGTGGTGGCCGCAAACGCGGAAGCGTTGAGACACAGCATCAGCAGCAAGCCTGCGGCCAGCGGGCGTGGGAGTCTCAAATGTGGATGACGCAGCATGACGCTCTCCTCTCGAATGGAATTACCCGCGCACGTGGGGGAGTGTTCGAAAAAAACGGCCGACGGTCACATTTGACCGTAAAACCGCCGTCGGGTTGCAGCTTATTTCCGCTGCGCGCCGGAGAGCTGCGCCTGAGCCCACTGCTCTATTTGCACCAGCAGCCCGTCGGCGGCGCGCGACGCGCCCAGCACCGCGCCCTGCACGTCCGGGGAGGCGGGAACGCTCACCGCGAACAGATGCTGCGCCACGGTCGCACCGCTCGCCAGGCTTTGCAATTCCGCCACGGCGCGCACGCTGACCTGCGCCGATTGAGCGCTGGCAAATTCCTGCTCGAAATCCAGCAGATTCACGCGCAGGCGGTAGCCGCCGGCGTGCCCACCGGCGAAAGCCGTCTGCAGACGCGCTTGCAGCAGCTCGCCCGGCGGTGCCAGCCAGCGATTGTTCGCGTAGGCGCGCAACTGCGTGGGATCGCTGAAAAGCAGTCGGTAATAAATCGCGCTGCCGTCGAGCCACGCCGGTGCGCTCACCATCGCTTCCGCGGGAACGATGCTGGCAGCCGGCACGCTCGTTGCCGGACCGAAGTCATGCAAGACGGGCGGCGGCGGCGGCTTGGGCAGCAGACTGCAGCCCGCGAGCAACGCGGCGGCGAGAGTACAAAGCGGAGTTTTCATGGCGGCGGTCCTTTGTAACCGGGCTCGCCGGGACCGGGCGGTGGCGACTGCGGACCCGACAGCAGCTGCTGCGGATTCTTGTGCAGGCTGGCGGCGAGCCGGCGGATCTCGTCCGCGGCGGTGGAAATCCGGCTGAGCGTGGCGTTCAGCCGCGGCAGAGTCTCGGCATTGACTTGCTGGCCCGCCGCCCGCGCGGTGACGCTCAGTTGATCCAGATTGGCAGTCAACCGGTCGATCTGCGCCAGCGTGGCCTGCATCTGGCCGGTGAGTGCCGGCAGGCGGCGGGTCTCTATATCGAGATTATTTTCCAGCCTGACGAGCGCCGCGCTGGCCGCGTCCGCCTGCGCCAGCAGGCGCGCCACGTGCGCGCGGTTGCCGGTGTTGAGCAACTGATTGAGCGCGCCGATCAGCGTCTGCAACTGCTGCATGAGCTGCGGCGCGGTGGTACCGAGTTCATCCAGCAGCGAAGCATGCAGGGGAATATAGGCCGGCGACTGTGCCGAGGTCGCGAGCAACTCGCGGCTTGTGCCGCTGGTTTCCAGATCCAGCAGCGAGGCACCGGTCAGGCCCTGAAGCCGGAACACCGCGTAGGTGTCGCGCGTCACCGGAATGCCGGCATCCACCTCGACGCGGATCAGGATGCGGCGCGGATCGCGCGCATCGAAGCGCACGCTGTTCACGCGTCCCGCGGCCAGACCGCGGAAAAACACCGTGGAATGCGGCGCCAGGCCTGCCACGCTGCCAGTGGTGGCGATGATATAGGGCTTGGTTGCGACGCGCGTGCCGGTGAGCCAGATGGCCGCGGCAATGATGGCCGTGCCCAGCGCGAGCACGAAGATGCCGGTGATCAGCGCATAGGCGCGGTTATTCATGCGCGGCCTGCGCATCGGCGAACGCCCGCCGGCCGCGTGTGCCGTGGAAAAAGCGGCGCACGTAAGGATGCTCAGACTGCAGCAGGCTGTCGGGCGGCCCCCAGGCGGCAAGTTGCGCGTCCACCAGCAACGCCACCTGATCGCACAGGTCGCGTATCAGGTCGAGGTCGTGGGTGACCATGACTACGGTAAAGCCCAGTTCGCTGTGCAAGGCATCCAGCAGTTCGACGAAATCCTGCGCGGTGATCGGATCCAGACCCGAGGCGGGTTCGTCGAGGAACAGCAGTTCGGGCTCCAGCGCCAGCGCGCGTGCCAGCGCCACGCGCTTGACCATGCCACCGGAAAGTTCCGACGGCAGGCGCGCGGCCACGTCCGCCTCCAGGTCCACCATCGCGAGTTTCAGGTACACCAGTTGGCGAATGAGCGCCTCGTCGGCCAGCCGCGATTCGCGCAGCGGAAACGCGATGTTGTCGAACACGTTGAGCGCGCTGAACAACGCACCGTTCTGGAACAGGATGCCGCAGCGGCGGTGCAGGCGTGCGAGTTCCTCGGCACCCAAGCGATCGAGGCGTTCATCAAACAGCCACACCTGCCCCTCGCTGGGGCGCTGCAGGCCGATCATCTCGCGCAGCAGCGTGGTCTTGCCGCTGCCGGAACTGCCCGCGAGGCCCAGAATCTTGCCGCGGTATACGCATAGATTGATGTCGCGATGCACCACCTGCTCACCGAAACGCGTGCCCAGGTGTTCAAGGCGCACCACGCACTCGGTGTTCACAGCAGCCCCGCGTACTTGAAGACCACTGCGAAGATTCCGTCGAGCACGATCACCACGGTGATCGCGGTCACCACCGAATTCGTGGTCTCGGCGCTCAGGCTTTCGGTGTTGGGCTTGACGCGCAAACCGTACTCGCAGGCAATCAGCGCGATCACCCAGCCAAACACCGCGCTCTTGCCGATGCTCAGCCAGAAGCTCACCGGTGTCACGACGTGCGGCAAACTATATAGGAAGTGCGCATAGCTGATGTCGAAGGCGGCATGCGCCGCCCACACGCCGCCGGCCAGCGCGATCACGTCGGTCCAGATCACCAGCAGCGGCATGACCAGCGTGAGCGCGATGATCTTGGGCAGCACCAGACGCAGGCTGTGCGAGATGCCCATGGCGGAGAGCGCATCCAGCTCCTCGGTGACGCGCATCACGCCGAGCTCCGCGGTTATGGCCGAACCGGAGCGGCCCGCAACTAGCAGCGCGGCGAACACCGGGCTCAGATGGCGCACGATGCTGAGGCCCAGGATGTTGACGATGAATCCCTGCGCGCCGTAAGTCTGCAACGACAGGCCGCCCATGTAGCTCACCACCACGCCGATCAACAACCCGATAATCGCCATCACGCCCAGGGCGCGTGCCCCCGCATGGTAAATGGTGGCGGAGATTTCCCGCCATGGAGTGCGTGCGGGATGCGCGACCAGATACGCCACGTCCAGCAGGAACTGACCGATGAGGCTGATGAAACTGGCGAGGTGATCGGTCGCGGCGAAACCGATGGTGGACAGCATATCCGCGAGCGCCGGACGCCGCGGGCGATGCTGCTCGGCCGTGGCCACGCGCCGGTCGGCCCAGCGCTGGAACAGCGCGGCATGCTGCGGCTGCACCTGCAGATGGGCCGGCGGACGCCGCTCGTTAATCTGCCACAGCACGAACGCGCCCACGCTGTCCATCGCCTGGATGCGGGTCAGATCCCAGTGCACTTCGGGATCATGCGCGTAAGGCCGCAGCCCGTCGCTGAGCAGATTGGCGCGGCGCGCGAGTCCGCGCAGCGTCCACTGGCCGGTGAGCGTCACTCTGGGCGCCTCACCGGCATCGCGCGCGACGCGAAACGCGGGGATAGCGGATTCGCTGTTTGCCAAGCGCCCCTCCAGTTGTGGCCGCAATCCAGGCTGGCGCCTCAGCCGGTGGGCCGCCCGCCGCCGGATGTGCCGCGGCTGCCGGCCACAGGCCCAGAAACATCATG
>JBOIAZ010000040.1:0-17343 GCA_050739175.1 Gammaproteobacteria bacterium
ACCGGGCGCATGAAATCCAGGGCGAAGCGGCCGTTTTCCTGCAGCCGCGCCACGGCGCTGCCGAGCGTGTAACTCTGGCGGCTGGCGAGGAACATCGAAATCACGCCGGCCATGAACACCAGACCGACCACCAGGGCGATCATCAGCTCCACCAGCGACAAACCCTGCTGGCGGGCCGGAACAAACGGGTGCAGGTGCCGGGGGTTCATAAGCCGCTCACCACGGTGAAGTTGGTGGTGCCGGCGGCCGGCACGGTGGTGAACTTGCCGAGCGCCTGGGTGGCACGCGCGGCGTTCCACTGGATGACGATGGTGATGTCAATCACGCCGTTCGCGTCGAGCGCTGTGCTGACGCTGCCGTCGCCTGCGGGCAAATCCGTGGCCAGATCCTGTTTCCACATGCCCAGGTCCGCCTGGGCCATCGCGCCGGGGGCACAGGTATTGGCCGCCCCCAGGCACAGGGCCGTCAGCTGGGTGGTCGAGCAGTTGCTGGTTTGCAGACAGGCGGCGCTCACCGGCGCGAGCGTGCCGATGGCAATGTTGTAACTGCCTTGCGTGGCGCTTTGACGGTTGGCGCGCATGCGGTCGAGGATGCTGTAGGCCAGACTGTTGGCGGTGCTGCGCAGGTAGGCGCCGTCGTTGGTCTTGAGCGAGGTCGTTACCATCCCGGCGATGCCGAGCAGGCCCACCGACATGACCAGCAGCGCAATCAGCACCTCCAGCAGGCTGAAACCGGCCGCGGATGATTTGGCGGAAATCACGTGCATTGCGTCACCCTAGCAACTTGAAATGGCGGTGGTGCCGTTGACCTGGTAACCGGTGCTTTGCGCGGCCTGCAAGCTGCCCGTGGGCAGCAGCGTGAGCGAGCGCCCGTAGCTCGGCCCGCGGCCATCGCAGAGCGTGAAGACGGTCGCGTTCGCGGGAGGCGCATTGGTCAGGGTGTAAGGCAGGCCGTTGGGATAGAAGGTAAAGCTGTACGCGCCGTTGCTGGTAAAGGTGTTGTTGCCGCTGAGCGCCGGGAACACGCGGATCACGGTGGCGGCACCCGGCGGCGGCGTGGCGTAAAACACCACCCAGCCGACGGCCCAGGTGGCGCCGCTGCACGCGGTGGTGATGCCGGCGCAGATCGTCACCTGCGAACTGCCGTTTTTGACCGCCGCGCTGCGCGCGGTGGTGAACCCGGTGATCAGGGCGTTGACCTGGGAGACATCGCGCGAATTCTTGATGGTGGCACTGAAATTCGGCACGGCCATGGCCGTCAAGATGCCGAGCACCACGACCAGCACCAGGAGTTCGATCAGCGTGAAGCCGCGCGTGAATCTGATGGTTTCCATGGGCACCAACTATAGCGGCTGCGCAATCATTTTACAGAAGTCACTGACCGGCGAGATAAAACCCGCGATAAGTGGGTGCGGGCCCGGATCCCGCGCCGGCGGGTTGATTGGCTGTCTCAAAACGGTTCTACGGCTGTCGGTCCTGGCGGGCCGCTGGTCGCTTCGCGTTGCACTCGCGCCGGCCGGCGGGACAGGGCGCAAGCAAGAGAGAGCGTCATCAGACGGCTGGGCAGCGTTGGAATTCTGGATGATACAAGGCGCGCGTGCGGCGGACCGGGCGCAGCCTACGCGGCGAAAATGCGCAGTGGAATCAGTGCCCCCTCGCCATGGACGCCGTCCGCCGATATATATGTTTGCGTCGCGCCTCCGCAACCTGGCGACGTTCACCGGGCCGGCTCCGGCTTGTCCCGGGTAACGTGCAGGTGTTGGCCTTCCTCATATATATTGAACGTTCATCGGCGGTCGGTATTGGCCGATGAAGGGTAGATGGCACAAAATGGAACCTGGCCTCAGCAATTTATACCCACCATGAACGATGCCAGTGAATTCTTTCAGGACGCGCCGCTGTTGGGTAACCAGTACCGCGACGACGCGGCGCTGCAGGCCTGGCTCGGGGCTCGGCTGCCCGCGGAAGTCCTGAAGGAGATCACCCCGGGACTCGAGCGTTTGGGCGAGCGCGCCGCCGGCGACATGCTCGTGATGGCCGCAGATGCGGAGGCCCATGCGCCGCGGCACGTGCCCTACGATCCCTGGGGGCGGCGGATTGATCGCATTGAAACCACCTGGGGCTGGCAGGCCCTGCGCCGGGTGGCGGCCGAGGAAGGCATCGTGGCGACGGCGTATGAACGCCGGCAAGCCGCGTGGTCGCGGCTGCATCAATTCGTGCGCCTGTACCTGTATCACCCGTCCTCGGCGCTGGCTTCCTGTCCGCTGGCCATGACCGACGGCGCGGCCCGGGTACTCGAGGTGTACGGCGACAAACCGCAACAACAGCGTTATCTGCCGCAGTTGCTGAGCCGCGATTCCAGACAGTTCTGGACTTCCGGCCAATGGATGACCGAGCGCAGCGGAGGCTCCGATGTCAGCGGCACTTCCACGGTGGCGCGCATCGAATCCGGCGCGTACCGGCTGCACGGCACCAAGTGGTTTACCTCGGCGACCGATTCGCAGCTCGCGGTCACGCTGGCGCGTGATCCCGAAGCCGGTGACAGGCTCAGCCTCTTTCTGCTCGAGTTGCGCGATGCCGGGGGCCGGCTCAACGGCATCCTGGTGCATCGCCTCAAGGACAAGCTCGGCACCCGCGCCCTGCCCACGGCCGAACTTACGCTCGCCGGCACGCCCGCGCAGCGCATCGGCGCGCCCGGTCGCGGGGTGCACAACGTTGCCACCGTGCTCAATATCACGCGGCTCTACAACGCGGTGTGTGCGGTGAGCTACATGCGCCGCGGCCTGGCACTTGCGGAGGATTACGCCCGCAAGCGGCGCGCGTTTGGCAAGCTGCTTTCCGAGCATCCGCTGCACCGCGAGACTTTGGCGGAGCTGCACGCGGAATTTGCCGGCGCGCTGCATCTGGTGCTGCACCTCGGCGGGTTACTGGGACGCGATGAAACCGGCACCGCCAGTGAAGCGGAAAAGATCCTGCTGCGGCTGCTGACGCCCGTGGCGAAGCTGTTTACCGGCAAGCAGGCCATCGCGGTGGTCAGCGAAGTGCTGGAATGCTTCGGTGGCCAGGGCTACATCGAGGACACCGGTCTGCCGGTGCTGCTGCGCGACTGCCAGGTGCTCTCCATCTGGGAGGGCACGACCAATGTCTTGAGCCTGGACGTGCTGCGCGTGCTCGATCATCCGCAGGCGCTTGAGGTGTTTGCGGCGGACGTTGAAAACCGCCTTGCGTGTCTGCAACTCGCGGAGCTTGCGCCGACGCGTGACCGTATACGTCACGCCCTGCAAGCCAGCCGCAACTGGTTCGATGCCACCGCCGGGTCGCCCGCGCAACGCGAAGCCGGCGCGCGGCGCTTTGCCTTCAGCCTGGCGCGCAGTTATACGGCGGCGCTGCTCGCGGGTGCGGCGCAGGATGGCTGGCTGGATGGCGACACCCTGCGGCGCTGGTGTCGGGCGCCGCTGACGCAGGTTTGATTGCGGGGCTGTCCGATGAGGCCGGCGCATTGCGGGAGCGGATTCCATAGTGGGAGCGGCGCTGGCCGCCATGAATGGCGAAATGCAGATTTTGCGGGAGCAGAAATCTGCCCGCGCCGCGATTCCCAATGATGTTTTCGCGGCGGGGACCGTCGCTCCCGCATGTAAAACGATGAGTTTACGCGGAGCGCCAACATCAACGATAAAAACCATCGGCATCTCTCCCCCTGCGGCGACGCCAATCAGATCTCCCCTGGGCCCTATTCCCTGAGACGGGATTATCTGCTGTGGCTGCTGATCGCGGCGCTCATCGTACTGAGCGCGCTGGCGCCGCGCGAAATCCTGCGCTATCCCCAGCGTGTGAACTGGCCGACCATCGCGACGCTGCTCGGCCTGATGATTCTCACCAAGGGTGTGGAGCAGAGCGGCTGGCTGCACCGTGCCGGCCGCAACATGATAGTCCGGCTGTCCAACCTGCGACTGCTGGCGCTGTTTCTGGTATGCGGGTCGGCGCTGCTCGCCATGCTGCTGACCAACGACATCGCGCTGTTCGTGGTGGTGCCGCTCACGCTCAGCCTTGCCGAGTTCGCGGAACTGCCGCTGCGGCGGCTGGTGATTTTCGAGGCCTTGGCGGTGAACGCCGGTTCCATGCTCACGCCCATCGGCAATCCCCAGAACATCTTTCTTTGGCGGCTCTCGGGCGTGGGCTTTGGTCACTTCGTGTGGCACATGCTGCCGCCGTTCATGATTGCCATGGCGTGCCTGCTGCCGCTCACCGTCTGGGCTTTCCCCGCAGCGCGCATACACGTGGAGCACCGCGGACCCGTCCCGTCCGTACAGCGGCCGCTGCTGCTGGCCTCGGCACTCTTATATATACCGTTTCTGATATTGGCGGACCTGCATCTCACGGCGGCGGCCCTGGTGCTGGTCGTAACCGTGTTCCTGATCGGGTTCCCGCGACTGCTGCGCCGCATTGACTGGCCGCTGCTCGCGATCTTCGTGCTGATGTTCATTGACCTCGGCCGGCTGGCCGAGTATCCGGTGCTGGCTTACGTGAATCTCGCCGAGCGCGGGTCGCTGTACCTTGCCGGTGCGCTCAGTTCGCAGCTCATCAGCAACGTCCCGGCCGCGATCCTGCTGTCGCGCTATTCGCAGGACTGGGGCACCATCGCCTGGGCGGTGGACGTGGGCGGGTTTGGCGTGTTCATCGCTTCGCTGGCCAACCTGATTGCGCTGCGCCTCGGCCGCCAGCGCGGCATGCTGCTGGCATTTCACACCTGGTCACTGCCGTTCTTCGTGGTGGTGGGCACGTTGATCTGGCTGTGGCTGCGTTACGCGTGACCCGGCCGCACGGCTCAGGCAAAATACACGCATGCAACCCAAACTGACCGTGCACAGTGCTGAAGCCGCACCTGCGGGCGACCCCGCACGGCGCGTGCTGTCCATGCCCGGGATTTTTGCCATGCATCTGGGCGGCGAGCTGCGTGACGTGCAGATCGCGTACCAGACCTGGGGCAAGCTGGCGCCGGATCACGGCAACGTGCTGCTGTTGTTTACCGGGCTTTCGCCCTCGGCGCACGCCGCATCCTCGCCCGCGGATCCCACGCCCGGCTGGTGGGAGGAGATGCTCGGGCCGGGAAAGCCGCTCGACACGCACCGCTTTCACGTCGTCTGCATCAACTCGCTCGGCAGTTGCTTCGGCTCCACCGGCCCGTCGTCGCTCAATCCCGCCACCGGCAAACCCTACGCGCTGGGATTTCCCACGCTCACGGTCGAGGACATCGCGGCAACGGCGCACGCTGCGCTGCAGGCGCTCGGCATCCGCCGCGTGCGTGCGGTGATCGGCGCCTCGCTGGGCGGCATGAGCGCGTTGGCTTATGCGCTGCTGTTTCCGGAAGCGGCCGCAGTGCTGGTGAGCCTGTCGTCCGCCACCCATTCGGAACCTTTCGCCATCGCGGTGCGCTCGCTGCAGCGCGAACTCATCCGCAGCGACGGTGCCTGGCAGGGCGGCAATTATCCGCCGGGCGACGGTCCGCGCGAGGGTATGCGCCTGGCGCGCAAGCTCGGCATGATGTCGTATCGCTCGGCCAGCGAATGGCTGGAGCGTTTCGGCCGCGAACGCGCCGACAGCGCCGAGCATGAGCCGTTCGGCATTGAGTTTGAGGTCGAGTCGTATCTGGAGTCGCGTGCGCGCGCATTCGTCGGCGGCTTCGACGCCAATTCCTATCTGTATTTGTCGCGCGCCATGGACCTGTTCGACGCCGCCGAGCACGGCGGCACCGTGGACAAGGCCTTCAAGCGCCTGCAACTGCATAAGACGCTGGTGGTGGGCGTGGAAACCGACATCCTGTTTCCGCTGCATCAGCAGCGCGCACTCGCCGACGCGCTGCAGCGCGCCGGCGTCGAAACCCAATACCTGCCGCTGGCTTCAAAGCAGGGTCACGATTCCTTCCTGGTGGACATGGACCGCTTCCGGCCCGCGGTCGGCGATTTTCTTGCGGGCGTGTAACCGTTCGGAACTGTGGGAGCGACGGTCTCCGTCGCGATGATTTGGAATCGCGGCGGGTACCGCCGCTCCCACAGGTCATGGCTTGGTCGTCTGCACCGATGGGATTGCGGATGCGGGAATGAAGGCGTGCGGATCCACCGGCGTGCCGTTCAGGCTCACGGTCCAGTGGAGGTTCGGACCGGTGGTGCGGCCGGTGGCGCCGATGTTGCCGACGATTTGTCCCTGCTTGACGTGCTCACCGCGCCGCACGCCGATCCTGCTCAAATGGCAGTACACGCTGTACAGCCCCTGACCGAGATCCAGGGTCAAGGTGTTTCCGCAGAAATAGTAATCGCCCGCATCCGCCACCACCCCGTCCGCCGGCGCGCGCACCGGCGCACCTTCGGGCGCGCCGATGTCTATGCCGCTGTGTCGGCTGCGCTCCTCGCCGTTGTAGAAGCGCCGCAGGCCGAAGCCGCTGGTTTGCGGACCGTCCGCCGGCCAGATGAAGGCGAGTTGGGGAGCGGCGTCCGCGGTCCAGGTGTTGAGCACGTGTTCGAGATGCGTCTGTTCGCGCTCAATGCGTTCGAGAGCGCTCGCCGGCGGATTCACCAGCTCGGGATTCTTGATGATGAGCTGCTGCTCGGGGTACTGCTTGGGCGCGATGGTGAAATCCAATTGCATGCGCGGCTGGTTGGCCAGCCGGACGCTCAGGGTCTTTTGTCCCGGCGCCGTGGCCAGCGGAATGCCGACCACCGCGTACCAGCGCCGGTCATGCTCGATCACCATGATGCGCCGGCCGTCGAACTGCACGCGCGGGACCCGGCCGGCCCGCGGTAATGGCATGACCACCACGCCGCCCGGCACCGGCTCGTTTTCCGGCAAGGTCGTGGCGAAGGCGCTGAGCGGAAACGTTCCGCCCGCGACAATCCCGGCAAGCACCCACAAGAAACATTTGCGGAAAATCCCCCCGCGCGCACCGCGTACCCCCCCTTTTGCATCGGGGGGCAGGGAGGATGTCAGGTGCCGGCTGACAACGGTTACGGGCCACTTATTCACATACATCGAGGGGCAATTCATTTTGTGTCCTCTTTGTTCACGGTTTCGACGTTTGCCGAAAGCTGTCCATCCGCAAGTCGCGCGTGAATTTTCTGGCCGGCGTGCGCCTGGCGTACGGATGCAATCACCGTGCCGCTATCGGCGGCGCTCACGATCGCATAGCCGCGCTCCAGCGTGGCCAGGGGACTGACGCTGTTGAGCGTGCGCACGGCGATGTCCAGGCGGTTGCGTACTTCCGCCAGCTGCCTCAGGGCCGCGAAGTGCAGGCGCTGCGCCAGGGCGTCGCCGCGACTGCGCCACACGCCGAGTGCCCGCGCGGGGCTGTGCCGGTGCAGGCGGGCGCGCAGCGTGTCGAGCAGCGCGCCGCGTGCCTGCAAGCCGCTGCGCAGCGATTGATTGAGGCGCAGTTCCAGCTCATCCAGCCGTTGGGCGCGCTCGCGCAGCATGCGCGCCGGGTGCAATTGCCGCAGGCGTTCTTCACACCATGCAACGCGCGCGCGCAGAGCGGCGAGTTGTTCGTGCGCGGCGCGCGCCAAACGCCGGGTGCTGTCGTCCAGCATGCGCCGCCAGGCGTCGCTGTCGGGGGTAACGAGTTCCGCCGCGCCGCTGGGCGTGGGCGCGCGCAGATCCGCGACAAAATCCGCGATGGTGACATCAATCTCGTGGCCCACGCCGCTCACCAGCGGGATCGTGCAGGCGTAAATCGCGCGCGCCACGGTTTCCTCGTTGAACGCCCACAGGTCTTCGAGCGAACCGCCGCCGCGCGCCAGGATCAGCACGTCACACTCGGCACGCGCCGTCGCGGTGTGGATCATGTTGGCGATTTTCTGGGCGGCCCCTTCGCCTTGCACGGGCACCGCATAGACGACCACGCGCGCCAGCGCATAGCGGCGGCGGATCACGCTCAGGATGTCGCGCAGGGCGGCACCCGCAGGCGAAGTGATGACGCCGATGACGCGCGGTACGGCCGGCAACGGCAGTTTGTGCGCGGCGTCGAACAGGCCCTCGCGGGCGAGTTTCTGTTTGAGTTCCTCGAAGGCGCGCTGCAGGGCTCCATGCCCGGCTTCTTCCATGTGCTCGACAAGCAGCTGGAAATCGCCGCGCGCCTCGTAAAGGCTCACGCGCGCGCGTACCAGCACCTGCAGACCATCGCTGGCCTGGAAGCGCAGCAGGCCGGCGCGGGCGCGGAACATCGCGCAGCGCACCTGCGCCGCGGAGTCCTTGAGGGAGAAATACACGTGGCCGGAGGGCGGACGCGCGAGGTTGGAAATCTCGCCTTCCACCCAAATGAGCGGCAAGCCGCCTTCGATCAGCAGCCGGGCTTCACGGTTGAGTTGGGAGACCGTCAGTATCCGGCGCTGCGGAGCATCCAGCTCCAGGCTCCCCTGTGTCGTGACCATGACGCATGATAGCCGTGGCGTCGGCGGCGTGAAAGCGGCAAGTGGCTGTCTCGGTTTACCCACGCTCCCGCAAACGACTATAATTGCGCGCTTCCTACCGGCCGGAAACCGCCATGCGCATCCTCCAGGAAGCTCTCACCTTCGACGACGTTTTGCTGGTGCCCGCGTATTCGGCAGTCCTGCCGCGCGACGTTGAACTCAAAACCCGCCTCACCCGTCACATCACGCTCAATATTCCGCTGCTTTCGGCCGCCATGGATTCGGTTACCGAGGCGCGGCTCGCCATCGCCATGGCCCAGGAAGGCGGCATCGGCATCATCCACAAGAACATGACTCCCGAAGAGCAGGCGCGCCAGGTGCGCGCGGTTAAGAAATTCGAGAGCGGCGTCATCAAGGATCCGATCACGGTCACGCCCGACATGACCGTGGGCGAGGTGCTGAAGCTTACCCACGCGCACAACATCTCCGGAGTACCGGTGGTCGAGGGCGAACGCCTGGTCGGCATCGTCACCAGCCGCGACCTGCGCTTCGAGACGCGCTACAACGAGATCATCGGCAGGATCATGACCGGCAAGGACCGCCTGGTGACCGTCAAAGAGGGCGCGGACAAGGAGGAGATTCTGGAAAAACTGCACAAGCACCGCATCGAGAAAGTGCTGGTGGTGAATGACAAATACAAGTTGCGCGGCATGATAACCGTCAAGGACATTCAGAAGGCCAGGGATTATCCCAGCGCCTGCAAGGACGAGCATGGCCGGCTGCGCGTGGGCGCGGCGGTCGGCACCGGCGGCGACACCGAGGTGCGCGTCGCGGCCTTGGTGGAAGCCGGCGTGGACGTGTTGGTGGTGGACACTTCGCACGGCCACAGCGTGGGCGTGCTCAACCGCGTGCGCAACATCAAGAAGCGCCACAAGGATGTGCCGGTGATTGGCGGGAACATCGTCACCGCCGCGGCGGCCAAGGCGCTGGTGGACGCGGGCGCGGACGGCGTGAAGGTCGGCATCGGGCCCGGCTCGATTTGCACCACGCGCATCGTCGCGGGCGTGGGCGTACCGCAGATCAGCGCAGTCGCCAACGTGGCGAAAGCGCTGGCGAAGTCCGGCGTGCCGCTGATCGCCGATGGCGGCATCCGCTATTCGGGCGACTTCGCCAAGGCGCTCGCGGCCGGCGCGTATGCGGTGATGATCGGCGGTCTGTTCGCCGGCACCGAGGAGGCGCCCGGCGAAGTCGAGTTGTACCAGGGGCGTTCCTACAAGTCCTACCGCGGCATGGGCTCGCTCGGCGCCATGGCGCAGAAGCAGGGCTCGGCCGACCGCTATTTCCAGGATCCAACCGAGGAAATCGAAAAACTGGTGCCCGAAGGCATCGAGGGGCGCGTGCCGTACAAGGGTCCGGTGACGGCCATCATTCACCAGCTGGTGGGCGGTTTGCGCTCCAGCATGGGCTATATGGGATGCCGCAATATTGACGAGATGCGCACCGAGCCGGAATTTGTACGCATTACCGGGGCCGGCATGCGCGAGAGTCACGTACATGACGTGACCATCACCAAGGAAGCGCCCAATTACCGTTCCGACTGAATACCCGGGAAGGCCGCGCAGCGGCCTTCAAACTATGCAGCATTGAGCAGGCCGTGAGTCAAGCCAATATCCACGCCGACCGCATCCTGATCCTGGATTTCGGCTCGCAGTGGACGCAGTTGATTGCACGCCGGGTGCGCGAGATCGGCGTGTATTGTGAAATCCACGTGCCGGGCCTGAGCGTGCCGGCGTTGCGGGAATTCGCGCCGCGCGGCGTGATCCTGTCCGGCGGTCCGGAATCAGTGGTGGGCGAGGCCACGCCCAGGACGCCGCGCGCGGTGTTCGAGCTGGGTGTGCCGGTGCTGGGCATCTGCTACGGCATGCAGGACATGGCCGCGCAGCTGGGCGGCAAGGTGCAGTCCGAAGCGCATCGCGAGTTCGGCGTGGAATATATGACAGTGACCGCAAGTTCCCGGTTACTGGACGGCCTGGAAGACGGACGTGACGCACAGGGGCACGCACGCCTGGAAGTGATGATGAATCACGGCGATTCCGTGACCGCACTGCCGGCGGGATTTGTGTGCACCGGCCTGTCGCAGGATCAGGCCTGTGCCGCCATGGCCGACGACGCGCGGCATTTCTACGGCGTGCAGTTCCACCCGGAAGTGACCCAGACGCGCCAGGGCCTGGCAGTCCTGAAACGATTTGTATTGGAGCTGTGCGGCTGCCAGCCGTTGTGGAATCCCGCGCGCATCATCGAGGACAGCATGCGTACGCTGCGGGCGAAAATCGGCGCAGACAAGGTGCTGCTGGCCCTGTCCGGCGGCGTGGATTCCGCGGTGGTGGCGGCGTTGTTGCACCAGGCCATCGGCGCGCAGTTGACCTGCGTGTTCGTGGATACCGGGCTGTTGCGTGCCAACGAGGGCGATCAGGTGATGGACACCTTCGCGCAGCACATGGGCGTGCGCGTGATGCGCGTGGATGCGGAATCGCGCTTTCTCGGAGCCTTGGCCGGGGTGACCGACCCGGAACAGAAACGCAAGATCATCGGCAGACTGTTCGTCGAAGTGTTCGAGGAACAGGCGGCGAAGCTCAAGGGTGTAAGCTGGCTGGCACAGGGCACCATATATCCGGATGTCATCGAGTCGGCCGCGGCGAGTGGCAAGGCGCACGTCATCAAGTCGCACCACAACGTGGGCGGCCTGCCGGAGCGCATGCATCTCAAGCTGCTCGAGCCGCTGCGTGAACTCTTCAAGGACGAGGTGCGCAAGCTTGGCCTGGAACTGGGGCTGCCGCGCGCCATGGTGTATCGCCATCCCTTCCCCGGTCCGGGCCTGGGCGTGCGTATCCTGGGCGAAGTCAAAAAGGAATATGCCGACCTGCTGCGGCGTGCGGATGCCATATATATGCAAGAGCTGCGCGCGACCGGACTGTACGACTCCGTAAGCCAGGCGTTTGCGGTGTTCCTGCCGGTGCGCTCGGTCGGCGTCATGGGCGACGGCCGGCGTTACGATTACGTGGTGGCGCTGCGCGCGGTGGAAACCGTGGATTTCATGTCGGCGCGCTGGGCGCGGCTGCCGTACGATTTTCTGGAGCGCGTGTCGCGCCGCATCGTGAATGAAGTCAACGGGATTTCACGCGTGGTTTACGATGTCACCGGCAAGCCGCCGGCGACGATTGAGTGGGAATAACGCTATGGCTGACGCCGAGGAGGTATTTATGCGATTTGAATACAAGGTCATGCGTATTGCGGAACGGACTGCCCAGAGACAGATGGACAGCGGTGCACTGGAACAGGATCTCAACGCCATGGGCGAGCAGGGGTGGGAACTCGTGAGCATGAGTATCATCGGGGCCAGCACTCCGATTGCCGCCTATGTGGTACTCAAAAGGCCCAAGAGCTGATGCCTGAAGCGAGCGATGCCGCATGCATGCGGATGGCGTTGGAACTTGCGCGACAGGCACAACAGGCCGGTGAGGTACCGATCGGTGCACTGCTACTGAAGGACGGTGAAATCGTCGGCCGCGGCTGGAATCATCCGATATCCGCGCGGGATCCGACGGTCCACGCTGAAATTGTGGCCCTGCGTGCCGCGGCGCAGGTGCTCGGCAACTACCGGCTTGCGGACACCACGCTATACGTGACGCTGGAGCCCTGCGCGATGTGCGCCGGCGCCATGGTGCATGCGCGCGTGCAGCGGCTGGTGTTCGGCGCCGCGGATCCGCGCGCCGGCGCCGCGGGCAGCGTGTTCGACATCGTGCGTGCGCCGGCACTCAATCACCAGCTGCAAGTGACCGCTGGCGTGTTAGCCGAGGAGTGCGGTGCACTGTTGAAACAATTTTTTGCCAAGCGGCGCTGAGCATGTGGTTTCTGCAGGAGCGCCGTTCAGGCCGGTTGATTGAACCGCGGTTGAAAGCCGCAATTGCCCGGATTGGCGGAGGGGGTGGGATTCGAACCCACGTGGGGCGTTTAGCCCCCAACCGATTTCGAGTCGGTGCCGTTGTGACCGCTTCGGTACCCCTCCAAGGGGTGCGCATTTTAACCCAAAAGCGGCGTTGCGCCATTTGCAAACTGCTTCGTCACCAGTGTTCACGTGGCACCTGAACCAGCTCTCCGGTAGAATTTGCCCATCAGGTGAATTGTTTTTCATATCAGCATGGCCGTGTCCACCCGTCATATCTACAAAGTCACCTTCATGAACCAGGGCAAGATCTATGAGATCTACGCCCGCAAGGTCAGCCAGGAAGGCTTCTGGGGATTCGTCGAGATCGAGCAACTGGTGTTCGGCGAGCGCGGCGGGGTGGTGCTGGACCCGGGCGAGGAAAAACTCAAGGACGAATTTGCCGGCGTGAAACGCACCTACGTCCCCATGCACGCGGTGGTGCGCATTGACGAGGTGGCGCACGAAGGCACCGCCAAGATCATCGCCATCGAAGGCGGTTCCAACGTGACGCCGTTTCCGATGCCGGTGTACACGCCGGGCAGCACCCACAAGAAATGAACCGGAATCGCTGCTCCGGCCGGCTGAGGTTTCATTAAGGTGCGCTTCGCGCTGCTCGGCAGCGGCAGCCGCGGTAACGCCTTGCTGGTCGAGGCCGGCAACACCCTCATCATGGTGGATTGCGGGTTCGCGCTGGCGGAAACCGAGGCGCGTCTCACCCGCCTGGGCGTCGAGCCGCAGCGCATCACCGCCTTGCTGATTACCCATGAGCACGGCGATCACGCGAGCGGGGTCGCACTGTTCGCAGCGCGCTACCAGGTTCCGGTATGGTGCACGGCCGGCACACGCGCGGCCTGCGGCAAGTTCGGTTTGCACCGCGCTGAACTGTTCAGCCCGCAAACGCCATTTGCGCTCGCGGCACTGGAAGTGACTCCGATTACCGTGCCGCACGATGCCACCGAGCCCACGCAGTTCGCGTTCAGCGATGGTCGCCAGCGCCTGGGGTTGCTGACCGACACCGGCAGCATCACGCCGCACATCCGCGAGCGGCTCGCGGATTGCGCGGCGCTGATCCTGGAATGCAACCACGACCGTGACATGCTGGAGCAGGGTCCGTATCCGGCCAAGCTGAAAAAGCGCGTGGGCGGACAATTTGGACATTTGAGCAACGCGCAGGCCGCGGAGCTGCTGATGGAACTGGACTGCGGGAAACTGCAGCATCTGGTGGCCGCGCATCTGAGCGAGAAGAACAACACGCCGCAACTGGCGCGCGCCGCGCTCGCGCAAGCCCTCGACTGCGAGTTGGACTGGGTGCAGGTGGCGACACAAGACGGTGGACTCGGCTGGCATGAATTGCGCTGAAGGAAGCTTTACGTGAGGCAGAGCTTGCGCGGTGCAGGCACGCGCCGCGCCCGAATCAAGCACGCAAGTGCCTGATTCGGCGGAGGCGAGTCCGGACACGCGCCGGACCCGCCGAGTCTGCAAAATCCCGGATGGACTTTTGCAGAGGTTCCCGAATTGGAGCGCAGCACGGGCTTCCGGTAAAATACGCGTCCGTACCCGTCCCAGGACCGATCATGCTGCAGTTCCGTGGTGGCCCGGCGCTTTCCGAGTTCCGCCTCCAGAAACTGCTTGCCAATCTGCGTACGCATCTGCCGGCACTGTCGGCACTGTCCGCGGAATTCCACTACTTCATGGATGTCAGCCGCGCGCTCGACGCCAAGGACGAGCGCATGTTGCACGCGCTGCTCGCCGAGGGTCCGGGGCCCGCCGCCGAGGTGCCGCCGGGCTCGCCACTGGTCTGCGTGCCGCGCTTCGGCACGGTCTCGCCCTGGTCCAGCAAGGCCACGGACATCGCGCACAATTGCGGGCTCAGCCAGGTGCGGCGCATCGAGCGCGGCGTGGTGTTTTATCTGCAGCACTCCGGCGCCGGCTTGCGGCGCAGGGAGCTTGAGCAGGCGGCGCATCTATTGCATGACCGCATGACGCAAACGCTGGTCATGCGCCTGGACGAGGCCGAGGGATTGTTTCATGCGGCGTCCCCGGCCGGCCTTGAAAGCGTGGATATTCTCCACGGCGGCCGTCAGGCGCTGGAAAAGGCAAATCGCGACGCCGGCTTCGCACTGTCGGACGACGAGCTGGATTATCTCGTGGAGAATTTCCGCAAGCTCAAGCGCAATCCCACAAATGCGGAACTCATGATGTTCGCGCAGGTGAATTCCGAGCATTGCCGCCACAAGATTTTCCGCGGCGAGTGGATCATTGACGGCCAACGCCAGCCGCACTCCCTGTTCGACCTGATCCGCGCCACGCACGCGCACAATCCGCAAGGCGTGCTGTCGGCTTACCGCGACAATGCCGCCGTCATCGCGGGCGGCCCGGGCGGGCGCTGGTTCCCGCGTCCGGCGGACAAGGTGTATACGCGCCATGAGGAACCGGTGCACATCCTCATGAAAGTCGAGACCCACAATCACCCCACCGCGATCTCGCCGTTTCCGGGTGCGGCTACCGGCGCGGGCGGCGAAATCCGCGATGAGGGCGCCACCGGCCGCGGCGCCAAACCCAAAGCCGGGCTCACCGGCTTCACGGTTTCCAATCTGCGCATTCCCGGTTTCGTACAACCGTGGGAGGACGCGCACGGCAAGCCGGCGCACATGGCCGCGGCGCTCGATATCATGCTCGACGGGCCGATCGGTGCGGCCTCGTTCAACAATGAATTCGGCCGGCCGGCGCTGCTGGGATATTTCCGCACCTATGAGCAGCAGATCGGCGGGCAACTGCGTGGCTATCACAAACCCATCATGATCGCGGGCGGCGTCGGTAACGTGCGCGCCATGCACGTGGACAAGGCCGAATTGCCCGCGGGCGCCAAAATCATCGTGCTCGGCGGTCCGGCCATGAAGATCGGCCTGGGCGGGGGTGCGGCCTCGAGTCTTGCCGGCGGCGCCGGCCTCGAGGAGCTGGATTTCGCCTCGGTACAGCGCGGCAATCCCGAAATCCAGCGGCGTGCACAGGAAGTGATTGATGCCTGCTGGGCGCTTGGCGCTGCCAATCCGGTGCTGTCCATACACGACGTCGGTGCCGGCGGCCTGTCGAATGCGGTGCCGGAGGTGCTGGATGCCAGCGCTCGCGGCGGTGCGCTGGAGCTGCGGCAGGTGCCGAATGACGATCCCGGCATGTCGCCCATGGAAATCTGGTGCAACGAGGCGCAGGAGCGCTACGTGCTGGCGGTGGCGCCGGAGCGTCTCGAGGAATTTGCCGCGCTCTGCCGGCGCGAACGCTGTCCGTACGCGGTGATCGGCGAGGCCACTGGTGACGTGCAGCTGCGGGTGACGGACGCGCATTTCCACAACCATCCGGTGGACATGCCCATGGAGATGCTGTTCGGCAAGCCTCCCCGAATGCGGCGCGACGTGCAACGCATTGCGCCAGCCGCGGAAACATTCGACACGTCGAAAATCGATTTGCGCGAAGCCGCCATGCGCGTGCTGCAGTTGCCGGCCGTAGCCGACAAGGGATTTCTGGTGACCATCGGCGACCGCAGCGTGGGCGGGCTGGTGTGCCGCGACCAGATGGTGGGGCCGTGGCAGGTGCCGGTGAGCGACGTGGCGGTGACCGCTGCGGCTTACGACGGGTATCGCGGCGAGGCCATGGCCATGGGCGAGCGCACACCGTCGGCGGTGCTGGACGCGCCGGCCTCGGGACGCATGGCCGTCGCGGAAGCGCTGACCAACATCGCGGCCGCGGATGTTGGAACGCTGCGCCAGGTGCGCCTGTCCGCGAACTGGATGGCCGCTTGCGGCCAGCCGGGAGAGGACGCCGCGCTTTACGACACCGTCAAGGCGGTGAGCGAGCTGTGCGTGGCGCTCGACGTCGCCATCCCGGTGGGCAAGGATTCACTCTCCATGCAGGTGCAGTGGGAGCGGGACGGGAAACGGCGCAAGGTGATCTCGCCGGTATCGCTGATTGTGTCCGCGTTCGCACCGGTCGGCGACGTGCGCCGTACGCTCACGCCGCAGTTGTGTCTCAACGCCGGCGACACGCGCCTGGTGCTGGTGGATTTGCGCAGCGGCCATTATCGGCTTGGCGGTTCCTGTCTGGCGCAGGTTTACGGGAAAACGGGCGCGGCGGTTCCCGATCTGGACAGTCCAGGCGTTCTGGGGGGATTCTTTTCCGCCATCCAGGAATTGAACGTGGCCGGGCGGTTGCTCGCCTATCACGACCGCTCCGACGGTGGCCTGTTCGTGACGATCTGCGAAATGGCGTTCGCGGCGCATTGCGGGTTTGATGTGGACACTCCGGCGAGCGATAACAGCGCCGTGGAATTTCTATTTGGTGAGGAAGCCGGCGCGGTCGTGCAAATCCGCACGCAGGACCTTGCACTGGTGCAGCGCACCCTGGCTGCGCACGGCGTCGTCAACACCCTGGTGCTGGGCACGCCGCGCTCCGACAACCGCCTGCGGTTCAAATGCAAGGACAAAGTGCTGCTGGAAGGCGAGCGCCGGGAATTCCAGCGCGCGTGGAGTGAAACCAGTTTCCACATGCAGCAGTTGCGCGACAATCCGCGGGGCGCGGAACAGGAATTCGCAGCCAAACTGGCGGACGATCCGGGGCTGCACGCGCGCGTTGAATTCGATGCCGACGAGGATGTGGCTGCGCCTTTCATTGCCAAGGGGTTGCGGCCGCGCGTGGCGGTGCTGCGCGAGCAGGGCGTCAACGGCCAGGCGGAGATGGCGGCGGCCTTTGACCGCGCGGGATTTGCCGCGGTGGACGTGCACATGACCGACATCATTGCCGGGCGCGTGAGCCTCAAGGACTATGCCGGCATCGTCGCCTGCGGCGGCTTTTCCTACGGCGACGTGCTGGGTGCCGGCCAGGGCTGGGCCAAGACCATCCTGTTCAATCCGCGGGCGCGTGAGGAGTTTGGTGCGTTCTTCGCCCGCAGCGACAGTTTCAGCCTGGGCGT
>JBOIAZ010000041.1:0-12431 GCA_050739175.1 Gammaproteobacteria bacterium
CAATTCCACGCTGCTGTCGCTCGGTGACCAATAACGCGCTATCCGGCGTTGCGCACATCCTGTGCCGTGCGCCGATCCCGACCGCCATTTTCCTTAACTCGAGGGGACTTCGTCGTCACGAGTCACACCGGCGTGACCGGTTGCGGCATTCAGCTGGAAAACGCGCGTAGCAGTCGCATGGTCACTGAATGCGTGTATTGATCTCCAGCTGTCGAGAGGGGCCTGTTCCAGCGTCCTTGAGTCGAATCGGTTTGAGGCTCGCCCATCGCCGTTGACACATATACCATAGGGGGGTATGGTATACGTCATGAAGTACCCCAGCCATCAGTCCCAACTTCCGCGCCTGAAGCGTATTCACGGACAAGTGGCGGGACTGCTGCGCATGGTGGATGAAGGCCGCTACTGCGCTGACATCCTCACGCAGATACGCGCGGTGCAGGCGGCATTGCGCAGTACCGAGCAGGAAATTCTCAAAAGCCACATCGAGCACTGTGTGGCAGGCGCCATCGAGAGCGGCGACCAAGGCGAGCGCCAGGCGAAACTGGCCGAACTGTACGACCTCCTCAAGCGCTTCGGAGCTTCATGAGCATCCTCAGACACTGAATTGCGAAGGGACTGAAAAACCTACACACGGAGTACGCGATGCAAGACCACGCCAATCCTCATGCGCACGCTCACAAGCACGCGTACGGCGAATCCGGGTGCTGCCATGCTTCCGGAATGCATGCGCCACCCGCCGCAATGCCCGCGGGCAAGACCATCCGGTACACCTGTCCCATGCACCCGGAGGTGATCGCGGATCGTCCTGGCGCGTGTCCGAAATGCGGCATGGCTCTGGAGCCGGTGATGCCGGCGGCGACCGCCAAACAGCTGTGGACCTGCCCGATGCATCCGCAAATCGTGCGCGACGCGCCCGGTGCGTGTCCGATTTGCGGCATGGCGCTGGAGCCGATGCTGCCCGCGCTCGCGGAGGAAGCCAATCCGGAATTGCGCAGCATGACCTTGCGATTCTGGGTTGGCATGGTGCTGACCGCGCCGCTGGTGATTGTCGCCATGCGTGCGTGGCTCATGCGGCCGTGGTTGCCGCTGTTGCCGGCGTCCGCCTGGGGCATCATCGAGCTCGCACTGGCAACGCCGGTAGTCGTGTGGGGCGGCTGGCCGTTTTTTGTGCGCGCCTGGCATTCACTGCTGAACCGCAGCCTGAACATGTACACGCTCATCGGTCTGGGCGTGGCCGTGGCGTATCTCTACAGCGTCGTCACGCTCGCATTTCCGCAGATGTTTCCTGAGACCTTCCGCATGCAGGACGGCCTGCTGCCGGTGTATTTCGAAACCGCGGCCGTCATCACGGTGCTGGTGTTGCTCGGAGAGGTGCTGCAATTGCGTGCGCGTCATTCGACCTCGGCGGCGATTCGCGCCCTGTTGAATCTGGCGCCGCCGGTAGCGCATCGTATCCAGGACGATGGTCATGAACAGGATGTGCCGCTGGCGCAGGTGCATGTGGGCGATCGCCTGCGGGTGCGGCCGGGTGAAAAGATCCCGGTGGACGGCGTGGTGCACGAGGGCGCAAGCGCCGTGGACGAATCCATGGTAACCGGCGAATCATTGCCCGTGGCGAAACGTGCCGGTGATGCGGTCACGGGCGGCACCCTTAATGGCACGGGCAGTCTGGTGATGCGCGCCGAAAAAATCGGTGCGGATACGCTGCTCGCGCGAATCGTGGCGCAGGTGGCCGCGGCGCAGCGCAGCCGTGCGCCAATTCAGTCGCTCGCCGACAGGGTGTCCGGCTGGTTTGTGCCGGCGGTGGTGCTGGTGGCGGTGCTCACTTTCATTGTCTGGTATTTCGCCGGACCATCGCCCGCGTTGGCGCATGCGCTGGTCAATGCGGTCGCGGTACTGATCATTGCCTGTCCCTGCGCCCTGGGGCTCGCCACACCGATCTCCATTGTGGCGGCCATGGGCAAAGGCGCGCAGTCGGGTGTGCTGTTCCGCGACGCAGCCGCACTGGAACGGCTGCGCGCAGTGGATACCTTGTTGCTGGACAAGACCGGCACGCTGACGGAAGGCAAACCCAAGGTGGTCGCCGTGGAATCCGCAGGTCAAATCCCGAACCACGAGCTGCTGGCATTGGCCGCGGCACTGGAGCAGGCCAGCGAACACCCGCTGGCCGCGGCAGTCGTCGCTGCGGCGCGCGAGCGCGGACTGATGATCGATAAACCAGTGCACTTTGAATCCATCACCGGCCAGGGCGTGCAGGGCGAGATTGCCGGTAAAACTGTAGCGCTTGGCAATGATAAGCTGGCGACGGCGCTCAAAGCCGACGTGTCACGGCAGGCCGCGGCTGCGGATGCGCAACGCCGGCAGGGCGCCACTGTCATGTACGTGCTGATGGAAGGCGTGGCCGCGGGCTTTATCGCCGTGACCGATCCGGTAAAGCAGACTACGCCAGCGGCGCTCGCGGGCTTGCGGCGTGCGGGATTGCGGCTGGTGATGGTCACGGGTGACAACCAGACCACGGCGCGCGCCGTGGCGTCCGCGCTTGGCCTCGACGAAGTCATGGCGGGCGTATCGCCCGAAGGCAAGGCCGAGGTCGTGCGGCGTCTGCGCGGTGCGGGCCGGATAGTCGCCATGACCGGCGACGGCGTGAACGATGCGCCGGCGCTGGCCACGGCCGACGTGGGCATAGCCATGGGCAGCGGCACGGACATCGCCATGGAAACCGCGGCGGTGACGCTGGTGAAGGGCGATTTGCGCGCACTGCTGCGCGCACGCCGGCTGTCGCAGGCAACGGTGCGCAACATCCGCGAGAATCTGCTGTGGGCATTTCTCTACAACAGCGCGGGCGTGCCCATTGCCGCGGGTGTGTTGTATCCGTTCTTCGGCTGGCTGCTCTCGCCGATGATTGCGGCGGCCGCCATGTCTTTCAGTTCCGTCTCGGTGATTACCAACGCCTTGCGTCTGCGTTACGCGAAGCTCTGAGACCGGCCGGAGTAGAATGCACGCCGAGCATGTTTTTCCGGAGGTGAGGCATGGCTGTTTCCGTATCGCAACGCAAACTCGGCCGGCGGGGGCCGATGGTTTCGACCCTGGGCCTGGGTTGCATGGGCATGTCGGACTTTTACACCGGCGGAAGCGAGACGGAATCCATCGCCACCTTGCATCGCGCCCTGGACCTTGGCATCAATTTTTTCGATACCGCCGATATGTACGGGCCGTTTACCAACGAGCAACTGGTGGGCAGAGCCCTCAAGGGACGGCGCACGCAGGCCGTGATTGCCACCAAGTTCGGCATCGAGCGCAGCGCCGACGGAAAATCGCGACGCATCAACGGGCGTCCTGAATATGTGCGTGCCTGTTGCGATGCGTCGTTGCAGCGCCTGCAGCTTGACTACATTGATCTTTATTACCAGCACCGCGTGGACGTGAATACGCCCATCGAGGAAACCGTGGGCGCCATGGCAGAGCTGGTCAAGGCTGGCAAGGTGCGCCACCTGGGCCTGTCGGAGGCCGCGCCTGAGACCATCCGTCGCGCGCACAAGGTGCATGCGCTGAGTGCGCTGCAGACGGAATACTCACTGTGGACGCGCGATGCGGAGGACGAGATCCTACCGACCGTGCGCGAACTGGGCATCGGCTTTGTGGCTTACAGCCCGCTGGGACGCGGATTTTTAACCGGCCGGTTTCAGAAGCCGGAAGATCTGCCCAAAGACGACTGGCGACGCAGCAACCCCCGGTTCCTGGACGGAAATTTTCAGAAAAATCTGGAGCTGGCACGACGCATCCAGGAAATTGCCCGTGAGCGTCATGCTGCCGCTGCGCAGATTGCACTGGCCTGGCTGCTGGCGCAAGGTAAAGACATCGTGCCGATCCCCGGCACCAAGCAGCGCAGGTACCTCGAGGAGAATGCGGGCGCAGTGCAGGTGAAACTCAGCCACGACGATTTGCAGCGCATGAGCGCGGCGTTTCCCAAGCACAGTGCGGTCGGCGCACGTTATGCCGACATGAATCCCATCGGTCGTTGAAGCGAGACCTCAATATGGAAAAGATGCAATTGGTGATCGGCAACAAGGCCTACTCATCGTGGTCCATGCGCGCGTGGCTGGCGCTCAAGCACACAGGCGCGGTTTTTCAGGAGATCGTGGTGCCGCTGGATGTGCCCGGCTACAAGCAAAAGCTGCTCCAGCATGCGCCGACCGGGAAGGTGCCGGCGCTGAAAACTGACGGACTGGCAATCTGGGATTCACTGGCGATTTGCGAATACCTGGCCGAGCGTTTCCCCGAAGCCCGGCTCTGGCCGCAGGAAACGGCAGCACGCGCGGAAGCGCGCTCGGTCAGCGCCGAAATGCACTCCGGTTTTCCGGTGATCCGCCGCGAGTACCCGTTCAATTGCCGAGCTACGGACCGGCACGTGCAACGCACGCAGGAACTCGACCGCGAGATCGGGAGGGTGCAGGCGCTGTGGAGCCGCTGTCGGGAACGTTTTGGCGAAGGTGGATCGTGGCTGTTTGGTCACTTCACGATTGCGGACTGCATGTATATCCCGGTGGCGCTGCGTTTCGTGACTTACGGCACGAAGCTCAGCGGAGCAGCGGCTGATTATGTGAAAAATGTGCAACAGTTTTCGGCGGTACGCGAATGGATCGCAGCCGCCGGGCTGGAGCAAGAAATCATCGCAGCCGATGAAGTGGGACGTGCCAGTTGAACATGGGGTCAATGCGGCCTGATTCCCTGTCCGCGGATAGCTTGTTGAGCCCAGACGAGTACCGACTTCTGGCCGGTCCGGCCCTCAAGGCTGCAGCCCAGGTAGCCGCCGCCCGCGGCGATCCTGACCTGTATCGCGACATGGCGTCCATGCTGGCTTTGCTGGCCATGGTGACTGCACTCACCCGCTGCTATCAGGCTGGAGCGTCGGGCACCACGGCTCTCCGGAGGGAGCTTGAGTTGGTTCCCATCGCAGTGTGCGCGCTCGTATTCACTCGCTCGGGGCTGGCTCCGGACGAGGTCAAGGATTGTCTGGCTGCCCTGCCGCAGGCCTACCACATGCTGGTCGAGGCCGGAACTCTGGCCCCGCAGGATGCCCGCGTGGCGAAGGCTTATGCCGCTCTCGCGGCCGGAGAGACGGAGTGCGGGGACCGGCTGCTGGTCCAAGCTGCAAACGCCATGGCCGGCGCGGTGGACCACTGGGAGGAACAACGCACCGGAGCTGAGACCCTGGGTTGATTCATACCAGAGGCCGAGTACACTGTTCTTATATACAGTATCCAGGTGCTCCTGCATGCGTGAGCTTACGGCTAGACAGAAGAACGTTCTCAATGTTATTCAAGAGCTTATAGACAATACCGGAATCCCACCCACGCGCGCCGAAATCGCCCGTGCCTTGGGATTCCGATCCGCGAATGCCGCCGAAGAGCATCTGCGGGCGCTGGCGCGAAAGGGTATTATTGGGCTACTGCCCGGCGCTGCCCGGGGAATCCGAATTACCGATCCTCCCGGTCTCCAGGTAGTCGGCCGGGTAGCGGCGGGCAGGCCCTTATTGGCCCAGGAGCACATCGAGGCGCGCTTTCGCCTCGATCCACGCCTGTTCCATCCACAACCACATTATCTGCTGAGAGTACGCGGCATGAGCATGCGCGACGCCGGTATCCTCGACGGCGATCTGCTCGCCGTGTATCGCTCGCCCGAGGTGCGCAATGGCCAGATTGTGGTGGCCCGATTGGGCGATGAGGTGACCGTCAAACGCTATCGGCTCAAGGGATCACAGGTCTGGCTGCAGCCTGAAAATCCAGATTTTCAGCCCATCGTGGTGGAAGCCAGCAGTGCGGATCTGGTGCTGGAAGGCGTGGTCGTGGGCGTGATCCGCAACGCATTTCCCACGGCCGTGCCGGCGTGAGCCTGGGTTGGTGGATAAAAAAAGGCGCGGACCGAAGCCCGCGCCTTTTTGCATAAAACAGCCGGAAATTAGCTTTCCAGCCGTTTTCCCAGTCAGCCTGTGGGCTTAGTGGGTCTTGGCTTCCGGGGCCTTGGTCTCTTCCTTTTTCGCGGCCTTGTGGTGGGCTTTCTTCTTCGTCCACTTCTTGTGATGTTCCATCTTCTTGTGGTTCATTTCGTGCTTGACCGCTTCTTTCTTCGCCGGGGCGGTGCTGGCCGCCGGAGCCTGGGCCAGAGTCGCACCCGCAAACGCGAACAGCGCAGCGGCAATCAGACCAACCAATACCTGACGTTTCATCTCGAGTACTCCGTAACAAGTTGATGTTGTAAAACTGCGATGACTTCGGGCCGGCCGTTTGGATTCGACCTCCCCGCATCCACAACGCGGCGTAGCCGCCTGCGTTGACGGAAACCCGGCATCGTCTATCCCTGCCAAATCTTATGCCATCCGTTCCGGACAGGCTTCCACCCCGGGGGTCCGGGCCGCCTGCCAAAGGGCAGGGAATTCTATCCTGCTCCGACCTCGGGAGCCAGTGGCGACGCTTTGGGCCCCCGTAAGCGTTGCCGGCGCCCGACTTACAGCCCGGAGCCACTGGCATAATGTGCGCCATGAGGAAGCTCGCAGTCTCGGACCTGCACCTGGGCATGTACGTGACCGCACTCGACCGGCCGTGGCTGGAGAGCCCATTCCCGTTTCAGGGATTTTCGCTGGAGACCCAGGAGCAACTGGACAGGCTCCAGAAAACCTGCGAATTCGTGTACATAGACGAAGCCCGGGCGCATGCGACCGTGGCCTCAGGATCCCATCGGCCTGCCGTCACCGGCACCGCCAAGCAGCAGCCGTCGCAATTCTTTACCCGCATGCCTGCAGACCTGACCAAGATGGCTTGGCGCGGGCACGAGGGTTTCCGGCACGACATGCGCAAGGCGCTGGTCACGCGCAGCAACCTGTCCAGTCACGCGCAACGGCTGCTGAGCGAAGTGCGTCTCGGGCGCGGTGCGGATGTGCGCGAAACCCGCATCCTCACGATGGAACTGGTAGATGCGGCCACAGCCAACCCGGCCGCGGCCTTATGGCTTACCAACCTCGGTACCAAGCACGAATACACGGTTTCGCATTGTCTGAATACCTGCATTCTGGCCATCGTGTTTGGTGTGCACCTGGGTCTGTCCAAGGATTCCATCATCGAGCTGGCGCTGGGCGCGCTGCTGCACGATATTGGCAAAATGCGCACACCGGTCTCGATTCTGGACAAGCCCAGTCTGCTCAGCCAGGACGAATTCGATGTTGTGAAGAAGCATCCCGTAGACGGATTCAATATTCTGCGCAAGCACAAGGAGCTGTCGGAGAAGGCCCTCGAAATCGTGCAGTTGCACCACGAGCGCCTCGGCGGACAGGGATATCCATTCGGTCTAAAGGGCGACAAGGTTCCGGTGCACGTGCGCATCGTGGCGATTGCCGACGTGTACGATGAAATCATCAGCAACCGTGTGTATCACGAGGGCGTCCCCGCGCACACCGGCCTCAACATGATGTTCAATTGGGGACCGCGCGATTTCGGCGAGGACATGATGCAAGAGTTCATCCGTTGCATCGGTATCTATCCCATCGGCAGTCTGGTGGAGTTGAACCAGGGCATACTCGGCATCGTCATGTCGACCAATCCCGGGAGCCGCTTGCGTCCGGTGGTGATGCTCATTCGGGATGCGCATGGCAAGCCCTACGAACAGCGTCCGCTGGTAAACCTGGCTGCGACTGCGCGCGATGACGGTGAGCCGAAATGGTCCATCAAGCGCGTAGTGGATGCCCGCGAGTTCGGCATTGAACTCGGCCGGATTATCGAACTGGAGACGCGCATCTGACGCGCGCGCGGCGGCTTGAGATTGCGCACGGCGTGAGGGTGCCGGATGCGGAATTGGAATTCCGCTTTGTACGCGCATCCGGACCGGGGGGGCAAAACGTCAATAAGGTCGCGACCGCGGTAGAACTGCGTTTCAATGTCGTGCGCAGCGAGGCGTTGCCGGAGCCGGTGCGCAAGCGCCTGCTCAAGCTTGCAGGACGCAGAGTGAATTCCGCGGGTGAGCTCAGCCTGTTTGCGCAGCGCTTCCGTTCGCAGGAGCGCAATCGCGCGGATGCCCTGGAGCGCTTGCAGGCGCTGATCCGGCAGGCCGCGGAAATTCCCAAGCCGCGGCGGCGCAGCCAACCTACGCACGCGTCGCGACAGCGGCGGCTTGAGCACAAGCATCGGCAGGGCGACAAAAAGCGGCTGCGGCGTTCACCGCCGGCCGATTGAGCACAAAAAGATGCCGGCGTGCAGCCGGCATCTTTGCGGCGTGTGCGGGCGCGAGCCGTTTAGAAAATCATTTCCTCGGTGCCGCGGGCCGCGCCTTTTTGTGTCTCGACGCCACGGGACCCCAGGTCCTTGATGTGGTCGGCAATACGCTGCGCGGCTTCTGAACCCTGCCCGCAGATCACCGCGAGCCACAGGATAATGAGGCTGAAGATCACCAGAATCCACATGCCGGTGAAGAAACCGAACAGGCCGATGCCCCCCATGTCGCCGCCCGGGCCGAACCAGCTGATCAGCCACATGCCGATGAAATACGGCAGCAGCCACCAAGCCTGTTGCCAGCCAAGCTGCGCCAGGGGCCTGCGTTTGATGAAGTACCAGATGAGGTAAATGATGACGTACACGGCCACCAGACTGAACAGGATTTTTACCGTTTCATATCCGGTCCAGTAGATGATCCAGTTGGAAAAGATGAAGGCAATGGTCGAGACCACGGTAGCCCCGTGCAGGCGGAAAGGGCGCTGGAAACCCGGCAGCGTGCGGCGCAGGTGCAGCAGGATGATCGGGCCGATACAGTAAGAAAGCACGGTAATCAGCGAGACCGCAGCCACCAGTTTTTGCCAGGATGGGAACGGGAAAAAGAAAATCACGCCCACGATCCAGGTAACGACCAGCCCGATCCAGGGTACGCCCTGCTGGTTGAGCTTGACCACCTGTTTGGGCGCATTGCCCATTTCACCGGCCGCCATGATGATGCGCGGGCTCGCGGTGACGTAAATGAACGCCGTGCCCATGGGCGACACGAAGGCATCGATGTAGAGAATCACCGCCCACCAGAATGCTCCCACGGCCACCGCGATGGCCGCGAGCGGTCCGAACATGCCGCTGAACTGCAAGTGCTCCCAGCCCCCGGCAATATCCGTGGGCTTGAGCGCGATGATGAATGACAGTTGCAGACCGATGTAGATCAGCATGGAGATGATGACCGAGCCGATGAGCGCAATCGGGATGTAGCGCCCCGGGTGTCGCGTTTCACCGGCCAGCGCGATGGCCTGCTGGAAACCGAGGAAACTGAAAATAATGCCGGCGGTGGCCACGGCCGTGAAAATGCCGCTGATGGGAGTGCTGGCGGCGTGGGCCGTCAAGTTGCCGGGATGAAACGAGTAGGCCATGAGAATGCCGATGGTCGCGAGCGGAATCAGTACTTTCCACCAGGTGGTGACGCTGTTGATGGCCACCACGATGCGGATTGCGAGAAAATTGAGCGCCACCACGAACGCCAGCAGGATGATCGAGACAATGGTGCCGAGATGCGTCAGAATGCCGGTGGTTGGGACAATCAGCCCGGGGATGTAGTTGTTCGCATAGGTGACTACTGAGGTGACTTCCACCGGCGGCACCGACACGAAGGCCAGGAACAGGATCCAGGTCCAGACTTTGCCCACCAGGTCGCCGTGACTGACGTGGGTCATGTGCACGAGCGCGCCGGAGTTGGGAAACATGGTGGAGAGTTCAGCGAACACAAAGGCCAGAAACAGCACCGCAATCGCACCGATTACCCAGGAAAATCCGCTCCAGACACCGGCCTGCATCGCGGCATGCAGCGGTCCGAACAGCCAGCCGGAGCCGATCATGGCGCCCAGGCTGGCATACAGAAGTCCGATTACACCGGCGTCACGTCTGAGTTTGGTCGGTCCGGCCATGTGGATACTCCAGTGTTGGTGTAGCGAACGGCGTGCTGTAAAGGATGGCGGATATTAGACGACCCGGTGCGCCGGAACAACCTGGGCCGCTATTGCAGTCGATGGTGTCCGCCATCCTGGTCGTCGCTGCCCTTGACGATCAGGGCGGAGGAGGCCGCATGTGCACCGCCCAGGATGGTGATGCCTTGCGGATTGTCGAGCTGCACCGATTCCACCCGTCGGCCGATGAGCTGGGCGCGGCCTTTCCAGCGGTCGGCTCCGGATTCGCTGAATTCGAACACATACAGCCGCCGCCAGGTCAGATTGCCACTGGGTGCGCGCGTCAGGCGCAGACGTGCCAGCGCCACGGTTTCATCCAGAAACTGCAGGTGCATGTCCTGGCAGATACGCGTGCAGGCCGCGGTCATGCTTTCGCGGGCGCGCAGGCTGTCACTCCAGAACCAGCCGATGGCCGCAAGCGCGATGAGCACCAGCAGTCCCAGCAGCGTGCTGACATCCAGGTACATGTGCGCCCTATGCCGGCTCGAGGCAGACTTGGTTGCGGCCGGTCTGCTTGGCCTTGTACAGCGCCCGGTCCGCGCTCATCAACACCTTCCACGGATCGCGGTGCGGGTTGTCGCAGTCCGCTGCGCCGATGCTCACGGTAACGCGAAGTACCGCTGCGATGTCGGCAGGCGCAGACTGCGTAGTGGCGTTTCTACGCTGGTGGCGCCGCGGGCTGAATCCCGACGTCGCAAGGTCCGCACGCAGCGCTTCCAGCGCCGCGCCGGCTTCATCGAGAGTGCGGCCGGGGAACAGCAGGGTGAATTCCTCGCCGCCGTAACGGAAGGCTTTGCAGCCGCCGGTGGCTTGCTGCAGGCGCGATGCTACGAGCCGCAATACCTGGTCACCGACATCATGACCGTAGGAGTCATTGAAACGCTTGAAGTGATCCACGTCCAGCATGGCGATGACGTAGCGGTTCCCGAGTTGGCGCAACTGTTCCTCGAGTGCGCGGCGTCCCGGCAAGCCCGTGAGTTCATCCTCATAGGCCATGCTCCAGGATTCGAGCACGATCGCGAAACCAAATGCAATACCCGCCGTGGCAGCGAATGCGGCCATCACCCCGGATGCGTGCGCGTGCAACATGGCGGCCGCGGCCACCAGCGAGAAAAAGAACGCAGCGAGTTCCGGGCTGTGGCGGCGTATCAGACGGTCGTTGAGCCACAGCAGGCCGAGTGCCAGCAACAGCAGCCCGGGCTGACTGATGGCGGTGGCCGCGAGTACCGGCCAACGCACAAATTCCACGAATAGCGCCGCGGCGATTGCGTGCGCGCCGATACCAACGCATGCCGCCACGCACACAATCTCCACGACCAGCAAGCCAAACGGCCACGCGCCGCGGCGCGTGAAAATCCCGCGTTCCGCGAGCGCCTGCATCCATACCAGGTTGAGGGGCAGCAGCAGGCACAGCGCGCCGGAAAGAATCAGGCGGCTCAGGCCGTCGTGGGTGCTTGCCGCCAACAGCAATCCACCGTAAGCCACGAGCAGGGACAACAGTGCAAAAAAAATGCGCCGCCGGTTGAACTGGATGCTCAGCGCGAGCGCCGCGAGCAGGATGCAGAGTGTCACGAGCTCCAGCGCGAGAATGCCACTGGCCGGAAACTGGCGGATGAAAAGGCTGAGCAGGGTGGCCGCAATCAACAGGATGATTTCCGGCAGCAGGCTGTACACCACGCCGATGAAGATTTTCATCGGCAGCGCGCACGCGGCGGCAGGCGCCGCAAGGTATTGGCCGTCGCTACCGGGCTATTGCAATACACGCAGCTGATCTTGAACGGCGTGCACTCCGGGCACATACCAGCAGTCATACACAGCCATGCGGCGCTGATGCTCGTCGTGCACAGAGCCGTGCAGCGTGACCGTGCGCTGTACTGTTACGGCGCGGATGTTTTCCGCGTGCAGCAGCGGGTCCTTCTCCAGCACCAGGCGAATGGCATCGGAAATCTCATCGTCGGTGTCGGCTTCCGCGGGCTGCACGCGCAGGTGATTGTGTATGTTGCAGCTGCCGGGCACCCACCAGGCGATGACTTCCGCCAGACGCCGGTGCGACAGGCTGCCAACCTCGCCGTGCAGCTGGACGTCACCGGCTTCCACGCCCACCGCAATCCACTGCGCGTCCGCGGGCGCCGCGGGACTGGCGTATACGCGGATGTCGCGGAACGCGGGTTCCATGGCCAGTGCCTCGACAATCGCGTCCTGCAACGCCTTGCCGTCGCGGCGCTCGCTGGGAAACAGCCGTAGATGATCTTCGATGCTGGACAGGGTCGAGATCTGCTGGGCAATGCGCCTGGCCTTGCGTTTGGCAATGATATTTTCCACCTGACCTTCCAGCCGCAAAGCGCCGTCAAACCGTACGCGGATCGGATAGGCGTGTAGGTTGATATCACGGTCCATTGCCAGGGCCGCGAGTACGGCGTTGACCAGATCTTCTTTCGCTGTAGGCATGGGCGCGCCTCAATTGGGCCGG
>JBOIAZ010000042.1:0-35382 GCA_050739175.1 Gammaproteobacteria bacterium
AGGTTGTTCAGCTTTTGAACGAAACGACGGTCTTGGCGGACGAAGCAAGTAACCCTGGTGAGCAACTCTTAGCCAATAGACTTGGAATCGCCACTAGCAATAGCTCATCGAACCTTGTCAGAGTGATCTTCGGTAGGAACTCCGGGGCACCGGCGAACGGTACAGATTTTTCTGTTTTAGTGAAAGGAATAGGTGCTTATAAATTCCAGAGTCTGGCTGGAGAGGAAATAGTTCCGAGTGTCACGGTGCTTTACGAGATTCAGTCACAATAGTTAGCGTCGCTGGCTGACGCGGCAGGCTGCTCCGTCGTCGAAGTGCTGCAGGTGGTGCTCGATGCTTGAGCAGCTTGCGTTATCCGCTCTCGATAGCGCCATCGCTCAAACGGCGTCTCAGCTGACACTAGCGTCATCGTCACCAGTACACCCTGCACTCAGCATCCTCCTGAGCAACTAGTCCCTTCATCACATGCCTGCGGCGGTTTACTGTCCTATCATAGAGATCCACAGCACTCTAGGAGCGTGATTATGGAGCATCGCCCCATGCCGAATAGAGAACAGTTGGAATATAAGACTCGCAAATTTTTTAATCTTCATTGGCCCGTTGATGCTGGTAAGGCACCAGATTGGGTTCATTCTTACAAACTTATCGGCGCCATACCAGACGGCGATCAAGGCGGTTGCTATGCTCTGCTTAAGGATAACGGAATCTGTTATGTTGGCTCCGGCACAAGTCGGGGTAGCGGAATCTACATAAATCATGGGCTTGGTAGGAGACTTATTGCCCATGTCCTATCGCAAGACAAATCTGTGCATGCGGCCATCTCTGAACGAAAGTTCAAATTCCGGCTGAAGTGGCAGCACTGTTCTAGCCTCAGCACTATTAAGTTTCCACCGGATTACATCTACCTAGCCGTAGCTCTTGAAAGTTATCTCATTCACGAACTATCGCCGCCGCCACCAGATAATGTTGTGGGGCGTACCACGGTGGGGAAATCTTAAACCTCAGAAATCTCAGGGACAGACCACGGTATGTGCGGTAGCTCTGATATACAGCTTTTAGGTTGCTGGGATCAAGTCAGGGTCAGACTCGATTGACTGAAATGTTGTTCGCTCAAGCTGCCTCCGGCACGATTAGCTCCACGCTTGGAAAATAGCGGCGGTAACGCTTCACATCCCGGGTAAGAATCGGGCAGCGCAGCACGGCGGCGTGGGCACCGATGAAGAAGTCGGAGAGAACGTTGGTTTTCCTGCCACCCTCGCGACGGTAACGGATGAAGGCTTTGCCGGCCAGAAACAATGCGGGGCGCGGCGTCTCGTTTAGCATCAACCCCATGTCATCTACGGCCTTATCCAGAGCTTCCGCCGAGTCGAAGGTCAGGGAAAGTTCGGCGTAAATTACCGAGTTGATCAGCAAATCGTGCAACTGTGACTGTGCGCGAAGCTGCTGAACGGACCAGTCGGCCCATTGGGGATCATTCGCCAGCACATCCACCAGTACGTTGGTATCCACCAGCATCATCAGTCAGCACCGCGCAGCAGAGCCATCAGTTCGTGAGTGCGCCACTTTACCTGCGCTTTGCCTCGGGCTCGCTCGAAACGATCGGGCTGGTGAACAGCTTTGCCCGCTGTCTTGTGCAGCACAACCTCGCCATCACGGTTGACGGCGAAGTCCACACGCGAACCCGGCGTGAGCTTCAAGGCATCCCGGACCTTCTTGGGGATGGTGACCTGACCTTTGCTGGTCAGTGTGGTTGCCATGGCGATCTCCGTATTACTGAGATAGCAAATGTAATACCGGCTGATGGGTTGCGCAACCTCCTGCTAACGCGCAGCCGAAGTGTGGCTGACAATTTGCCGAAGTACCTCAAACAGGCCACCCAAGCCCCGGTTTGGCTTGAAAAAAGGCCGTTAAACCTATATATTCCGCGGCTGCCGGGTGCGGGGTGGAGCAGTCTGGCAGCTCGTCGGGCTCATAACCCGAAGGTCGCAGGTTCAAATCCTGCCCCCGCTACCAACGATCTTGGAGACAGGGCCCCGTGCAGGGGCTTTTTAATGCCCGGCAGCGACCGCTGCTGTGGCTTGAGACCCCGGACCGGGGTTTGTCGTCATCGGCCCCGGATTCAGCGGGGCAGCTGGAATGGGCCTCGCGCCCATTTTTTATTTGTACTGGGCGTGCTGGATGCGCGAGACGCTGCTGAAGATAGTGGAGCCGGCCATCGAGGGCTTGGGCTTCGAGCTGGTGGAACTGGAGTTCCAGGGCAAGCTGCTGCGGCTTTACATAGACCAGCCGCAGGGTGTGACGCTGGACGACTGCGAGAAGGTCAGCCGCCAGATCGGCGCGCTGCTGGACGTGGAGGACCCGATCCCGGGGGCCTACACGCTCGAAGTGTCGTCGCCGGGCCTGGACCGGCCGCTGCGTAAACCCGCGGACTTCAGCGCACAGTCCGGCCAGCGCGCGCGCATCGAACTCACGCTGCCGCTCAACGGCCGCCGGCGATTCTCGGGCACGCTGCGCGGGCTGGAAAACGATGAGGTGTTGATCGAGGTGGATGGCGCCATGTTCCGTTTGCCGTTGGCGCAGATCGGCAAGGCACGACTGGCGCCGGAGTTTTGAATCGCAACTGTTCTGGATGTGAACACATGAACAAAGAGATATTGCTGGTGGTGGACGCGGTTTCCAACGAGAAAGGCGTCGCCAAGGACATTATTTTCGAGGCGCTGGAGGCTGCGCTGGCCTCGGCCACGCGCAAGAAGCACGGCGGCGAGATCGATGCACGCGTGGCCATCAACCGCGAAACCGGCGATTACGAGACCTTCCGCCGCTGGCTGGTGCGCGCCGACGAGGAACCGCTGGAATCGCCGGAACGCGAGCTGCGCCTCATGGATGCCGTGGACATCAAGCCCGACATCCAACTCGGCGAATATATCGAGGAGCCCATGGAGTCGGTGGTGTTCGGCCGCATCGCGGCGCAAACCGCCAAGCAGGTCATCGTGCAGAAAGTGCGCGAGGCTGAACGCGCGCAGGTGGTCGAAGCCTACAAGGAGCGCGTGGGAGAACTGGTGACCGGCGTGGTCAAGCGCGTGGAGCGCGGCAACGTTTACATTGACCTCGGCAACAACGCCGAAGCTTACATTGCGCGCGAGGAAATGATCCCGCGCGAAGCGGTGCGCACCAACGACCGCATCCGCGGCTTTTTGCGCGAAGTGCGCCCCGAGCCGCGCGGACCGCAGTTATTCGTGACGCGCACTTCACCGCAATTCCTCATCGAGCTGTTCAAGCTGGAAGTGCCCGAAGTCGGGCAGGGGCTGATCGAGATCAAGGGCGCGGCGCGCGACCCGGGTGTGCGCGCCAAGGTGGCGGTCAAGAGCAACGATTCACGCATCGATCCGGTGGGCGCTTGCGTGGGCATGCGCGGCTCGCGCGTGCAGGCGGTGTCCAATGAACTGTCCGGCGAGCGCGTGGACATCGTTCCCTGGAACGACAATCCCGCGCAGTTCGTGATCAACGCCATGTCGCCGGCCGAAGTCCAGGCCATCGTCATGGACGAGGAATCCCACAGCATGGACATTGCGGTGAAAGAGGACAATCTCGCCAAGGCCATCGGCCGCGGCGGCCAGAACGTGCGCCTTGCCACCCAGTTGAGCGGTTGGGAACTGAACGTCATGAGCCAGGAGCAGGCCACGCAGAAGAACGACGCCGAGGTGCAGACCCTGCAGAAACTTTTCATGGAACAACTGGACGTGGACGAGGACGTGGCCGCGATTCTGGTGCAGGAAGGCTTCTCCAGCATTGAGGAAATCGCCTATGTGCCGGCTTCCGAACTGCTGTCGGTGGAGGAATTTGACGAGGCCATGGTGGAAGAACTCCGCGGCCGTGCGCGCGACGTGCTGCTCACCCAGGCCATCGCCAGCGAGGAGCAGCTGGGCGAAGTCGAGCCGGCGGAGGATTTGTTGAACCTCGGCGGCATGGATCGCGCCCTGGCCTTCCGCCTGGCGGGCCGCGGCATCGTGACGCAGGAAGATCTCGCCGAACAGGCGGTGGACGACATCAAGGACGTCGAGGGTCTGAACGAGACCAAGGCCGCGGAACTTATTCTCGCGGCGCGCGCGCCCTGGTTCGCCGCCGCAGAGGCGCAAGCGAAGTAATCCAGCGAGGAACACGCCATGGCGGAAGTCACAGTCAGACAGTTTGCGGAAGTGGTGGGCACGCCGGTGGAGCGCCTGCTGACGCAACTCGCCGAGGCCGGCATTTCGATTGCCGATCCTGACATCGCCATCAGCGACGACCAGAAACTGCAGCTGCTGACGCACCTGCGCCACAGCCATGGCGAGGGCGCCGGCGGCGAGCCGCGCCGCATCACCCTCAAGCGCCGCAGCGTATCCGAGATCAAGCTGAGCGGGGCGCAAGGCCGAGCCAAGACCGTGAGCGTGGAGGTGCGCAAGAAGCGCACCTACGTGAAGCGCAGTGCGGTAATCGAGGAAGAAACCAAACGCCGGACCGAGGAAGAAGCGGTGCAGCAGGCCGAACTGGAACTCCGGCGTGCCGAGGAAGCACGCCAGTCAGCGTTCCGCGCGCAAAAACTCGCGGCCGAGGAGGAAGAGCGGCGCAAGAAAGAGGCCGAGGAAACGCTGCGCAAGCAGGAAGAGGACGCGGCCGCGCGCGCCGAAGCCGAGCGCCGCAAGGCCGAAGCCGAGGCACGGCGCGAAGCCGAAGAGGAAGACCGGCGCATGCGCGCCGCGGCACCGCGTAGCAAACCGGCGGTGGCGGACGACAAACACACCAAGTATGGGCGCGCGGAACTGCACGTCGGTCACGAACTGTCCACGCGGCGCAAGAAGCGGCCCGCCAAAGCCAGGGCCGCAGTGAACGTGCAGGTCGAGAGCAAGCACGGTTTTGAAAAGCCGGTAGCGCCGCAGGTGCGCGAAGTGCCGATTCCGGAAACCATCAGCGTGGGCGAGCTGGCGCAGCGCATGGCGGTCAAGGCCACCGAAGTCATCAAGGTGATGATGAAAATGGGCTCCATGGCCACCATCAACCAGGTGATTGACCAGGAAACCGCGGCCATCGTGGTGGACGAGATGGGCCACAAGGCCAAGCTGCTCAAGGAGAGCGACCTCGAAGACCAGGTCGTGCAGGTGGTGCACGCGGGCGACGAGATCACGCGTCCGCCGGTGGTCACCATCGTGGGCCACGTGGATCACGGCAAGACCTCGCTGCTGGATTACATCCGCAGCACGCGCGTCGCAGCGCACGAAGCCGGAGGCATAACCCAGCACATCGGCGCCTACCGCGTGGAAACCAAGAAGGGCGTGATCACCTTCCTGGATACGCCCGGTCACGCGGCGTTCACGGCCATGCGCGCGCGTGGCGCCAACGTGGCGGACATCGTGGTGCTGGTCGTGGCCGCGGATGACGGCGTCATGCCGCAGACCGTCGAAGCCATCCAGCACGCGCGCGCCGCCAAGGCCCCGATCGTGGTGGCGATCACCAAGATCGACAAGCCCGAGGCTGATCTGGAGCGCGTGCGCAGCGATCTCGCCAAGCACGAGATTATTTCCGAGGAGTGGGGCGGCGAGAACATTTTCGTGAGCGTGTCCTCGAAGACCGGTGCGGGGGTGGACGCGCTCCTGGATTCCATCCTGGTACAGGCCGAAGTGCTGGAGCTCAGGGCCGTGGATACCGGACCGGCATCCGGTTTCGTGCTGGAATCGAGCCTCGAGAAGGGCCGCGGCCCGGTGGCCACGGTACTGATACAGCGCGGGCGGTTGCAGCCCGGTGACCTCCTGCTCACCGGCCAGGAATTCGGCCGGGTGCGCGCCATGTTTGACGAGGACGGCAAGCAGTTGCAGGAGGCGGGGCCGGGCACCCCGGCACTGGTGCTGGGCCTGTCGGGCACACCCAATGCCGGCGACGACGCGGTAGTGATGACGGATGAACGCAAGGCGCGCGAAGTGGCGCTCTACCGCCAGAGCAAGTTGCGCGACGTCAAACTTGCGCGCCAGACCACCAAGCTCGACGATGCATTCCAGCAGATGCAGGAAGGCGAGCAGAAGACCCTGAACCTGCTGATCAAATCCGACGTCCAGGGCAGTGCCGAGGCGCTGCGCGATGCGCTGGGCGCACTGTCTACCGACGAAGTGAAGGTCAAGATCATCGGCAGCAGCGTCGGCGGGATCACCGAATCCGACGTGAATCTGGCGCTGGCCTCCAAAGCGGTGATCATCGGATTCAATGCGCGCGCGGATGCCGGTGCGCGCCGGCTGATCAGCGAATCCGGACTGGATGTGCGTTACTACAGCATCATCTATCAGGCCATCGACGATGTCCGGCAGGCGATCGGCGGCATGCTCAAGCCGGAGCTGCGCGAGCAGATCGTGGGTCTGGCGGAAGTGCGCGAGGTGTTTCGGTCCTCCAAGCTCGGCGCCATCGCCGGCTGCCTGGTGGTGGACGGCTACGTCAAACGCAATCTGCCGATCCGCGTGCTGCGCGACAATGTGGTGATCTTCGAAGGGCAGCTGGAGTCGTTGCGGCGCTTCAAGGACGACGTCAACGAGGTACGTGCCGGCACCGAATGCGGCATCGGCGTCAAGGATTACAACGACGTGAAGCCCGGGGACCAGATCGAGTGTTACGAACGCGTCGAAGTCGCGCGTACCGTATAGGAACCACCCGGGCTGCACTGCATGCCGCATGCCTATCCACGCAAACTGCGCATTGGCGAGCTACTGCAACACGAGCTCGCCGAACTGATCCGGCGCGAGGTCAAGGATCCGCGCGTGCAGCACGTGACCGTGACCGAGGTGAACGTGTCGCCGGACCTGTCGCACGCCAAGGTGCGGGTCTCGGTCTTGGGCGTCGAGGGTCCGCAGTCCGAAGTCGTGCAGGCGCTCAATCATGCAGCCGGTTTTCTGCGCCACGCACTCGGCCAGCGCGTGAAATTGCGCGCCATTCCCGAGCTGCGTTTCAGCTACGACGAAAGTCTGGACCGTTCCGCACGCCTCGAAGCGCTGATTGCGCGCGCGAATGCGTCCGCACCCGGCGGCGGCAAATCCACGTGATGCCCACCCTGTCCTCGTATCCGGAGCGCGGCGCTGCGGTAGCCGGGTACAAGGCGGTGCGCCGCGACGTGCACGGCATCCTGCTGCTCGACAAGCCGGAGCGCATGACTTCCAATCAGGCGCTGCAGACGGTCAAGCGTCTGTTCAACGCGCGCAAGGCCGGGCACACCGGCAGCCTGGACCCCCTTGCCACCGGCTTGCTGCCGATCTGTTTTGGCGAAGCCACCAAGCTGTCGGCATTCCTGCTGGATGCCGACAAGGAATACTTGGTGACCTGCCGGCTGGGCGTGCGCACGGCCACGGGCGATGCGGAAGGCGCGGTGACCGAGCAGCGCGCGGTTCCCGCGCTCACGCGCGTGGACATTGAAGCTACGCTCGGGAAATTCCGTGGCGAGATTGACCAGGTTCCACCGATGTACTCCGCGCTCAAGCATCAGGGGCAGCGGCTCTATGATCTGGCGCGCGACGGCATCGAAGTCGCACGCGCGCCGCGGCGCGTGACCATCCATGCGCTTACTCTGAGCTCGTGTGATGCGGCCTCCCTGACGCTGGCGGTACGCTGCTCCAAGGGCACCTATATCCGCACCCTGGTGGAGGACCTTGCCCGGGCCTTGGGCAGCTGCGGTCATGTGAGCACGCTGCGCAGGCTGGCACTCGGTCCCTATGGCAGCATTTTCCCCATGCATACGCTCGTGAGACTGCAACGGCATGTCAGCGGGGATAAGGCACTCGACGAACTGCTGTTGCCTGCGGATTCCGCGATTGGCCATTGGCCCGCAGTCAGACTGGGCACGGATGCCACCTGGTATTTCATGCGTGGCCACGCGGTGGCAGCGTCGGGCGCTCCGACGCACGGCCGGGTGCGCGTGTATGCACCCGAGAGGTTCCTGGGCGTGGGTGAAGTGCTCGACGATGGACGCATCACTCCGCGGCGATTGCTGAACTTCGCCTGAAGCCTGGGTGGATCGCTGATTTCATTGGATTTTTGCTTGTTCGGATTGGGGCGGGCGGCTACAATACGCGCCTGAAATTAAGGTGAAAATCGTTGGAGTTGAGCGTTTATGTCGTTTAGCACTGAAAAAAAGCAGGAAATCATCTCCGCCTACCGGCGCGATCCCAAGGATACCGGTTCACCCGAAGTACAGGTGGCACTGCTGTCCGCCCGCATTGACGGCCTGGGTCCGCATTTCGACCAGCACAAGCAGGATTTTCATTCCCGCCGCGGATTGCTCAAGATGCTGAACCAGCGTCGCAAGCTGCTGGATTATCTCCGGCACAGCGACCAGACGCGCTACGAGACCCTGATCGAGCGTCTTGGCCTGCGCCGTTAAATTTCAGTTTTTCCGATTCCTGTTGTTGCACGCAACAACGCAGCTTACGAAGGGTTCAACGTGACAGTCATCAAGAAAAGTTTTCAGTACGGCGCCCACACCGCGACGCTGGAGACGGGCGAAATCGCCCGCCAGGCGGACGGTGCGGTACTCGTGACCATGGCGGATACCGTGGTGCTGGTAACCGCAGTGGGATCAAAATCTGCGGTTGAAGGCCGGGATTTCTTTCCGCTCACGGTCAATTACCAGGAGAAGACCTACGCGGCCGGCAAAATCCCCGGCGGCTTCTTCAAGCGGGAAGGCCGACCCAGTGAAAAAGAAACCCTCACCTCCCGCCTCATCGATCGCCCCCTCCGTCCATTGTTTCCCAAGAGTTTTTACAACGAAGTCCAGGTCATCGCCACGGTGATCTCCGTGAATCCGGAGGTGGACCCGGATGTGCCGGCGCTGCTGGGAGCGTCCGCGGCGCTGGCGATTTCAGGCCTGCCGTTCATGGGGCCCATCGGGGCGGCACGCGTCGGCTACCAGAACGGGCAATACCTGCTGAATCCCACGCGCAGCCAACTGGATCAATCGCAGCTGGACCTGGTGGTCGCGGGTACCGACAAGGCGGTACTCATGGTCGAGTCCGAAGCCGAATGCCTGCCCGAGGACGTGATGCTGGGCGCGGTGATGTTCGGCCATGAACAGCTGCAGGCGGCCATCAAGGTCATCCGCGAACTGGCCAGGGAAGCCGGCAAACCCGCTTGGGACTGGAAACCGGCCGAGAAGGACAAGGGTTTAGCCGAGGCGCTGGCCGCCGAGGCCGAAAAGGCTCTGCGCGCGGTCTACCAGATCGCCGAGAAACAGACGCGCCACACCCGGATCGAGGAAATCCGCGCTGCCGCGTTGGCGAAGTTTGCTGCCGGCAATGCGCCGCAGTGGACGCCGAATCTCGTGGGCAACGCCTTCATGGACCTGGAAAAGAAAATCGTGCGCGGCCGCATCCTCGAAGGCCAGCCGCGCATCGACGGGCGCGACACCAGCACCGTACGCCCGATTGCAGTAAAAGTCGGCGTGTTGCCGCGTACCCACGGCTCGGCATTGTTCACCCGCGGCGAGACCCAGGCGCTGGTGGTGACCACACTCGGCACCGGCCGTGACGCGCAGATCATTGATGCCATCGAGGGTGAGCACAAGGAACCCTTCATGTTGCACTACAACTTCCCGCCTTATTCGGTGGGTGAAGTGGGCTTCATGGGCTCACCCAAGCGCCGGGAGATTGGTCACGGGCGTCTCGCCAAGCGCGGCATCCAGGCGGTCATGCCGGACATGGCGACTTACCCGTACGTGATCCGCGTGGTTTCGGAAATCACCGAATCCAACGGCTCCAGTTCGATGGCGAGCGTGTGTGGCACCAGTCTGTCGCTCATGGACGCGGGCGTGCCTTTGAAGGCGCCGGTGGCAGGCGTGGCCATGGGCCTGATCAAGGATGGCGGAAAGTTCGCCGTGCTCACCGACATTCTCGGCGACGAGGATCATCTGGGCGACATGGACTTCAAAGTGGCCGGCACCAGCGAGGGCGTGACCGCGCTGCAGATGGACATCAAGATTGACGGCATCACCAAGGAGATCATGCAGCAGGCGCTCGCGCAGGCGCACGCCGGCCGCCTGCACATACTCGGCAAGATGAACGCCGTGATCGCCCAGCCGCGCGCCGAACTCTCCGAGTGGGCGCCGCGCATCATCACCATGAAGATCCACCCGGACAAGATCCGCGACGTGATCGGCAAGGGCGGCGCGGTGATCCGCGCGCTAACGGAAGAAACCGACACCACCATCGACATCGAGGACGATGGCACCGTGAAAATCGCCTCGGTGGACAAAGCCGCCGGAGAAAGAGCCAGGCATCGCATCGAGGAAATCACCGCCGATGTCGAAGTCGGTCACGTGTATCGCGGCAAAGTCGTCAAGCTCATGGACTTCGGCGCGTTCGTCACCATCCTGCCGGGGCGCGACGGCCTGGTGCACATCTCGCAGATTTCCGAAGAGCGCGTCGAGCGTGTGAGCGACAAATTACACGAGGGCGACGTCATCAACGTCAAGGTGCTGGAAGTGGACAAGCAGGGCCGCATCCGCCTGAGCATGAAGGCCGTGGACGCCGCCTGATTAAGGGATGTGACTTGAAATGAAGAGAGGGCCGCAAGGCCCTCGCTTTTTTTAACGGCACGATCTATGTGTGTCCGGAATCGCTGTGCTGATTGCAGTCGGTCACGTTTGCCAGAAACTGCGGCGACCGATAAACGTGCGTGGCCTGTTCGAAGCTGTAGGTAATGGCGATCAACGTGGGCTCGCTCCATTTGCGCGCAAAGAAACTCATGCCCACCGGCAGGCAGTGGACAAAACCCGCGGGCACGGTGATGTCGGGATAACCGGCCACGGCCGCGGGTGAGGAACTGCCGCCGGTCACGTGGTCGCCGTTGACCAGGTCCGTGGTCCACGCGGGCCCCACGGTGGGTGCGAGCAGGGCATCCAGCCGGTATTTCTGCATGGCGGCATTGATGCCTTCGGGACCCGACAGGCGCCGGTCCTTGGCAAGCGCGTTGCGGTAAGCCTTGTCAGTCAACGGACCTTTGGCTTCCGCGGCGAAGAACTCGTCCTGGCCGAACCACCGCATTTCCTCCGCGGCATGGACCTTGTCGAATGCGATGAGCTCCGCCAGATTGTGCACGGCCAAGCCTTTGCGCGTGGCGAGGTAGGTATTGAGATCGTGCTTGAAATCGTAGAGCAGCACGGTCTGTTCGGCCTGGCCGTAGGCGTCGAGATGCGGAATGACCACGGGGTCAATCACGATGGCACCGTGGGCTTTCAGCACCGCAATACTCCGATCCAGAATCCCGTCGACATTCGGGTCGTAACCGGCGAACGCACGTACCACGCCGATGCGCTTGCCGGTGAGCGCGTTTGCTGTCAAAAAGCGGCTGTAGTCTTTGACGTGCTGCTTGGCATTCCTGGTGTAGGCATCCCGCGCATCGCTGCCGGAAATGACCGTGAGCACCGCAGCGGCGTCGGCCACGCTGCGCGCGATGGGGCCGGCGGTATCCTGGTTGTGGCTGATGGGAATGATGCCGGCGCGACTCACCAGCCCGAGACTCGGCTTTATGCCGACTACGCCGTTGACCGAGGAGGGGCACACGATGGAGCCATCGGTCTCGGTGCCAATGGCTGCGGTGGCGAAGCCGGCGGCTACCGCAGCCGCAGATCCCGAACTGGAACCGCAGGCGTTACGGTCGAGGATATAGGGGTTGTGCGTAAGACCACCTTCGCCGCTCCAGCCGCTGGTTGAATGGCTGGAGCGGAAGTTCGCCCATTCGCTGAGATTGGTCTTGCCGAGAATTACGGCACCCGCCTTGCGCAGTTTCGCGACCAACGTTGCGTCCCGTGAAGCGGGCGCGCCCATCAGCGCGAGCGAACCGGCGGTAGTCAGCATGCGGTCGCCGGTGTCTATATTGTCTTTCAACAGGATGGGTATGCCATAGAGCGGCTGGCTGCGCGCCAGGTTCCTGGGCTCGGCATCCAGTTGACGCGCGATCTTGAGCGCGTCGGGATTGACCTCAATGACCGAATTCACGTGCGGGCCGGCCTGATCCAGCTTGGCAATGCGGTCCAGGAAATACTGTGTCAGGGTCTGAACGCTTAGCGATCCATGCAGCAACTGCTGATGCAGTTCGGCGATCGAGGCTTGATCGAGTGGCACCGCAGGCACGGGGGGTTGCGAAGGGCTGCCGGCCAATAACCCCGGCGAAGTTGCGGACAGGGCCAGAAACAGCACATATGAAAGCGTACGCGTGAAATGCAACCGCATAAATCCTCCCATGGTGCTCAAGCGCGTGGCAAAGTCTGGATCAAATGCCGGCTGATGCGTTCCGCCAGCCACATGTTGGGCCGCAACAGCGAGCCATTCACGAAACCCACGTGGCCGCCCTTGTGGCTGAGTTCGAGCGTCACGGCCGGCGAAAGTTCCGGTGCGCTGGGCACCGAAGCCGGGGTCATTAGCGGATCGTCGCTGGAATGCAGGAGCAGTGTCGGTACCGTGATATTCCCGAGATACTGCCGGCTGCTGCAGGTGGCGTAGTAATCATCCGCATCACGGAAACCGTGCAGCGGTGCGGTCAGGGCATTGTCGAAATCCCTGAAACTGCGCAGCTTGCGCACCTTGGGCAGCGGGAACGGCGCCTTGACCTGTTTGAATTTGCGTGCCGATGAGCGGCGCATGCTTCCCAGCAGTGTCCATTTGTAGATTTGCGAGACGCCATGTTCCACGGCATTTGAAGCCGCGGTGAGATCGAAGGGCACGGATACCGCAACCGCCGTGCGCAGGCGGCCGCTGTTCGGACTTTCACCGAGCCATTTAAGCAGCACACTGCCGCCCAGCGAGTAGCCTACCGCGGCAAGCGGCGTGGCGGATTCACGCTGTTGGAGCAGGCGGGTGAAATATTCCAGATCCTGGGTGAAACCCGAGTGGTAACCGATGGGAAGCCGGTTGGGTTCGCCACTGCAGCCGCGAAAGTTGAGCAGCGCGCCGCGCCAGCCGAGCCGGTGAATGCAGCGCATGATGCGTGCGGCGTAATGTGACTTGATTGATCCTTCCAGGCCGTGCAATACGATGACGATGGGGCCGTTCCCGCCCAGGGTCCAGTCCACGTCGATGAAGTCCCCGTCCGGAAGCTCCAGGCGTTCGCGCCGCAGCGGTGGCCGTGCACCGGGATAGATAACATTCGGGAGAATGGTTTGCAGGTGACGGTTGCGTAGCAGCCGGTTCGGTTTAAATGCGCTGAGAATGACTTTACCGCTGGCGCTGCGTTGCGCGAACCCGGAGTCTGAATTTATGCCTAGCCTATGACTATTATTCATTTATATCAATTAGTTATATGATATTATTCATGAATACTCTTGTGTGATTCTGCTGCTCAATATACCGCGCAGCTGCTCGGGTCGCCAATTCCTGATGGCCCAGGTGAGGACTTCGGAAGGTGGGGCACCGCGCAATTGCCCCATCGGGGTCTGGCGCAGGAATTCCAGTGCCCTGAAAAGATTTGCGCCCGGCCGTGCATCGTCAAGCGGCTGGGCCCCGGTTTGTTTGCTCAGCTTTTCGCCAGCCGCAGTCAGCGCCACGGGCAGGTGCATATAAGAAGGTGTCGGCAGGCCCAGCCGACGCTGCAGCCACATCTGCCGGGTTGTGGACAACAATAGGTCCGCGCCGCGCACCACATCGGAGATCTCCTGGAAAGCGTCGTCCAGCACCACCGCAAATTGATAGGCAAAGCAGCCGTCGGCACGGCGGATCACGAAATCACCGATCTCCCGCGCCAGGTTCTGGCACACGCGTCCCTGCAGGCGATCCTGGAAGCACAGGGTTTCATCCTCGGCAACGCGGATGCGCAGCGCGCAGGCGGATTTGCCAGGCGGTGGTCCCCGGCGACAGGTGCCCGGGTAGATCGGCCCCTCCAGACCGCGCCAGCCGTTGTCGGCAATTTCACGCCGGCTGCATGCGCAGGGATAAGCCCAGCCCGTGGCCCGGAGCTTCACGATCTCAGACTCATAGGCGGCCAGCCGCGTGTGCTGATACAGTACTTGCCCGTCCCAGTGCAAGCCGTGAATTTCCAGGCTGCGCAGGATTTTGTCAGCCGCCCCCATGTGCTCCCGCGGCGGATCCGGGTTTTCGATGCGCAGCAGCCACCGGCCACCGTGGGAGCGCGCGTCGAGAAAACTGCCGAGCGCGGCTACCAGCGAGCCAAAGTGCAGCGGCCCGGTGGGCGAGGGCGCAAATCGGCCCTTGTAGGGAAGTGCAGCCGTGGGGACGGGAGAGATAATAGCCTGTTCCAGATGTCGGGTCTTGCGGGTCGCTTCCAGACCTGGCGTATCTCCGAGGCCGGACGCGGTACGCAGCCCGCGTGTCTGTGATCAGCCCGTCATCTGCTTTTCGCGGATTTCGTCCAAGGTCTTGCAGTCTATGCACTGGGTTGCAGTGGGACGCGCTTCCAGCCTGCGGATGCCGATTTCCACTCCGCAGGAATCGCAGTGGCCATATTCGCCGGCTTCCAGCGAGGCCAGCGCCTCGTCAATTTTCTTGATGAGCTTGCGCTCGCGGTCGCGGGTGCGCAACTCCAGGCTGAATTCCGACTCCTGGGTGGCGCGGTCATTGGGGTCCGGGAAGTTGGCCGCCTCGTTCTGCATGTGGTGCACAGTGCGGTCCACTTCCTCCATCAACTCGCGTTTCCATCCCAGCAGGATGTTGCGAAAATGCATCCGCTGGTTTTCGTTCATGTAGGGCTCGCCCTTCTTGAGCGGATAGGGCGTGAATCCCATGAAGCCATCGGCCGCGGACCTGCGGCGATGCGGACGGGCGGCGGGTTTGGCGGCGGCTTTCTTGAGGCTGACTTTGGGTACGGCCTTGCTGGCTGGTTTTCTTGCAGCTTTGGATGAAACTGCGGCTTTGGTCCTGGCCGGCATGCAAAACTCCCGTTGACCCGAAGATAAAGCGGCGCAGTTTATACCGGATTGCGCCGTGCGAGGCAAGTTGCATCCGGCAAAAAACCGGTTGGCAGCAATCGGAGGGTGACGGGATTCAGGAGTTTGATACCCGGGAATCGGTCCACATGAGCGTGGCACCGGCGACTGCCGCCGGCATGATGATGAAATTCACCACCGGCAACATGGTGCAGAGCGCCGTGGCCACGCCGAATCCGAACAGGCGTGCGCGTTTTTGCCGGAACAAACGGCGTTGTTCGACAAACGTTACGCCCCGGTTGCTGAGCGGGAAATCCGAATACACGATGGCGAGCGTCCAGGCGGTAAACACGAACCACAGCAGGGGCGTGAGTACGCCGAACAACGGTACGAAGAGCAACACCAGGCCCGCCACCGCGATCAGGAGCATGCGCCACACGAGGTACAGGAGGCGCTGGAGCTGGCTGCGCAGCCCCACGACGATGTCCATGACGAGGCTGCGACCGGTCTCGGGGCGCCGGCCGGTAAGCCTGGCCTCGATCTGCATGGCCAGAAAAATATCCAGCGGCGCGGCAATGATATTGGCGAGCAGTGCAAAGGCGTAGAACAGCGCCAGCGCGGCGGCCAGTGCAAACACCACCCACAGAACCGCGGTGAGCCATGCCAGCCAGTGCGGCAGACCTGAAATCCAGTGGTGCGACCAGGCGCCGAAGTAGTGCACGCCGAGGACAATGGCAATTGCAAACAACAGCAGGTTGATGAGCAGCGGAAGAACCACGTAGCGCCGGATGCCGGGGCGGGTCAGCCAGGTGAAGCCCTGAAACAGGCAGCGCGCCCCGTGGGAGAATTCCTCGAGCACGGCGTCGTCAGGGCAGCGTAACCGCCGCCGGGCTCTGCCAGCCGGGCTGGCGGTGCTCTGCGACCACGGTGGTATACAGGCCGCCGCGCACGTTGAACTGCGCGCTGAGCCGCAGGAACCGCGGGCTCAGCGCCGCGACCAGATCGTTGAGAATGCGGTTGGTGACATCCTCGTGAAATGTGCCCTGGTCGCGGTAGCTCCAGATGTAGAGCTTCAGCGCCTTGAGTTCCACGCACGTCTGTCCCGGCACGTACTCCAGCAGCAACTCGGCAAAATCCGGCTGGCCGGTGCGCGGGCACAGGCAGGTGAATTCCGGGATGCGGATGCGGACCGTGTAGTCGCGATCCGGATGCGGATTGGGGAAAGTCTCGAGACTTTTGCTGGGTGCGGCGGGCATGGCGACTACTGCGTTTTCAGGCGCCAATACTTTACACTACGCGGCCAGGATCGGCAGCGCGCCCGGCGGCACCATTCAGCATGCGGCTCAGCAAAATAAAACTGTCGGGATTCAAATCCTTCGTGGACCCGACCACCATCCACCTGCCCAGCAACCTGGTGGGCATAGTCGGCCCCAACGGCTGCGGCAAAACCAACATCATCGATGCCGTGCGCTGGGTCATGGGCGAACTCTCCGCCAAGCAGTTACGCGGCGACTCCATGGCGGACGTGATCTTCAACGGCTCCAGCGCCCGCAAGCCGGTGAGCGCCGCCTCCATCGAGCTGCTGTTCGACAATTCCGATGGCGCCGTCGGCGGTCAGTTCGCCAACTACGCGGAAATCTCCGTGCGCCGCGAGGTGGTGCGCGACGGCACTTCCAATTACTTTCTCAACAACACCCGGTGCCGCCGCCGCGATGTTACCGACCTGTTCCTGGGCACCGGACTCGGGCCGCGCAGCTACGCCATCATCGAGCAGGGCACGATCACGCGCCTGGTGGAATCCAAGCCAGAGGAATTGCGCGTGTTTCTGGAAGAGGCCGCCGGGATTTCACGCTACAAGGAACGGCGCCGCGAGACCGAGAGTCGCATGCATGCGACGCGCGAAAACATCGAACGCCTGAACGACGTACTTGACGAGATCAGCAAGCAAATCGAGCACCTGCACAGGCAGGCGCGGGCCGCCGAACGTTACAAATCCCTGAATGAGGACAAGCGGCGTCTGGAAGCCGAACTCAAGGCGCTGCATTGGCGCGCATTGGACGAGCAGGTGGGCGGCCAGGAACGCATTATCCGTGAACATGAAACCCGCTTGCAGGCCACGATTGCCGAGCAACGCGGCGTCGAGAACGAGCTGGAAAAAACCCGCGCGCAGCACACTCAGGCCGGTGACCGCTTCACCCAGGTGCAGGCACGCTCCTACGAGTTGGCGACCACGACCGCCAGGCTGGAGCAGTCGCTGCAGCACCTGCGCGAGGCGCGCAGCCAGCACCAGCAGGATCTGGACAGTCTGCAGGCCGGTCGTCGGGAAATCGAGGGTCATATAAACCGCGACCGCGAACAAATCGCGCGTGCGGATGCGGCGCTTGCGGCATTTGAGCCGGCGCATACACAGGCGCTGGCCGGGGAGCAGCGCTCCACGCAGTCGCTGGCCGAGGCCGAGCGCGCACTGCAGGTGTGGCAGGAGCGTTGGGAAGCATTCAATCGTGAGGCCGGTGACAAGGCACAGGCCGCGGAAGTCGCGCGCACGCGCATTCAGCACCTTGAGCGCCAGCACGGCCAGGGGCTGCAGCGGCGCGACAAATTGCAGGTGGAACGCACCGCACTGTCTGCCGATGCAGATCTGGTGGGCATCGGCGAGCTGGATGCGGCCATTCAGCAGGCGGAATCCACGCGCACGCGCCTGCAAACCGAACTCGAACAGGCAACACGCGAACTCGAAGGGCTGCGGGAGAGCGATCAGCAGCTCAGCACCGAACTGCACGCTCTGCGCAGTCAGCTCGAGGATCACCGCGGGCGCCTGGCCGCGCTCGACGCGCTGCAACAGGCGGCACTCGGCAAGAGCCGCGCCCAGGTTTCCGACTGGCTCAAACAGCGCAAGCTCGATGGACAACCGCGCCTGGCGGAGCTTATCAACGTGGCACCCGGCTGGGAGCGGGCGGTGGAAACCGTGCTCGGCTACCACCTGGAGGCGGTATGCCTGGACCAGTTTGCGGACGACGCCGCGCAGCTGGCCGGCCTCACCGGCGGCTCGCTGTCATTTGTGGAAAAGGCCGGCAAGGTCGGCTCCGGCGACCGCAACAGCCTGCTCGGAAAAGTCGAAGGCCCACTCGATCTGAGTGACTGGCTGGCGAGTGTGCGCACCGCGGAGAATCTCGAGGCCGCGCTCGCGATGCGCGCCAAACTGTCGGCCCGCGAATCGGTCATTACGCGCGACGGTCTGTGGCTCGGGCGCCACTGGTTACGGGTGATTCGCGGCGAGGATGAGCGCGCAGGTGTGCTGGCACGCGCCCAGGAAATCAAACACCACCAGGCGCAGCTCGCCGGCATTGAACGCGAGGTGACCGCCAAGGCCGCGCGCCAGGAAAGTGCGCGCCACCGCATGCGGGAACTCGAGGCGCAGCGCGCAGAGCTGCAGGACAGCCTCAATCAGGCCGCGGGCGAGCAGGCGGACCTGCGCGCGCAACACCAAAGCGCCACGGAACGCTTGCAGCATCTGGAACAGCGCAGCGCGCAACTGGATGCCGAACTCGCCGATCTCAACAGGCAACTGGCATCGGTCGAAGCCGAATTGCAGGCGGCACGCATCGACTTGCACGCGGCACACGACGCCGCGCAGTCACTGGAGTCGCGGCGCACACCGCTGCAGGCCGAACGTGATGACCTGCGCCGCCGCGCCGAGGAAGCGCGCGCGCGCACCAGGCAGGATGCCGAGACCCGCCATGGTCTGGCGCTCAAGTTCGAGGCGCAGCGCTCCACGCGTGATTCCACGCGCCAGAATCTGGAGCGCATGCAGGCACAGCTTGCGCAGATGGATGCGCGCGGCGCGGCCTTGCAGCAAGCCATCCAGGATGCAGTCGCACCCGCGGCGCAGCAGGAAAGCGCACTGCAAAGCCTGCTGCCGCGGCGTACGGATATGGATAGTGAACTGGCCGAAACGCGCCGCCAGGTCGAGTCCGTTGCGGATCAGGTGCGCAAGCTCGAACAGCTGCGTCAGGCAAGCGAGCGTCGCGCCGAGGAGCAGCGTGAACAACTGCAACAGTTGCAGCTCGGCATCCAGGAAGCGCGTGTGCGCCGCAGCACGCTGGAGGAACAGTTGCGCGCTGACGGATACGAGCTCGCGCAAGTGTTGTCCGGCCTGGCCGGCGCAGCGGGCATTGCGGAATGGACTGAAAAACTGGCCGGCGCCGATCAACGCATTGAACGCCTCGGTCCCATCAATCTGGCGGCGATCCAGGAGTACAGCGAGCAGGCGGAGCGCAAGCAATACCTGGATTCACAACTCACGGATTTGAACCAGGCACTGGAAACGCTGCAGGCGGCGATCCGCAAGATCGATCGCGAGACCCGCACGCGCTTCAAGGAAACTTTCGACCGGGTGAATTCCGGGCTGCAGATCAGTTTCCCGAAACTGTTCGGCGGCGGTCATGCCTACCTGGAACTGACGGGCGAGGAACTGCTGGACGCGGGCGTGACCGTCATGGCGCGCCCGCCCGGCAAGCGCAACAGCAGCATTCACCAGTTATCCGGTGGGGAAAAGGCGCTGACCGCCGTGGCGCTGGTGTTTGCGATTTTCGAATTGAATCCGGCGCCATTCTGTCTGCTGGACGAAGTGGACGCGCCGCTGGACGAGGCCAACATCGGCCGTTTTGGTGATCTGGTGCGTGGCATGTCCGATCGGGTGCAATTCGTGTTCATCACGCACAACAAGACGACCATGGAGATGGCCAATCAGCTCATCGGCGTAACCATGAACGAGCCGGGGGTATCGCGACTCGTGGACGTGGACGTGGACGAAGCGGCGCGCATCGCGGCCATGTAAGATGTGGCAACTGCGGCTGATCATTCTGCTGATCGGTGTGGTGTTCATCGTGCTGGTGTATCTGTTGTCGCGCCAGCGCCGGCAGCGCCGGGCGGAGCTGACGCGCACCGAACCCGGCCTGGATGGCGCTGCGGCGCCGGCGAGCGCGGAGGAAGCCTTGACGGCTCATCCAGCACGGATGCCAATGCTGCCCGGTGGCACACCGCAAGCGGATGCTCGCCGACTGATTCTCGCGCTGCATGTGGTGTGTGCGGATGCCGATGGATTCGACGGCGTGCATGTCCTCAAGGCGCTGCAGGTCAACGGCCTGCGCTATGGCCAGTATCAGGTGTTTCATCGCCTTACCCAGGACGCCGCACAATCTCCGGTGTTCAGCGTGGCCAGCCTGGTGGAGCCGGGAGTGCTGGTGCCGGAGAACCTGCCCCGCCAGCGGCTGCCCGGTCTGACCCTGTTTCTCGTGCTGCCCGGCCCGCAGGATGGCGTTGCGGCCTGCGCCGACATGCTGGCCACGGCGCGCACTCTGGCGCGGGTGCTGGGGGGGACCGTGCTGGACGAACGTCGCCAGCCGTTGACTTCAGAATCGGCCCAGCAGATCCGGCGGCGAATCCTGGAGTTCCAGCAGCAGCTGTCGGCTCCGGGTTGAGCCGCAGGCGGCGGCATGCGGATCATCTTGGAACTTACGGCATGAGTGACCGGCAGGACAGCGAACGCCGGCTGCGCAGCCTGCGCGATGCGCTTAATCGTCACAATTACCTGTATTACGTGCTGGACACGCCGGAAATCCCGGACAGCGAATACGACAGGCTGTTCCGCGAATTGCTGGAGCTGGAGCGCGCATTTCCCGATCTGCTCACGCCGGATTCGCCGAGCCAGCGGGTGGGTGCGGCCCCGCTCAGGGAATTCGGCGAAGTGCGCCATGCGGTGCCCATGCTGTCGCTGGATAACGCCTTCGGCGACGACGAAGTGCGCGCGTTTGACGTGCGCGTGCGCGAACGTCTGGGAGACGATGGGCCGGTCGCCTACGCGGCGGAACCCAAGCTTGATGGTCTGGCGATCGGCCTGACTTACGAGCATGGAGTGCTGAGCCGCGGCGCCACACGCGGCGACGGCAGCGTGGGCGAGGATGTCACGCCGAACGTGCGCACCGTCGCGTCGATCCCGCTGCGCCTGCAAGGCCGCGGCTATCCCGCGGCACTGGAAGTGCGCGGCGAAATCTACATGCCAAAGAAGGCGTTTGAGGAACTCAACCGTCGCCAGCTGGAACGTGGCGAAAAACCCTTTGCCAATCCACGCAACGCCGCGGCCGGCGGTTTGCGGCAACTGGATTCGCGCATCACCGCCGCGCGCCATCTGGAATTTTTCGCCTATGCCTGGGGCGAAGTGCGCGACGGCGCATGGCCGGATACTCACAGCCAGATATTGGCGCGCTGGCGCGACTGGGGCCTGCGCACCAATCCCGAGAATCGCGTGGTGCACGGCGTACAGGGTTGCCTGGAGTATTTCCGGAAGATGGCCGACCGGCGTGCAAGCCTGCCCTACCAGATTGACGGCGTGGTCTACAAGGTTGACCGGCTCGACTGGCAGCAACGTCTCGGCTTCGTGGCGCACGCACCGCGCTGGGCAGTGGCGCACAAGTTTCCTGCCGAGGAGGCTACCACGCGGCTCACGGCGGTGGAGTTCCAGGTGGGCCGCACCGGTGCCCTGACGCCCGTGGCGCGGCTGGAACCGGTATTCGTGGGTGGCGCCACCGTGAGCAACGCCACGCTGCACAACATGGACGAAGTGCTGCGCAAGGACGTGCGTGTCGGGGACACCGTGATCGTGCGACGCGCCGGCGATGTGATTCCCGAGATTGTGGGCGTGGTGCTGAGCGCGCGCCCCGCGGACGCGCGGCAAGTAAAGGTGCCATCGAGGTGTCCGGTATGCGGTGCACACGTGGAACGTGAAACCCGCGAGCGCACCAAACAGGGGAAGGCCCTAATCGAGGAGCTGGCGGCGTGGCGCTGCACCGGCCGCCTGGCGTGCCCCGCGCAGCTCGCACAGGCCATTCTGCACTTCGCGGGTCGGCGCGCACTCGACATCGAGGGCTTAGGCGATAAATTGGTGGAGCAGTTGATTGCGGAAAAACTGCTGCATTCGCCGGCCGATATCTATGCGCTGAACCATGCGCAACTGGCCGCACTGGAGCGCATGGGTGACAAGTCGGCGGACAATCTGCTGGCGGCGATTACCAAGAGTAAAGCCACCACACTGGCGCGCTTTCTGTACGCATTGGGCATACCGGAGGTGGGCGAGGTGACTGCGCAAACCCTGGCAGGTCACTTTGGCAATCTCGACGGCCTGCAGCATGTGGCGTTGCAATATGCGGCTGAGCTTGCGCAGGCGCGGCGCGCTGCAGACCGGATGCTGACCAAAAATCTGGCCAATAACGCATTGCGCCAGGTTGAGGATATCGGCCCGGAAGCGGCCGCCAGCCTGGCGCTGTTTTTTGACGAACCCCACAACCAGTCGGTCATTCAGACGCTGCGCGCGGCCGGCGTGCATTGGCCGGAAGGCTCTGTGCGCCGCGCCGAAGCCGGACGCCTGCAAGGCAAGAGTTTCGTGTTGACCGGCACGTTGACCAGCATGAGCCGTGAGCAGGCTACGGAACGCATCCAGGCGCTGGGCGGCAAGGTTACCGGCAGCATTTCCCGCAAGACCGATTACCTGGTGGTGGGCGTGGAGCCGGGCGCCAAGCTGGCCGAAGCACGCAGGCTCGGGGTGCGCGAGTTGAGCGAAGCTCGACTCCTGGAGCTGCTCAACTCCTGATGCTGGATGCGTGACCTGGATATAGAATGATCCCTGCAACCGTGCGATGTGAGGTTTCCGGAGATTGACGGTGCGTAACGGCGTGCTCATTCCGCTTTTGACAGTGGCGCTGCTGTTGGCGTCCTGTACGACCATCCTCACGCCCACGTATGGCGTGCGCGAGGGACAGCTGGCGCCGTGCCCGTCCAACCGGGACTGCGTGTCGTCCAGCGACACGGATCCCGCCCTGTACATCGCACCCCTGACTTATACCAGCACCCGCGCCCAGGCCAGCGCCGACCTGCTGCAGGCCATCAATGCAGTGGGCCAGGCACGCATCGTGTCCAACCATCGCAATTATCTGCGTGTGGAATATCCCATCAGCAATCCCGCGGAGCGTGCTTCGGAATATTACTACCAGCCGGAAAACGCAGTGGATGACGTCGAATTCTACTTGGTGCCGAAGCGCGGCATCATTGAGATGCGCTCCATCGCGCGCCTGGGGTTATTCGATGTGGGCGCCAACCGTGCGCGCCTGGAACAGATACGCTCGGCGTTCGAAAAGCTCCAGCAACAGCACTGATTGTGCGGCCCGCAAAAGGAACGGCCAGCTTGCGCTGGCCGTTTCTTTACGCGCTCAAGCGCTCGGGATTATCGTTTGGTTCCGGCGGCCGGTGCGCGCGTCGCGCTCGCCGCCGGCGCATTGCTGGTCGCGCTGGTGTTGCTCACGACGACCTTGGCATCCTGACGCAATTTGTTCACGTAGGCCTCGACTACCTGGCCTTCAAGGCTGTTGGTGAGCTGATCGCGTACGGAATCCAGACTTGGCGGCGGCATGCTGCGGGTATCCTCCAACTGGATCACGTGCCAACCATACTGGGTATGCACCGGCTCCTTGGTGTATTCGCCCTTCTTGAGCTTGGCGACGGCGGCAGAAAACGCCGGCACCATCTGATCCGGACTGAACCAGCCGAGCTCGCCACCCTGTTTGCCGCTGGCGTCCGTGGAATATTTTTTCGCGAGCGTGGCGAAGTTGGCGCCATGGTTCAACTGGTTGATGATGTCCTTGGCCTGCTGCTCGCTGGCCACCAGGATGTGGCGGGCGCGGTACTCGTTACCCGGCATGGCCTTGGTGCGCGCCGCGTATTCCGCCTTGATCTGATCTTCGCTGACCGGATGCTGCGTCAGATACTGCTGCACGAGCTGCTGGGCCAGCAGGCCGGTGCGCTGGATCTTCAGATCCGCTGCCACGGTCGCCTGTTGTTCCAGGCCGGATTTCTGTGCGGCCTGCGCCAGCACTTCCATGTCAATCAGGCGGTTAAGCACCAACTGGTGGCGCTGCGCGTCGAGTTGCGGTTCCTGGCCACCCGCCAGACTGCGCACGTAGGCACGGAACATGTTGTTGGTGACCGGCACGCCGTTGACAGTGGCCAGCACCGTGGAAGTGTCCGCCGAGTTCTGCTGGCCGCCACAGGCGGCCAGTATCACGACGGCGGCAATCAAGGTCAGGGAACGAAATGCAATACGCATGGAGAGTCCTCGTGGGTGAAAAACATCAATGGGATTCATCGGGTGCGAGCGCCTGAATGCTGAGCGCGTGAATGTCAGCCTGCTGCAGATCGCCGAGGGCCGCGTAAATCATGCGGTGGCGCTGCAGCCGATCCTTGCCGGCAAACGCGGCGGCCACGATGCGCATGGAATAGTGCCCGCGACCGGCATGCGCGTGACCGGCATGCCGTGCGCCATCGTCGCGGATTTCCAGCTGCGAGGGTCGGAATTCAGCCTGCACGTGCGTCTGCAGATATTGCATGCGCGGGTCCGGAGGTGCGGTGTTCAGGGCGGCGCTCAAGGCAGAGTCTTGAGGAACGGTTTGACCGCGACCCTGGCATACACACCGGCCGCCATATAGGGATCGGTATCCGCCCAGGCTTGCGCCTCCCCAAGCGAGGCAAAATCGGCGATCACCAGACTGCCGGAATAACCCGCCGCACCGGGTACGGGCGCATCAATGGCCGGATGCGGCCCGGCGACCAGCAGCCGGCCGTGTTGCTTGAGTTCCTCGAGGCGCTGCACATGCGCAGGTCGAGCCGAACCGCGCCGCGCAAGGTTGCCGCTCGCGTCTTCAGAAAGAATCGCGTACCACATCAGGAGGTCTTCTGCACTTGCACGTGGCGGCTCATGTACAGCGCCTGGGCAATCACGAACAGCAACATCGCGCCGGTGGACCACCAGACCTTGAATTCCACCCAGGCGGCGGTGTCGTAATGGTAAATCACGTAGACATTGGCGCTGCCCAGCAGGATGAAAAACGCCGCCCACAACAGATTCAGGCGGCGCCAGACGCCGGTCGGCACGCGTATCTGTGCCCCCAGCATGCGTTCAATGAGCGTCTGACGCATGAATTGCGTCGCCAGGAACACCACGCCGAACAGCCATTCGACGATGGAGAATTTCCATTTGATGAACACGGCGTCGTGAAATACCAGCGTCACGCCGCCCAGCACCAGAACCAGAATCGTGAACGCCAGCGGCAGCGGCTCGAATTTGCGGCTGTGCCACCAGGAGATCGCCAGCACCAGTACGCTGCCGGCCATGAGCACGCCGGTGGCGAAGAAAATGCCTTTCCACAGGTAGCTCGCAAAGAACACGGCGAGCAGCAGGAATTCCAGTACAGCGGACATACGGCGTTGAACGGCCAAGGTTCGATATCATAACGCATTCGTACGCCGGACTGCCGCCGGATACCTGCATGGACCAGTGAACATGAGCCAGTTTTTCAGCATTCACCCACAGACGCCGCAACTGCGGCTCGTACGGCGCAGCGTGGCAATTCTCAAGGCCGGCGGGGTCATCATCTATCCCACTGATTCCTGCTACGCCCTGGGGTGCGTGCTGGGCGACAAGATCGCCATGCAACGCGTTCGCAGCATTCGCGGCGCCGGTCCCGGACACAACTTCACCCTGGTGTGCCGGGATCTGTCCGAAATCGCCACTTACGCGCGCGTGGACAATCCCACCTTCCGCCTGCTCAAAGCGCATACGCCCGGCCCCTATACCTTTATTCTTCCCGCCACGCGCGAGGTGCCGAGGCGGTTGCAACATCCGAAACGCAAGACCATCGGCATCCGCGTGCCCGCGCATCCGATTACGCAGGCGATACTTGCCGAGCTGCGCGAACCGATCATGAGTTCCACGCTGATGCTGCCGGGCGAAGCCCAGCCGCTCACCGATCCGCAGGAGATGCGCACGCGGCTGGAGCATGCCGTGGACCTGGTGATTGACGGCGGGCCCTGCGGTTTCGAACCGACCACGGTGGTGGATCTGTCCGGTGATGCGCCGGTGGTGGTACGCATCGGGCGCGGCAACCCGGTGCCGTTCAGTCGATTGCATTGAAGCCCGGGCGGTGCCGCGAACGGACTCTGTATAATGGGCCGATGGGTCAATTCAACCTCATCCAGCTCATCATCATCTGGGCCCCGCCGGTACTGTTCGCCATCACGCTGCACGAAGTGGCGCACGGTTGGGTGGCGCGCCGCCTGGGGGATCCGACCGCCATGATGCTGGGTCGGCTGACCGTGAATCCGCTCAAGCACATAGATCCGATCGGCACGGTCATTGCCCCGGCCGTGCTGCTGCTGTTGCACTCGCCCTTCATCCTCGGCTGGGCCAAGCCGGTGCCGATATCGCCGCGCAATTTCCAGAACCCGCGTCGCGACATGGCCATCGTGGCGGTGGCCGGGCCGGTTGCCAACCTGATCATGGCAGTTATCTGGGCATTGATTTCCCATGCCGCGGCGCTGCTGATACCCGCGCTGCCCTGGATCGTGCCACTGGCCTACATGGGCATGGCCGGTGTGCTCATCAACGTGGCGCTGTTCATATTCAACCTCATTCCGATACCGCCGCTCGACGGCGGGCGGGTGCTGGTGGGCATCCTGCCGCGCAATCTGGCCAACAAGGTGGACAGCATCGAACGCTTCGGGCCTTTCATTCCCCTGGCGGTGCTCATGCTGCTGCTGTTCGTGTTCCCCGGGCTGCTGTCCTCGATTCTGGGCCCGCCCATCGCATGGCTGTCGCAGTTGCTGTTGGGCGGGTAGCGGAACAGGGGCTGACGTATGGCTGCAACGGGTGGCGAAAACTTGCGGGTGTTATCCGGCATGCGACCCACGGGGCGCATGCACCTCGGCCATCTGCACGGCGTGCTCAAAAACTGGCTCAAGCTGCAGCATGAATACGAGTGCTTTTTCTTCGTGGCCGACTGGCACGCACTCACCACCCATTACGAACAGGCACGCGAGATTGAGCCCGCCATGTGGGCCATGCTGGTGGACTGGCTGGCGGTAGGCGTGGATCCCGGCAAGGCGCGCATCTTCATCCAGTCGCATGTCCCCGAACACGCCGAGCTGCAGTTGTTGCTCGCCATGGTGACGCCGCTCGGCTGGCTGGAGCGCGTTCCCACCTACAAGGAGCAGCTGGAGCAGATCCGGGACCGCGATCTTTCGACCTACGGCTTTCTCGGCTACCCGGTGCTGCAGGCGGCCGATATCCTGATCTACAAGGCCGGCCGGGTACCGGTGGGCGAGGATCAGGTGCCGCACGTCGAACTGACGCGCGAGATTGCGCGGCGCTTCAATTTCACCTACGGCCGCGAGCCGGATTTCGAAGTCAAGGTGGAAAGCGCCATCAAGAAACTCGGCAAGCGCAATGCCCGTCTGTACCGCGAGCTGCGCCAGCGATATCAGGAGCAGGGCGATCAGGAGTCCCTGCAAACCGCGCATGCGCTCATCGCCGACAACCAGAACCTTGCGCTCGGCGATCGTGACCGGCTTCTGGGTTTTCTCCAAGGCACCGGGCGCGTGATCCTCACCGAACCGAAGCCGCTGCTGACCGCGGCCGCGCGCATGCCGGGACTGGACGGCCGCAAGATGTCGAAATCCTACGGCAATACCATCAGCCTGCGCGAGGAGCCCGCGGACATCGAGCACAAGATCCGCACCATGCCGACCGATCCGGCGCGCGTGCGCCGCAGTGACCCGGGTAACCCGGAGAAATGTCCGGTGTGGGAATTCCACAAGCTGTATTCCGATCAGGCGACGCGCGACTGGGTATGGAAGGGCTGCACCACGGCCGGTATCGGCTGCCTGGAATGCAAGCAACCGGTAATCGAGTCAGTGCTCAAGGAACTCAAGCCCATCCGTGAACGTGCCGCCGAGATCGAGGCCAATCCGGAGATGCTGCGCAGCGTCGTCAGCCAGGGAAGCAATGCCGCGCGCGACGTGGCGCGTGACACCATGGATGAAGTGCGTCAGGCCATGGGCCTGAAGTACCGGTGAGCACGCCGATGCAGCCGCCGTTGACTCCCGGCCCAGCTCCCGAGCCGGCACCGCAGCAGGCGGAAATGCCGTTCGCCATTGTGCAGGGCGAACCGGTTACCAGCCTGCCGCGCGATCTCTACATTCCGCCGGATGCACTCGAGGTTTTTCTCGAGGCCTTCGAGGGCCCGCTGGATCTGCTGCTGTATCTGATCCGCCGGCAGAATCTCGACATCCTCAATATCCCGATCGCCGAGATCACGCGTCAGTACATGGAATATATAGAGCTGATGGAGGAGCTGCGCCTGGAACTGGCGGCTGAATACTTGGTGATGGCCGCGATGCTCGCCGAGATCAAGTCCCGCATGCTGCTGCCGCGCCCGCCGCTCGCCGAAAGCGAAGATCAGGATCCGCGCGCCGAGCTGGTGCGCCGGCTGCAGGAATACGAGCGCTACAAGCAGGCGGCCGAGGATCTGGATGCCTTGCCGCGCGTGGGCCGCGACGTGCATCCGGCCGCCGCGGAAATGGGCGAGCATAAAGTGGTGCGCCTGGTGCCGGATGTCAACATGCAGGAACTGCTCATGGCCTTCAAGGATGTGCTGCAGCGCGCCGCCATGTATTCCCATCATCACGTGCAACTCGAATCCCTGTCGGTGCGCCAGCGCATGTCCGAGCTGCTGGCGGGGCTGCAGGCCGGGGAGTTCCGCGAATTCAGCGCGTTGTTCACACCCCAGGAAGGCCGCCGCGGCGTGGTGGTGACATTCCTGGCGCTGCTGGAGCTGCTCAAGCAGGCGCTCATTGAGCTGGTGCAGGCCGAAAGTTTCGGCACCATCCACGTGCGCACTAGGGGCGCGTCGCACCCGGATTTGTCGCTGGTGCGCATCGAGGGAGAAGAGCCATGACCAGGGAATCGCCACAGCTCGGGAACATCCTGGAAGCGGCGCTGCTGGCGGCCGGGCGGCCGCTCAATCTGGACGAACTCATGGCACTGTTCGACGACGCCGACCGGCCGGCACGCAACCAGATCCGCAAGGCGCTGGATGAACTGCAAAATGGATTTGCCGGACGCGGTATCGAACTCAAGGAAGTCGGCGGGGGATTCCGCATCCAGGTAAAAGCCGAGCTCGCGTCGTGGATGGCGCGCCTGTGGGAGGAGCGTCCGGCGCGCTATACGCGTGCACTGCTCGAGACCCTGTCGCTCATCGCGTATCGCCAGCCGATCACGCGCGGTGAAATCGAGGCGGTGCGCGGCGTCACGGTCAGCCCGAACATCGTGCGCACCCTGGAAGAACGCGGCTGGATCCGTGTGGTGGGGCACCGCGATGTTCCCGGACATCCGGAAATGCTGGCCACCACGCGCGAATTCCTCGATTACTTCAACCTGCGCAGTCTGGATGAACTGCCGACGCTTGCCGATATCCGCGACATCACCAGCTTGGAAGCGGAACTCGACTTCGACGGCACCGCGCCGGTGCAGATCACGCGCGACGTGGCGGCGCCCGAGACTCCGGCCGCAGAGACCGAGGCGGAGTGAGCCTACATCAAATCCATGACTGACAAGTCCGCGGCCGGGGCGGAACGCATCCAGAAAGTATTGGCGGCGGCCGGCTTCGGTTCACGTCGCGAAATCGAGGGCTGGATTTCCACCGGTCGCGTCAGCGTCAATGGCCGCGTGGCCCGTCTCGGCGAGCGCATCGGCGCGGGCGATCGCGTGGCACTCGACCAGCGGCCGCTGCGGCTGGAACGCGCCGCGGCCGAGCGGCAGCGCGTGATTCTGTATCACAAGCCGGAAGGCGAGCTCACCACGCGCAAGGATCCCGAGGGCCGGCCGACGGTGTTCGAAGCGCTGCCGCGTTTGCGCCGCAGCCGCTGGATCAGCATCGGCCGGCTGGACTTCAACACCTCCGGGCTGCTGCTGTTCACCAACGACGGCGGGCTCGCCAACCGCCTGATGCATCCGTCGCGGGAAATCGAACGTGAATATGCGGTGCGCGTGCTCGGCACCATCACGCAGCAGCAGTTGAGCGCCCTGACCAGCGGTGTGCGGCTCGACGACGGCGTGGCGAAATTCGATGCGATCCGCGACGCGGGCGGCGAGGGCGCCAATCACTGGTATCACGTGCTGCTGCGCGAGGGCCGCAAGCGCGAGGTGCGCCGTCTGTGGGAAGCCGTCGGCGTGACCGTGAGCCGCCTGATCCGCATACGCTACGGTGCGGTTGCGTTGCCGCGCCGGCTGCCACGCGGCGCGTGGCGTGAAGCGACGGAGGATGAAGTGCAGGCATTGCGGGCACTGGCGGGAAACACGCCGGCGGCAGCAGCGTCTCAAGCCTCGGCACCCAGAGCGCGCAATCGTCAAGGCCGTTCTCAAGTCCGGAGGAGGAGTCATGAAAAAGATCAAGATTGAAAACGCGCCCATCCGGCGTGGCAGCGGCTATCCCGAACCCTACGATCAACCCTGCCGCAACCGCACACGCTGGCGGCTGGGCAACGCCGCCGATCTCACGCAATTCGGTGTCAACCTGCTGCATCTGCCGCCCGGCGCCTGGTCGAGTCAGCGTCACTGGCATGAAACCGAGGACGAGTTTGTCTGGGTTCTGGAGGGTGAAGTGGCACTGGTCACGAACAACGGCGAAGAAGTCCTGCGCGCCGGCGACTGTGCAGGCTTCAAGGCGGGAGATCCGGACGGCCATCAGTTGCAGAACCGCAGTGACAAACTGGCGGTGATACTCGAAATCGGCACGCGCAATCCCAAAGGCGACGGCGTGGATTATCCGGACATTGATCTTGCCATCCGCGCTGGCGCATCCGGCTACGTGCACAAGGATGGTCGCCCCTATACGCCGCAAGCGCACAAGTAGGGTCGTGGATTGAATAAGTTGGCCTGCGCATGGCGCAGGCTGGCACGATGCCTTGTGTGTCCGCGGCTCGGAACTCTGCAAACCGTGAGCAACAAAACGCGACAGGATAAAAAAACCGCCGCTGCCCTGAAGCCAGCGGCGGTTTGCGTATGTCAATCAGATGGTCAGGCCGGCAAATTGGCCGGTACTTTCTCGCTGGTGGTAAAGAAGGCCACGGTCTGCATGATTTCACCGATCAGTATCACGATGAAGCCGAGGCCGAACACCACAAGGGTGATCGCGCCGATGAAGATCAGCAGGCCACCGGTTTTGTAAAGACTGACACCGGCGCCTTCCGCGAGCGGGATCGACGCCTGGTACCAGAACCACGCGCCGACCATGCACAGTACCCAGGCAATGAGTCCGCCGGCGATGGCACCGCGGGTGAACGCGGCCGTACCCGCGGGACTGCCGTGGAATGCAGCCATGACTGCGGAGTGGACCACGAAGATCAACAACAGCGAGGCAACGATATACAGCACGACTGCAACGAGTATGTTGCGCCAGATTTTTGGCTGGCTTATTTCCTTGCTCGCCCGATAAAACGCGATCAGCAGGCAGATGATGCCCGCGAGCCCTACGAGGTGAAACACGAAAGTAAGCGAGCCGAGAACGCTGCCGGCGATGAGCAGAATGTAACCCCATCCCCCCAGGAGTTTGGTGGTCTTTTCCATGGCCTTTCTCCCGACGACTGTGTGATTGGAACGCCAGACTGTACACAAGCACGGGTATTCCGGCCAGCCCCGCGGCCATCGTGAGCGCCATGCTGCGCGGACCGGGCTACGCGATGTCGAATTGCTGCCCGGTCTGGCCGCGGCTGTCCGCCCCCAACAGATAAAGGTACGCGGGCAGCAATTGTTCGGGAGCGCGCAGCTGGCTGCGGTCTTCAGCCGGAAACGCAAGGCGCCGCATTTCGGTGCGTACCGCGCCGGGATTGAGGCTGTTGACGCGCAGTGTGCCGCGGAATTCGGTTTCATCCGCGAGCATGGCGGACAGCGCTTCGAGCCCGGCCTTGGACACGGCATAGGCCGCCCAGTAAGCACGCGGTTTGCGGCCGACGCTGCTGGCGGTGAACACTATGGATGCGTCCGGCGATTTGTATAACAGCGGCAGACAGGCCTTGGTGAGCATGAAGGGAGCGGTGAGATTCACCAGCATGACCTGCTGCCAGATCTGCACCTCATGATGCTCGACAGGGGCGCGTTCACCGAGCATGCCGGCGTTGTGCAGCAAACCGTCCAGTCGGCCGTATTCCCTGGCGAGCACGGCGGCCAGGTCCTCGTGATCCTGGTATGTGGCACCGCGCAGGTCCATGGGATAAATGCCCGGCATCGGCCCGCCGGCCTGCATGATTTCGTCGTACACGGATTCCAGTTTCTTGATGGTCTTGCCCAGCAGCACTACGGTGGCGCCGTGGGCCGCAAGTCCCCGGCTGACGGCGCGGCCAATACCGTCACCGGCACCGGTGACCAGAATGGCGCGCTCTTTGAGCGCGTCTGGTGCTGCGATATAGTCGGCGGGAATCACGGCCATGGAGTTCTGCGGTCCTTCAGCCTATGCGCGACCAACGAGCGGCGCGCCAGGCAGTCAGCAGGCGCGCGAGAGGCTGCAATTCTACCGGTGCGTGCGCGGTGTCATAGCCACCCGCAGAAAACTTTTTCAGCCGCATCAACGCCAGGCTGCTCACTACCCGCGCGGCCGTCAGCGTGTGAGTCTCGATGACTGTGCGATCTGCGGGTTCCTGTGCATACGCCCGAGTCCGCCGCGCGTAATCATCCAGCAGTGCTTTGAGTCCGCTGGCGGTATGCGCATCGCCAACTACGTGCCGGTCTATTCCGTACTTGTCAAAATCCTGGTGCGCGAAATACACGCGTCCATGCTGCGCATGCACGCCGACCTGCAGCACGATTTCCGCCAGTTGCCAGGCGATTCCGAGATTGCGTGCCAGCTGCAATGTGGCGCTGCGTTGCGCACCGGCGCACTGGGCGGCGAGCTGCGTCAAAGCTCCGCCGCGGCACTGACAGTAGTACTCGAGTTCCTCGAACCGCTGAAAAGCGGGCGGCGCAATATCCGTCGCGGCGCTGTTTGCGAATCCGGACAGCGCCGCTGTGGGCGCACAGGATTCCGGCAAGCTGGCAGCCAGATTGATTGCCAGCGGATGGCGCGCGCGGTGCGCGGCGAGCAGTGCGATCTCCTCCCGCCACCATTCCAGTTTGGCGCGTGCCACGCCGGCATCGGAACAGGCGTGCGGAATCTCGCGAATTTCCAGATATACCGCCAGCAACGCGGTCAGTGCCTGGCGTTGCGCACGCGGTGCAAACAACGCGGCGAAACGCAGATCGGCGGGCGCGCAGGCGAGTTTGCGCCGCGCTTCTTCGGCGGGATTCATTCTTCCGCGTGGTTGCCGAGGCGCGGCGCGGTTTCCACGGGCTCGAGCGTCGGCAATTCCTTTTTCGCCTGTACGCCCAGCTCAGTGAAGCGGCGTGCGGCCGGTAACACCTGGCGTTCCAGCGAGCCCACGGCCTTGTTGTAATTCTTGACACTCAGATCCAGGGCGCGGCCCACGCTGTCCACGTGCTCGGCAAACGTGGCCAGCCGCTGGTACAGGGTTTCGGCCAGCTCGCGGATGGCCTCGGCATTCTCCGCCAGCGCCACCTGCCGCCAACCGTAAGCCACGGCCTTGAGCAGCGCCACGAAACTCGTGGGCGTGGCCAGCATGACTTTCTGCCGCAGGGCTTCCTCGATGAGACCCGGCTCGCAGTCGAGCGCCGCGGTGAGGAACTGGTCGCCGGGAATGAACAGGATCACGAAGTCCGGGCTGTTCTCGAACTGGGCCCAGTATTGCTTGCTGGCGAGCTCCTTGATGCGCTCGCGCACTTTACGCGCATGCTGCGCCAGATGCGCCGCGCGCTGCTCTTCACTGGCGGCCTCGGTGGCCGTCAGGTAGCTGTCCAGCGGGGTCTTGGCGTCCACCACCAGCGTGCGGTGGTCCGGCAGGCGGATCACCATGTCGGGCCGCTGCCGGCCATCCGCATTTTCCCGGGTTTCCTGTTCGAAGAAGTCGCAGCGTTCCACCATGCCGGCGAGTTCCGCCAGGCGCCGCAACGTTATCTCGCCCCAGCGGCCGCGTACTTCGGGGCGGCGCAGGGCATTCACCAGGTTGCGGGTTTCCGTCTCAAGCTGCTGCTGCCCCTGCGCCATGAGCTTTAGGTGGCTGGTGATGCTGCCGAAGGATTCACGCCGTTCCTTCTCGATTTCATGCAGCTGTTGCTCGGTCTTCTTCAGGGTTTCGCCGATGGGTTTCACCAGTTCCGCAAAGGCCTGCTGTCTTTTTTCCAGATCGCCCCTGGCTTCGGCCTGGAACTTGCCGAGATTCTGGCTGGCAAGTTCCAGCAGCGAGTGGCTGCTGGCGCGCAACGCATCGCCGGCCAATGCCTTGAAGGTGTTTTCCATCTGCTGGTGCGTGCCGTTCATGGTCTCGGCCTTGGCGCGCAACGCCGCAAGTTCCACGCGCAATTCACCGAGATGCCCGTGCGTGAGCAAGGTGGCGACCAGGTAACCGGCCACCAGTCCGGCAATCAGGGCGATGACGACCAGTGCTGCAATCATGATGCAACGCCATTCAATACCGGCGGGGTCAATGCTTGCGCATGCAGCCAGCCCAGCAGATCGGCGGGCGCGGCCAGCAATCCATCGGCTTGCCAGTTTTGCGGCTGCTCGTCGCTGCCGATGTAGCCATACAGGGCCACCACCGCGCGCATGCCCGCAGAATGTGCGGCCTCGACGTCGCGCTCGGCATCGCCAACATAGGCGGCGGATTGCGGCTCGACTGCGGAGAGCGCGCAGGCGTGCAGCAACTGATCGGGATGCGGCTTGCGCCGCGGTGTACTGTCGCCGCTCACCACGCACGCCGCACGCGTGTGCAGCTGAAAGGCCTCGACCAGCGGCTGGGTGAGCGCTGCCGGTTTGTTGGTGACGATGCCCCAGCGCAGGGCGCGTTGTTCCAGGGCGTCCAGCAGACCTTCCACGCCGGGGAAAAGCCGGGTCTCCCGGCTGAGACGGCTGCGGTAGATATCCAGCAATTGCGCCCGCATGCCGGCATAGCGTGAATCCTGCGGCTCGATGCCGAAACCCAGCTTGAGCAGGGCAGGGGAGCCGTGTGACACCAGCGGGCGGATACGCTCGGCGGGCAGCGGCGGCAGACTGTGTCCCGCACGCAAGGCGTTGAGCGCCGCGCCCAGATCGGGCGCAGTGTCCAGCAAAGTGCCGTCAAGATCGAACAAAATAAGTTGCATGCTCAGTCCGGTCGCCGGTAATGCAGGAAGTAATTGACGTCCAGGCCGCCGCCCAGACGGTATTCGCGGGTTACCGGGTTGTAGTGCAGGCCGGTGCTGCCGCGCAGGTCCAGTCCGGCGGCACGCGCCCAGACGTCGAGTTCGGATGGGCGGATGAATTTGGCGTATTCGTGCGTGCCGCGCGGCAGCAGCCGTAACGCGTATTCGGCGCCGACAATGGCCAGCATGAAGGATCTCAGGTTGCGATTAAGCGTGGAGAAGAACACCTGCCCGCCGGGTTTGAGCAGGCTCGCGCAGGCGCGCACCACGGATTCCGGCTGGGGTACGTGCTCCAGCATTTCCATGCAGGTCACCACGTCGAACTGTGCCGGCGCTT
>JBOIAZ010000043.1:0-29610 GCA_050739175.1 Gammaproteobacteria bacterium
ATGAGCGCATCGTACCTACAGCGTTATCAGAGCACACCCCTGTCGGGCGGCAACGCCGATTATGTCGAAGCTCTTTACGAGCAGTATCTCGCCGATTCCGCCGCTGTGTCGCCCGAGTGGGCCGGATATTTCCGTGCGCTGGCGGCGGGAGCCGTGGACACGCCGCGCTTGCCCATCGAACGGCAGCTGGCCGCGAGTGCGCACGCGCACCGCCCGGCGGTGGCGGCGGGCAACGGCGCGCTGCATCCTGAAGCCGCCGAGAAACAGGCGGCGGTTATCCGGCTGATCGAAGCCTACCGTGGCCGCGGTCACCTGCGCGCCAGGCTCGACCCGCTGGGACTGAGTCCCGTGCCGGAGGTGCCGGACCTGGAACTTGCGTACCACGGCCTGAGCGAGGCCGACATGCCCACGGTGTTCAGCAGCGTGTCGCTCACCGGACCCGATCGCATGCCGCTCGCGGATATCTGGAGCATGCTGCGCGAGACCTATCTGGGCACGATCGGTTTCGAGTTCATGCACATGACCAACGGCGAGGAACGCGTGTGGCTGCGCCGGCGCGTCGAAGCCGCGCGCGCCAAGCTCGAGCTTACGCGCGACGAGCGACTGAATATCTTCAACTCGCTGGTGTGCGCCGAAGGCATGGAGAAATACCTGCACACGCGTTACGTGGGGCAAAAGCGTTTCTCCATTGAGGGTGGCGAATCAATGATTGCGATGCTGCATGACCTGGTGAATCAGGCGAGCCGCGAGGGCGTGCAAGAAACCGTGATTGGCATGGCGCACCGTGGCCGCCTGAACGTGCAGATCAACGTGCTCGGCAAGTCGCCCCGGGAGCTGTTTGAGGAATTTGCGGGCACCTACGATCCGAAGGTGGACGTGGGTTCGGGCGATGTGAAGTATCACCTGGGATTTTCCTCCGACGTGCGGGCCGCGGGCGGCATCATGCACGTGGCCTTGGCCTTCAACCCCTCGCACCTCGAGATCGTGGACCCGGTGGTGGCCGGCTCGGTGCGTGCGCGCCAGGAGCGGCGCGGCGATACGCAGGGCCTGAGCGTATTGCCGGTGATGATTCACGGCGACGCTTCGCTGAGTGGCCAGGGCATCTGCATGGAGGTGCTGCAGCTTTCGCAGGCGCGCGGTTTCCACGTGGGCGGCACGCTGCATATCGTGCTCAACAACCAGATCGGCTTCACCATCAGCAACCCGCGCGACGCGCGTTCCACCGCCTATTGCACCGACATCGCCAAGATGCTGGAAGCGCCGGTGTTGCATGTCAACGGCGACGATCCGGAAGCCGCGATTTTCGCCACGCGCCTGGCGCTGGAATACCGGCAAAAATTCCACAAGGACGTGTTTATCGATCTGGTGTGCTACCGCCGGCACGGCCACAACGAGGCCGACGAACCCGCTGCCACGCAGCCGGTCATGTACCGGGACATACGCGCACGCAGCACCACGCCGGCGCTGTACGGCGAAAGGCTGCGCCAGGCCGGGCTGGTGGGCGAGGGTGCGCTGGACAAGGCGGTGGACGTGTATCGCGAGCGGCTGGACACCGGACAACCGGTGGCGCCGGGCATCGTTCCGCACGTCGCGAACCAGTACACCGTGGACTGGAGCCGCTACCAGCAGCATCACTGGCACGAGAACGTCGACACCCGGCTGCCCGCGGACCGGCTCAAATTCCTGAGTGACGCCATGAACCGCGTGCCGCCGGAAGTCGAGCTGCATCCCACGGTTGCGCGCATTTACGCTGCGCGCCGCAAGATGGCGCAGGGCGCGCAACCCGTGGATTGGGGATTTGCGGAGACGCTCGCGTATGCGAGCCTGGTGACCGAAGGCTATCCGGTGCGGCTCACCGGCCAGGATACCGCGCGCGGCACGTTTTTCCACCGCCACGCGGTGTTGCACAACCAGAAGGACGGCAGTACCTGGACGCCGCTCGAACACCTGGCGCAGGACCAGAAGCGCTTCACGGTGGTGGATTCGCTGCTCTCGGAAGCGGGCGTGATGGCGTTTGAATATGGCTACAGCACGGCAGAACCGGATGCGCTGGTGATCTGGGAAGCGCAATTCGGCGACTTCGCGAACGGCGCGCAGGTGGTGATTGACCAGTTCATTTCCGCCGGCGAGGCCAAGTGGGGGCGGCTCTGCGGCCTGGTGCTGTTCCTGCCGCACGGCTATGAAGGCGCCGGCCCCGAGCATTCCTCGGCACGCCTGGAACGCTATCTGCAGCTCTGTGCGGAGCACAACATGCAGGTGTGCGTGCCCTCCACGCCCGCGCAGATGTTTCACATGCTGCGCCGTCAGATGCTGCGCCCGTATCGCAAACCGCTGATCGTCATGACACCCAAGAGCCTGTTGCGGCACAAGCTCTCGGTGTCGTCGCTGGCGGACCTGACCCACGGGCGCTTCCACGTGGTGATCCCGGAGATTGATGCGCTCAAGGCAGCCAAGGTGCGGCGCGTGGCGTTCTGCTCCGGCAAGGTGTATTACGACCTGTTGCAGGCGCGGCGGGCCGCCAAGATTGACGATATCGCGATTGCGCGCCTGGAGCAGTTGTATCCATTCCCGCACGATGAGTACGCCGAGGTCATCAATCTCTACGCCAACGCCCGCGACATCGTGTGGTGCCAGGAAGAACCGCAGAATCAGGGCGCATGGTATGAAATCCGTCATCGCCTGCAGGAGCCGCTGACTGCACGCCACGCGTTGCGCTATGTGGGGCGCGCGGCCTCGGCGTCACCGGCCGCCGGTTATGCGCAACTGCACAAGCAACAGCAAACTGCATTGATTCAGGAAGTGCTGAGCGCAAAGCCGTCACTGGTGCAAATCGGCGGCCGTGACAACACCAAGACCCAAGCCGTATCGGAGAAGGCATGAGCATCGAAATCAAGGTCCCCGCCCTGCCGGAGTCCATCCAGGACGCGACGTTGGTGAGCTGGCACAAGCAACCGGGCGACGCGGTCAAGCGCGACGAGAATCTGGTGGACATCGAGACTGACAAGGTGGTGCTGGAGTGCCCGGCGCCGACCGACGGCGTGCTCAAGGAAATCCGTCAGCCGAACGGCGCGACGGTAACGGCCGATCAGGTGATCGGCATCCTCGATCCCGGCGCAGTGGCGGCCAAGACTGCGGCGGCACCCGCACCGGCGGCCGAACCTGCTGCGCCGCCGGCCGCCGCTTCGGCTCCCAAGCCGGCGCCCGTTGCCCCGACTCAGCCGGCACCCGCGCCGCCGGCGGAGCGTGATTTGCCACTCAGTCCGTCGGTGCGGCGGCTGGTCGAGGAACATCAGCTGAATCCCGCGGCCATCCAGGGCACCGGTCTGGACGGAAGGCTCACCAAGGGCGACGTTCTCAACTTCATCAATCGTGGCGGTAGCGCGGCGCCTGCAAGTTCCGAACCGCCGGCGGCGGCCGGCGCTGGTGCACGCGCACCGTCCGGCGCGCGTCAGGACCGGCGCGTGCCGATGACGCGCATGCGCGCGCGCATTGCCGAACGCCTGTCCGCATCCCAGGCCAACACCGTGATGCTCACCTCGTTCAACGAGGTGGATCTCTCCCAGGTCATGGCACTGCGTGCGCGCTACAAGGAAAAATTCGAGAAGCAGCAGGGCGTGAAGCTCGGCTTCATGTCGTTCTTCGTCAAGGCGGTGATCGAGGCGCTGAAGAGATATCCGGTGGTGAATGCCTCCACCGAGGGCAATGACATCATCTACCACGATTACTGGGACATCAGCGTGGCGGTATCCACGCCGCGCGGCCTGGTGACGCCGGTGCTGCGCGACGCCGACCAGATGAGCTTCGCGGAGATCGAGAAAACGCTCGCGAACCTCGCGCTGCGCGCCCGTGACGGCAAGATCAGCATTGAGGAACTCACCGGCGGCACCTTCACCATCACCAACGGCGGGGTGTTCGGTTCGCTGTATTCCACGCCCATCATCAATCCGCCGCAGAGCGCCATCCTCGGCATGCACGCCATCAAGGAGCGGCCGGTGGTGGTCAACGGCCAGATAGTGGCGCGCCCCATGATGTACGTGGCGATTAGCTACGATCATCGCATCGTGGACGGCCGCGAAGCAGTGCTGTTCCTGGTGGCGGTGAAGGAATCGCTGGAAGATCCCGCACGCCTGCTGTTACAGATCTAGTTTCTTCCTCGTCGCTTATCCCCGCTACCGGGGAAAGCCGGATGGGGGGACATTTTCGCGAGGAAAAATGCCATGAGCCAATCGTTTGATGTTGTGGTCATCGGTGCCGGTCCGGCCGGCTACGTGTGCGCGATCCGCGCCGCACAGAACGGTCTCAAAACCGCGTGCGTGGACAACTGGAAGAACCTCGACGGCAAGCACGCATTCGGCGGCACTTGCCTGAATGCCGGTTGCATTCCCTCCAAGGCATTGCTGGAATCCTCCGAGATGTTCCACAAGGCGCAGCACGAATTTGCCGCACACGGCATCCAGGCCGGAAACGTAAAGATGGACGTGGCCGTGATGCAGGCGCGCAAAGCGAAAATCGTGCAGACGCACACCGGCGGCATCGCGCTGCTGTTCAAGGGCAACAATGTGACCGGCATCGCCGGGCGCGCACGCCTGTTGAAGAACGGCATGGTGGAAGTGACGGACTTCAGCGATCCCCAAAAACAGGACCTCCTCGAAGCCAAGCACATCGTCCTGGCCGCGGGCTCGGAACCGGTGGAGCTCAAGGTCGCTCCCTTCGACGGCAAGCACGTCGTGGATTCCTGGGGCGCGTTGGAATTCTCCGTGGTCCCGAAACGTCTCGGCGTGATCGGCGCGGGGGTCATCGGCCTGGAGCTCGGCAGTGTCTGGCATCGGCTCGGGGCCCAGGTCACCCTGCTCGAAGCCATGCAGCAGTTCCTGTTCATGGCGGATCAGCAGATCGCCAGGGATGCCGAGCGCCAGTTCCGCAAACTGGGCCTCGACATCCGGCTGGGCGCGAAGGTCACCGGCGCGAGCCCGGGCAAGAGCGGCGTCGCGGTGAACTATGAGGACCAGGACGGCAAACATGTTGTCGAGGTGGACAAACTCATCGTGGCGGCGGGCCGCAGGCCGGCGACCCAGAACCTGATTGAGGACGGCAGCGGTGTGCAGCTCGATACGCGCGGCTTTGTCCAGGTGGACGAGGAATGCCGCACCGGCATGAAAAACATCTGGGCCATCGGCGACTGCGTGCGCGGCCCGATGCTGGCGCACAAGGGTTCCGAAGAAGGCATCATGGTCGCGGACCTGATTGCCGGCAAGGTGGCGGAAATGAACTACGAGGTGATTCCCTCGGTCATTTACACCTGGCCGGAAATCGCCTGGGTGGGCAAAACCGAAGAGGAGCTCAAGCAACAGGGAGTGAAGTACAAAGTGGGCACCTTCCCGTTTGCCGCGAACGGCCGCGCCAATGCCATGGAAGCCGGCAGCGGCCGGGTGAAGATGCTGGCGCAGGCCGACACCGACGAGATCCTGGGCGTACACATATTCGGTCCCATGGCCTCCGAGCTTATCGCGGAAGCCGTCACCGCCATGGAATTCCGCGCCAGCGCCGAGGATTTGCAGCGCACCATCCACGCGCATCCCACGCTGGCCGAAGCCATGCACGAGGCGGCGCTGGCGGTGGACAAGCGCGCCATTCACGTGCTCAACCGCTGACGCCGTCGATCCGGTGCCGGGCAAGGCGCGTGTGTGCGTATTGCCTTGCATTGCATCCCCGTGGCGCAGCGCTTAAGGTTGGCAACCATGCGCCCGCTGGTTTCCGCAATGGTTCTCGGTCTGCTGCCTCTGGCGGCATTGGGGCAAACACCGTCGGCGCCGGCCGTCGTGCCTGCACATGCCGTGGTGTTCATGTATCACCGCTTCGGCGATGCACGCCACCCGTCCACCAACGTCACGCTCGGGGACTTCGACGCGCAGTTGAACTGGCTCGCCCAGCATCATTATCAGGTATGGCCGTTGCCGAAGATTGTGGATGACCTCAAGGCCGGCCGAGCGATCCCCGATCATGTGGTGGCCATCACCATCGATGACGCCTACCAGACGGTGTACGAATATGCCTATCCGCGGCTCAAGGCGCGCGGCTGGCCGTTCACGGTGTTTGTCGAGACCGGTTCCGTGGACCAGCATCTCCCGGACTTCATGACCTGGGACGAGCTGCGCGAAATGCAGCAGCATGGCGCGACTTTCGGCAATCACACCCTGGATCATGCGCATCTGCCGTTTCGCAACAAGGGCGAGACCGATCTCGCCTGGGCCGACCGTATGCGCAAGGATATTCTAGGTGCGCAAGTACGTCTGCAGGCCGAGCTTGGACCCGACACCAACGCCAATCCCAAGCTGTTTGCCTACCCGTACGGCGAATACGATCAGGATCTGGCGGAGCTGGTCACCGGCTTGGGCTATGTCGCCTTCGGTCAGCAGGCCGGCGCCATCGGAGAACCTTTGGATGCACGCGCCTTGCCGCGCTTCCCCATCGAGGAGGGGTACAGCGCCATTTCCCAGTTTGCGCTGGATGCAGCCAGCCTGCCGATGCCGATTGCGTCGGTGCAGCCGTGGAATCCGCTGGTGACCGCCGCCAACAATCCGCCACGGCTGGAAGTGAATTTGGTGCCCGGGCGCGTGCCGGCCGCGGCACTGCATTGCTACCTGAACGGACCGCCCATGCCGGTTGCCTGGCTGAATGCGGCACAAACGCGGTTTGCCATCCAGGCACCGGCTCCCGTAGGCGTCGGGCGTACGCGTTACAACTGTACCGCGCTGGTCAGCGGGCGCTATTACTGGTACAGCATGATCTGGCTGTTGCCGCCAAATTCCTGAAGCTGCACCGCCGCGGCGCAAGCCGTATTCCCTCGAGTCCCCGGGACCTTCACTCTTGTGTCTTTGCCGGTGCGCTTTTGCGCTGCGCGTGGAACTCGCTGTCTTGATACCACTGCGGCCACGCGTTGCTGCCCGCAAGTTCGCGGCCGACCGCGTACAGGGCCTGTGCGTCCTCGACGACGCCGCGGAAGTCCCACTGCGGATTGAAATTGTCGTAGGGTGTGTGATAGCGGTGGGCGGTGTAGTCCGCGAGTTCCCTGCGGCCTGCGGCGGTACCGCCTTGCACCAAGTCATCGCCGGTCCCGGTCATGAGCGCGGGCACGCCGGCCTTGGCGAAGCTGAAGTGGTCGGAGCGGAAATAAAAGCCGTTCTCAGGTGTCTGGTCTGGAATCGCGAACCGGCCCTGAGCCTGCAGGACCGCTTTCAGCATGTCTTCAAGCTGTGATTGGCCGCTGCCGATGATCTGCAGGTTTTTCGTCGCTCCGATTACATCCAACGCGTCGATGTTGATGTCGGCGACGGTCTTGTCCATCGGAAATACGGGATGCCGGGTGTAATAGAGCGAGCCGAGCAGATTGGATTCTTCCAGCGTAGTGGCGAGGAACAGCACGCTGCGCTTAGGTGCGGGTTTCTGTCCGAGGAACGCGCCGGCAATTTCCATGAGCGCCGAAATGCCGGTGCCGTTGTCAATCGCGCCATTGAAGATCCGGTCGCCCTTGAGTTTGTCGTTTTCGCCGAAATGATCCCAGTGCGCGGAATACACGATGACCTGTTCCGGGTGTTCCGTGCCCTGGATGAGACCAAGCACGTTGTGGGCGCTGCCGTGGCCGATGGTGCTGCTGAGCGTGATGGAGGCGGTGGCCTTGAGCGGCACCGGTTTGAAGCCGCGTTGGGCGGCCTCGGCCTTGAGCTTGTTGAAGTCGGGGCCGGCTTGCGCGAACAGGCGTTGCGCCGCTGCCGTCGTGATCCAGCCGCCGACCGGCAGGCGTGGACCCGGATCCTCGGAGGCCGGCAGCGCGAGTTGCGGACCGCTCCAGCTGTTCTTTACTACCGTCCACGGATAACCTGCGGCACCGGTGGAGTGTACGATCAGGCACACGGCGGCGCCCTGGCGGGCGGCCTGCTCATATTTATTAGGTCCAGCGCCCGTAGTAGGTCATGGTCTTGCCCTTGAACAGGGCGGGGTTGCCGGTCTCATAACCGGGATCGTTGACCAGCACCACGACGGTTTTGCCCTTGGCATCGAGGTTCTGGTAATCGTTCCACTGCCATTCGGGGGCGTTGATCCCATAACCGACGAATACGATATCGGAGTCTTTGATTGTTATCTTCGGTTTCGCCTGCAGGGTGTTGGCGATCAACTCCGTGCCGTAGGCGAATGTCTGCGTGCCGCCGTGCTCGTGCACCTCGAGCTTGACCTGGTCCGGATTCTGCAACGTGGTGGAAACGGTGGGCACGGTCTGGAACCACGAGCCGTGGTTGCCCGGTTGCAGGCCCAGTTTCCTGAACTGTTGGACGATCCACGCGGTGGCGCGTTTGCCGCCCGGGGTGCCGGGCTTGCGGCCGTCCATGTAGTCCGACGAGATCGCCGCGTCGTAGGCGCGGAAGCCCGGCGCCGTGATCGCGGTGGAAAATGGCGGCGTGGAACCCGCCGTGGGTTCGGCAGCTGCGGCCTGCGCGAACCCATGGATGCAAAGCCCGGCGATGAGCGCCAACCCGAGTGTGGAGCGCATGGTTAATCTCCGTGTCAGGAACAAGTAATCGATAGTTGCATGATGGTCGGCAAGCGCATGTGTGGGATGCGACCTGGCCTCGAGCCGGAACTCATCCGCCCGAATTGTCCAAGGTGAGGCCGGAGAGTTTGCCGAGTTCGTTGCCGCGGATCATGGCGCGGATATTTTCGGTATACGCGCTACCGGTAATCGAATAGCGGTTCAGGGCGCCCGCCAGCTGGAAGGCGTCCAGCGGCTGGCCCGTGGCGCGCATGTGCGCGCGCAGGTCGCGGAAGTCCACGTACGCGAAGCCTATATTGATGTTGTGCAGATAGGCGCGCACCGAGCTTTGCAGGTCGGGGTACACGCGCACCAGGTGATTGGCGTCGCCGGGGCGGTTGACCGGTACGCTGCCCTGTTCGCTGTCCCAGGTCCAGATGCCGAACAGATTGTTGGCCTCAAGCGCGAAGCGTGATGTGCCCCAGCCGCTTTCCTGCGCCGCCTGCGCCAGCACCAGCGCCACCGGCACGATGTCCACGCGGCTCAAGAGCGTTTCGCGCACTTTGGGGTCATTCAGGTCGCCGCTGACCTTGTATTGATCGGCGATGCTTGCCAATTCCTGGCCGGCGTCGGACAGCGGATCAAAGCGACCGTGGCCGAACTCCTGTAACAGGAATACCCGCTGATTCCAGATGTGCAGATTCTCCGCCAGCACCATGGGCAGGAGAGCGCGGAAAAACACGGTTTTCTTCTCTTCCGGATCCAGGGTGTTGAAGCCGTAGGGCAAGCTCTGGATGGCGTACGGAGGTACCGCCGCTTGCGGCGGCCAGGAGTAATCCTGGCTGGAAAAGATGTTCTCGAGTGCGGTGGCCGAAGGCGGTTTGATGGGAATCAGCTTCGCCTGGGCGATCAGCGGTGGCGGAGGAGCGGGGCGATGCCCGTAAGACCAGACAATGAAGCCTGCGGCCAGAAAGGGGATCACCGACAGCAGCATGTAGCCGAGGAAGCGGCTGGCACGGCCGATGAGATTGGGTCTGGGCTGCCTGGGAATATGGCCTCGGATGACCCGTTCCTCGTGGTGGCACGGGGGAAATGTAGTCCATGAGGATGCCGAAGGGAACCCCCCGACGCAGCCCGCGGGGCGCGTGGTTTCAGCGCCAGGCTCGATCCCGACTACTGTACGTCACCAAAAATTTCGCAGTTGCCCCAGGGTATCCGGCCGGCAGGTCCATGCGCAGGCGGAGCTTGGACCAGGGTGCGGTCGAGGGCATCCGCAACGCCGCTGGCAAGGCCGCCCAGCCCATCGCAGTTTTGGAATGCAAATTGCCGAGGGCGGATGTGCATGTCGGAGTCCGCAAAACCGCGAAGCGCGCACGCATGCCTGCGCCGATACTGCAGAAGCCGGTCAATTGACGTTATCATATATAAAGGTGGTTCCCGGATTTTTCTTGGAGGAGGCTTGACATGCTCGTGCGCCGCGCCGGTTTGCTGGTCGTGTTCATGCTTGCGGCGTGTGCCGCGTTCGCCGCTCGGGCGAATGACCTGAACGTCAATCTGGGCAGCAATACCGCGTCAATTAATTATGCAGCGGGTCTCACCAATACCGGGCTGCAGGCCGAGCTTGGTTACCTGCATCACACCGATTCCGTGGACATCGGCAGTGCCGGCCTGACAGTGGTCGGCAACGCCAATCCGGTGGGCTCACCGTTTGTGTTTGCCGTCGGCGGCAAGCTGTTCTTCATCAGTCCCAAGCAGTACAACGGTAACGGCACGGTGCTGGCTCTCGGCGGACATTTCAATTACACCTGGCCGACCTACAACCGCTTTACCATTGGCGGAGAGCTGTACGTGGCGCCCAAGATCGTGTCTTTCAACAATGCGGACCGTTACCTGCAGTACGGGGTGAACGCCGGCTATGAAATCCTGCGCAACGCCGAGCTGTACGTGGGTTACCGGCGTGTTTCCGCGGCCTTCACTGGCACCAGCACGGTAACCCTGGACAACACCTTCATGGTGGGCCTGAACCTGAGCTTCTGAGTTGCGCGACGGTGAGCTATGTCCGGTCACAGCAAGTGGGCCAACATCCAGCATCGCAAGTCTGCGCAGGATGCCAGGCGCGGCAAGTTGTTTACGCGCCTGATCCGCGAGATCACTACCGCCGCGCGCCACGGTGATCCCAATCCGGGTCACAATCCACGCCTGCGCCTTGCGGTGGACAACGCGCTGCGCGCCAACATGACCAAGGACACCATCGAACGTGCCATCAAACGCGGCGCAGGCGAACTCGGCGGTGCGGCGCTGGAAGAGGCGCGCTACGAGGGCTATGCGTCGGGCGGCGTAGCCATCATCGTGGAATGTCTCACCGACAACCGTACACGTACCGTGGGCGAGGTGCGGCACGCATTCACCAAGCATGCCGGCAATCTGGGTGCGGACGGTTCGGTCGGCTATCTATTCAACAAATGCGGTGTGCTCAGGTTTGCAGCCGGTACCAGCGAAGCGGCATTGCTGGAAGCCGCGCTCGCGGCAGGCGCCGAGGATATCGTGACCGCCGAGGATGGCAGCTTCGAGGTGCTCACCAACCCGGCCGTGTTCCACGACGTCAGGCAGGCCATGGAGAGCGCCGGTCTCATGCCGGAATCCGCCGAGGTCACGCTGCGTGCTTTCACCGCGGTGCCGCTCTCGGCCGAGCAGGCGCCGGTGGTGCTGGAGTTGCTAGAAGCACTCGAAGACCTGGACGACGTGCAGGCGGTGTATTCGAACGCCGAGTTTCCCGAGGCCCTGCTCAAGGCCTCGTGAGCCCGCGGAAGTGCGCATTCTCGGCATTGACCCCGGTTCGCTGTTCACCGGCTACGGCGTGGTGGACTATGACGGGCAGCGGCTCGGGCACGTGGCCAGCGGCTGCATTCGCGTGGCTGGCAGCGACTTCGGCGCACGCCTGCGCGGCATCTTCCAGGGTGTGGGAGCGGTGCTGACGGAATTCAGGCCGGAGGAATTAGCGGTGGAAAAGGCTTTCGTGCACAAGAACGTCGACAGCGCGTTGAAACTGGGCCAGGCGCGTGCCGCGGCCATCTGCGCCACGCTGGCGCTGGATTTGCCGCTGCACGAGTACACCCCGAGGGAAGTGAAGCTGGCGCTCACCGGCAAGGGCGGCGCCGACAAGCAGCAGGTGCAGCACATGGTCAAAATCCTGCTGGGGCTGCAGGGGCGCATGCAGGCCGACAGCGCCGACGCCCTGGCCGTGGCCATCTGCCACGCCCACAGCCGCAGCCTGCGCCGGCAGCTTGCCGAGGCACGATGATCGGGTTTCTGCGCGGCCGCATCCTGCAGCGCCAGCCGCCGCACCTGCTCGTGGACGTGCAGGGCGTGGGCTACGAAGTCGAGGCGCCGATGTCCACGTTTTACAGTCTGCCCGAGGTGGGCACCGAGGTCATGCTCTATACGCATCTGGCGGTACGCGAGGACGCCCACGTGCTGTTCGGTTTCGGCACTGAAACCGAGCGTCGCCTGTTCCGTGCGCTGATACGCGTGAACGGCGTGGGGCCGCGGCTGGCGCTCACCATCCTTTCGGGCGTAAGCGTGGAGAATTTCGTGCGCTGCGTGCGCGACAGCGACAGCGTCACGCTCACGCGTCTGCCGGGCATCGGCAGGAAAACCGCGGAGCGCCTGGTGGTGGAGATGCGCGACCGCCTGGGGGATGCGGGCAGCGAGGCCGTGATCCGCAGCGCACCGATGACGGCGCGCGACGAGGCGCTGTCGGCACTGGTAAGCCTGGGTTACAAGCCGCCGGAAGCCATCCGCATGCTGCAGGCCATCAAGGATATCGGCATCAGCAGCGCCGAACTGATCCGCCGCGCGCTGCAGAATGCGGCGCGCGCCGGTTGATGCCGCAATGATGGCCGACGAACGCCTGGTAGCGGCCCGCACCACGCCCGAGGACGCGGCCATTGACCGCAGCATCCGGCCGCGCACGCTTACCGACTACATCGGCCAGCCGGCGGTGCGCGAGCAGATGGGAATTTTCATCGGCGCCGCGCGCCAGCGCCAGGAAGCGCTCGATCACGTGCTGATTTTCGGGCCGCCGGGTCTGGGCAAGACCACGCTGGCGCACATCATCGCGCACGAGCTGGGCGTCAATCTGCGCCAGACTTCCGGACCGGTGCTGGAGCGGCCCGGGGATCTCGCGGCACTGCTCACCAATCTCGAACCGCGCGACGTGCTGTTCGTGGACGAGATCCACCGCCTGTCGGCGGTGGTGGAGGAAGTGCTGTATCCGGCGCTCGAGGATTACAAGCTCGACATCATGATCGGCGAAGGACCGGCGGCGCGCTCCATCAAGCTCGACATCCCGCCCTTCACGCTCGTGGGTGCCACAACCCGCGCCGGTCTGCTGACTTCGCCGTTGCGCGACCGGTTCGGCATCGTGCAGCGTCTGGAGTTCTACAGTCACGAGGATCTGGCGCGCATCGTGACGCGTTCGGCGCACATATTGGCGCTCGCCTGTGATGCCGGAGGCGCGCGCGAAATTGCCACGCGCGCGCGCGGCACGCCGCGCATCGCGAACCGGCTGTTGCGCCGCGTGCGGGATTTCGCCCAGGTGAAAGCCGACGGCCACATCACCGCGGCGGTGGCGCGCCAGGCCATGGACCTTCTGGAAGTGGATGTGCTTGGTTTTGATCCACTGGACCGCCGCCTGCTGCTCACGGTGATCGAAAAGTTTGACGGCGGGCCGGTGGGAGTGGACAGTCTGGCCGCCGCCATCGGCGAGGAGCGCGGCACCATCGAGGACGTGCTCGAGCCGTTCCTGATCCAGCAGGGATTCCTGATGCGCACCGCCCGCGGACGCGTGGCCAGCAAGACCGCGTATCAACATTTCGGCCTGAAGCCGCCGGCACGCGATCCATCCACGGACATGTTTGACGGTGCCCCGGGCTGACCGCGTGCCGGCCGGAGCCAAACGCGGGCAACCCGGTCACGGCGGCATGGCCGCTAAACGGGCGCCGGCGTCGCACGCTGTATTTACCTGGCCGGTGCGCGTGTATTACGAGGATACCGACGCGGGTGGCGTGGTGTATCACGCCCATTACCTGAAGTTTCTGGAACGCGCACGCACCGAGTGGCTGCGTCATCTGGGTTATGAACAGGATGAACTGCGCCGCCGATTTGGCGTGCTGTTCGTGGTGACCAGCCTGAAGCTCGATTATCATAAGCGCGTGCGTTTCAACGCCGAGCTGGCGGTAAGCGTGGAGATCCTGCACCGGCGGCGCACCAGCCTGACGTTTGCTCAAACCGTGGAGCGATTGGATACGGAGCACGCGCGGTTGTGCTCCGCCGAAGTCACCGCGGTGTGCGTGGACAGTGCAAGTTTCAAACCCCAACCCTGGCCGCAGAAAATCGCGGCGGAGCTGCAGTAAATGAATGGTCAGGAATCCTTTCTGGAAATTGCCCTGCACGCAAGTCTGGTGGTAAAGATCGTGCTGCTCATTCTGGTGGCGGCTTCGCTCGCCTCTTGGGCGGTGATTTTTCGCAAGCACCGCATGCTCAAGGAAGCAAGAGTCGCGGCCGACACCTTCGAGAAACGTTTCTGGTCAGGCGGCGAGATCTCCAGCATCTACAGGGAAATCAGCGGCTCCGGAGCGGAGAGCGGCATGGAAAGCATCTTTGAATCGGGCTTCGGCGAATTCGCACGCCTGCGCAAGCAAAGCGATGCGCAAGGCCTGGTCATCGAGGGCTCGCGCCGCGCCATGCGCGTGGCGCAGCTGCGCGAGGTGGACCGGCTGGAGGAGCATCTTTCATTTCTCGCCACCGTGGGTTCCACCAGCCCGTACGTGGGATTGTTCGGCACCGTGTGGGGCATCATGAATGCGTTCCACGGCCTCGGCAACGTGCAGCAGGCCACCATTGCCATGGTGGCGCCGGGTATTTCCGAAGCGCTGATCGCCACCGCCATGGGCCTGATCGCGGCGATTCCTGCGGTCATTGCCTATAACCGATTTGCCAACCACGTGGAGCGCCTGGAAACGCGTTTTGACGGTTTTCTCGACGAGTTTTCCACCATCTTGCAGCGGCATGTAGGCGCACGCGCCGCCGTGCCGGCGCCGGGGTAAACAGCCAATGTCGGGACGGCGCGGCAAACGGCGGGTGATGAGCGAGATCAACGTCGTACCTTACATTGACGTGATGCTGGTACTGCTGATCATCTTCATGATCACGGCGCCGCTGCTCAGTCAGGGCGTGAAAGTGAATCTGCCCAGGGCGAGCGCCAAGCCGTTGGACCTGAAGCCCGACGAGACGCCGGTAGTACTTACGGTCACGGCCGACGGCAGGTATTACCTCAATATCGGCGCACACCCGGATCAGCCGATAGACGCACGCCTGGTGGTGGCCACGGTAGCAGCGGTGCTCAAACTCAGACCCGGCACGCACGTGGTGGTGCGCGGCGACCGGAGCGCGCGTTACGATGCAGTGCTGCACGGCATGGTTCTGCTGCAGGCGGCCGGTGCGCCAAGCGTAGGCCTGGAAACCAACCCCAACAGTCCGCCGCGCGTGGAAATCACCGGCAAGTCATGACGGAAGCCGTGATGCAACCCCGCTCGCAACGCCTGCTGCCCTGGGTTTATTCGGTGCTGCTGCACGCGGCATTTCTGGCACTCTTGGTGCTGAGCTTTCACTGGACCAATTCCACGCTGCCCTCGCTTGGCGGTACGGCGCAGGTGGCGCAGCCGGTGCAGGCCACGGTGGTGGATCAGAAATTGATCAATCAGCAGATGGCCTTGCTGAAGGCGCAGGAAGACCAAAAGCAGGAAGCCGCGAAAAAACTTGAGCAGCAGGCGCAGACCGCAAAGGTCGAGCGCGAACAGGAGCAACAGAAGCTTACGCAGCTCCAGCAGCAGCAGGCGGCAGCACGGCAGGCATTGAATGTCAAGCTGGCGGAGCTGCAGCAACAGGCGCAGGCGGAAAAGGCCCAGCAGGATCGCATCGCCAAGCTCAAGGCGGAAGCCGCCGCTGCGGCCAAGAAGCAGCAGAATGCGCGGCGCCACGCAGAACTGCAGCGCGAGATTGCTGTCGAACAGGGCGCACTCAACGCGCGCCGCGCATCCTTGTTGCAACAATGGACGGCGGTCGTAAGGCAGAAAGTGCAAAGCAACTGGAATGAACCGACAGACACACCGGGCAATTTGAGCTGCAAGGTACAGGTCGAGCAGGTGCCGGGTGGTACCGTGGCCAATGCACAAATCATTTCCTGCAACGGCAATGAGGCGATTCAACAGTCGGTAATTACCGCGGTATTGCGTTCCTCGCCCTTGCCGCCGCCGCCCGAGCCGTCGTTGTTCCAGCGCGTGTTTGTATTAAACTTCACGCCGCAAAACAGTCCGGGAAATTGACATGTGGCGCAGGCTGATTTTGGTGTTGCTACTCGGCATGTTGCCACTGGGCGCGGCGCAGGCAGTGCTCGAAATCCAGATTACCCAGGGTGTGAACACCGCGGTGCCGGTCGCCGTGGTGCCGTTCGCCTGGCAGGTGCAGGGCCCACCGCCCGCCACCGACGTGGCGGCGGTGATCAGCGCGGATCTCACCCGCAGCGGCCGCTTCAAGGCGATCCCGGACAGTTCCATGCTGGAGAAACCGGCGCTGGCGGGGGACATCCATTTCACCAACTGGCGAATACTGGGTGTCAACGACTTGGTGATCGGCCGCATCAAACCTGCAGGCGCGGGCAATTACCAGGTGGAGTTCCAGCTGTTCAATGTGTATACCGGTCAGCAGCTGCTGGGCCTTGCAGTGCTTACCACGCCCGGTGCCTTGCGCTGGACCGCGCACAAGATCAGCGATCTGATTTACCAGAAACTGACCGGCCAGCGCGGCGCGTTTGCCACGCGTATCGCGTACGTGGAAGTATCCGGCAAGGGCGGACTGGATCACCATTATGATCTGATGGTGGCGGATGCCGACGGCTACAACCCGCAGACGGTCTTCAGCTCCAATGAGCCTGTCATGTCGCCCGCGTGGTCGCCGGACGGCAAATACCTGGCGTATGTATCGTTCGAGAGCGGCTTGCCAGCCATTTACACGCAGAACATTTATACCGGCCGGCGTGAGCTGCTTTCCGACCGGCCGGGGTTGAACAGTGCGCCGGCATTCTCGCCCGACGGTCGGCGGCTGGCGCTGGTGCTGTCATCCACGCCCGGCAACCCTGATATCTACGTCATGGACCTCGCCAGCCGCACGCTACGCCGCATCACCACTTCCGCGGCCATTGACACCGAGCCGGCCTGGTCGCCGGACGGTCAGAGCCTGTACTTCACTTCCGACCGCGGCGGCAGTCCGCAGATTTACAAGGTGAGTTTGAGCGGCGGCACGCCGCAGCGCATCACCTTTGACGGCAGCTATAACGCGCGCGCGAGCGTTTCACCCGACGGCCAGACGCTGGTCATGGTGCACCGCGAAAATGGCCGTTTGCATATTGCGGTCATGAATCTCAACAGCGGCGCGCTGTTGACGCTCACGGACGGCGATTTGGACAAGTCGCCGAGCTTTGCGCCCAACGGCAGCATGATTATTTATGAGGCCAGTTACGGTGGCCGCGGGGTTCTTGCGGAAGTATCCGTGGATGGCCAAGTGCGTGAGCGCCTGTCGGAATCCAAATCCGGGGTAAGTGTGCATGCTCCCGTTTGGGGGCCATTCCTGTCACAATAGCGCTGCGTGGCGCCCGCTTCGGCAATTTTCAACCTGGTTCTCCAGAGGAGCGATTCATGAAGACTCTACGTTACGGTTCCGTGATGTTGGCACTGGCGCTTTTCATTGCGGGTTGTGCCAAGACCGTGAAGCCGGTTACGGCGCCGGCTGCGGTTACCACGCCGCCTGCCGCCACCGCACCCACCACCACGACCGCCGCTGCTCCGCCGCAAACCACGCTCAGTCCGCTGGACGACCCGAATAACATTCTTTACCAGAAGACCGTGTATTTCGATTTTGACAAGAGCAACATCAAACCCGATTTTCTGGATCTGCTGACGGCGCACGCCAAATACCTGATGGCGCACCCCGAAGCCAGGGTGCGGATCGAGGGCTATACCGACGAGCGCGGTACCTGGGAATACAACATTGCCCTCGGCGACCGGCGCGCACAGTCCGTGCGCCGCTTCCTGCTGTTCCAGGGCGTCAATCCCAACCAGTTGAACACCGTGAGTTATGGCGAAGCGCATGCCGTGTGCCATGAGCACGACGAAGCCTGCTGGCACCTGAACCGGCGGGCGGTGCTGGTGTACCTGACCCAATGAAAACGCATTGCATTCGCGGCGGCGTGGTTGCGCTGCTGGCCGTGCTGGTGGCCGGATGCATGACGGTGCGGCCGGACGATCCGGTGTACATCCAGCAGCAGCAACTGCTGGCGCGCCAGCAGCAGCTGGAGACACGCGTTGGCCGGCTCGATCAGATATTCAACAATCAGAGCCTGGTGAATCTGTCGCAGAACCAGGAAAGCCTGCAGCAGCAGGTGAACGAGCTGCGCGGCGATATCCAGGTGCTGCAACACGACCAGCAGCTCAGCGTCAAACAACAGCGGGATTTGTATTCGGATCTCGACAAGCGCCTGCAGAAGCTCGAACTGAGCGTGGGAACCGGTGCGGCCGCCGCGAGCAGTGCCACGGTGGTACCGACTGCGGGCACGGAATCCGCGGCCGCGACGGCCGGCGGGGATCAGGCGGCCTATCAGCGGAATTTCAACCTGCTGAAGCAGGGCCGCTACCAGGATGCCATCAATGGATTCACCAATTTCATCCAGCGGTATCCGCAGAGTCCGCTGGTGCCGAACGCGGAGTTCTGGATGGGCGAAGCGCATTATCAGACGAGCGATTTCCAGGGTGCCGTGGTGAATTATCAGGCCGTGGTGCAGGGCTATCCGGGTTCCAACAAGGCGCCGGATGCGCTGCTCAAGCTCGGGTATTCGCAATATGAACTCGGTAAATTCAGCGCCGCGCGTAAAACCCTGCAAGACGTCCTGCGGCAGTACCCAAAAAGCAGCGCAGCGAAACTTGCGCGCCAGCGCCTGGATCGCATGCGCCAAGAGGGTCACTGACGCTGAGTTCCGTTCCCATGCAGCCGTCAAGTGTGCGCCGCGGCGATCTGCCGGCGGCCGAGCGTTTGCGCATCACCGAGATTTTCCATTCCATCCAGGGCGAAGCGGACAGCGTCGGCTGGCCGACGGTGTTCGTCAGGCTCACCGGTTGCCCGCTGCGTTGCCAGTACTGCGATACCGCCTATGCGTTCCACGGCGGTGAGTGGCGCAGCTTCGATGCGATCCTGAAAGATGTGGCGCAATACCGGCCGGAGTATGTGACGGTCACCGGCGGGGAACCGTTGGCCCAGCCGAATTGCCTGGGATTGCTCACACGGCTTTGCGATGCCGGCTACAGGGTGTCCATCGAAACCAGCGGTGCCGTGTCGATTGCTGACGTTGATGCCCGCGTGGTGCGCGTCATGGACCTGAAAACCCCCGGTTCGGGGGAATGTACGCGCAACCTTTACGACAACGTGACGCTGCTGCGCGCGCGGGATCAGGTGAAATTCGTGATTTGCGACCGCACCGATTATGAATGGTCGAAGCGCAAGCTTGAGGAATTGCGTTTAAGCGAACGTTGCCAGGTGCTGTTCTCGCCGAGTTATACCCAGCTTGCGGTGCGGCCCCTGGCCGAGTGGATTCTCGCCGACCGGCTGCCGGTACGTCTGCAGCTGCAACTGCATAAATTCATCTGGGGCGACGTGCCCGGTCGCTGATGGCGCAAACCCCAAAGCCTGCCGTGGTGCTGCTGTCCGGCGGACTGGATTCCGCCACGGTTCTGGCGATTGCACGCAGCGAAGCTTATGCCTGCCACGCACTCAGCATTGCCTATGGCCAGAAACACCGCATTGAACTCAAGGCGGCCGCGCGGGTGGCGCGAGCACTGGGCGCAGTCGAGCACAAGACCTTGACCCTGGATTTGTCCGCGATCGGCGGGTCGGCATTGACTGATCCGCGGATTGACGTGCCCGACCAGCCCACTGCGGGGATACCTGTGACTTATGTGCCGGCGCGCAACACCGTGTTTCTGGCGGTGGCGCTCGGTTGGGCGGAGGTGCTCGGCGCTCAGGACATCTTCATCGGGGTCAATGCCGTGGATTATTCCGGCTATCCAGATTGCCGTCCGGAATTCATCGCCGAATTCGGGCGGTTGGCGAACTTGGCCACGCGCGCAGGCGCAGAAGGCCGGGCATTCAGCATCCATGCACCACTGATGCAGCTGTCCAAGGCCGAGATTATCCATCGCGGCAGCGCACTGGGTGTGGATTACGCGCTCACGATTTCCTGTTATCAGGCAGACGCGGCAGGTCGTGCCTGCGGGCGCTGCGACAGTTGTCGCTTGCGGCTTGCCGGCTTTCGCGGTGCCGGCATTCCGGACCCGACGCGTTACCGTTGAGCTTGGCCGGGATTACGGCGTCCGTTATCATGCGCGCCCGGCACGGTATCGTCTGCATTTTCTGGGCCGTTAGCTCAGCCGGGTGAGGCCGGTGCATTAATCGAAATGCCTGTGGCATTTCGATCCGGCCGAACGCGAGGCACGATGCCGAGCCGGGGGCCCGCCAGGGATGGCGCTGTGTGCGGAGGCTGAATCTGGGCCGTTAGCTCAGCCGGTAGAGCAGCTGGCTTTTAACCAGTTGGTCGGGCGTTCGAATCGCCCACGGCCCACCAATTTTCGACGCACTGGCATTGCCATGAATGCGTTGCCAAGCCATTCATGCTTGCGCGGCCATTTATACGCGACAGGTATTGCGTGCGGGGATTTGACATCATGCTGCGCCGGAAACTTCGCTTTGCCAGATAAATGCATCGTGCCTGGATCGGGAACACGATCCCGGACGGCGCGCGCATCCCGGATTCCCCGGAAAACAAATTGCAGCTCACCGCGCTGTATGCGGTGGATGTCTGATTTCACGGTGCACGCGCGGATGGCTGGCGCTTCGCACGCTGTGCAGCAGGTGCCCGTTTAGTGCCTTGATGGGGAGGGACCGAGCAGGCGCCGCGTGCAAAATGGCCGTGTAGCTCGGGAAGGCAGTCAAAACTTTGGGGAATCGCGCGCCTTTGATGCATGGACTGCTGCGGGCTGTGCGCGATTCCAGTGTCTGGTAAAATTGCGCCCGTATTGCACGCCCATCCGAACATAAGCCGCACGGAAGCTTGGCTTAATGTGAATTGTGCAACAGAGGTGGCAGATCCATGAATCTGAAGGAATTACAAAGGACAGCCGGACGGATGACCGCAGACCATCGCGGGCTGCTCGCGGCCGACGAGAGTGCGGGTACCATCGAGAAACGCTTCAAGTCCGTGGGCGTGACATCCACCGAGGAAATCCGGCGTACCTATCGGGAGATGCTGTTTACCACTCCCGGTGTGGAGAAATTCATCAGTGGCGTGATTATGTATGACGAGACGATCCGCCAGAAAACCAGTGCGGGGATGCCATTTGCCGAGTATCTGGCGAAACTGGGCATCGTGCCGGGTATCAAGGTGGATAAGGGCGCCAAGCCTTTGGCGGGCAGCCCGAAGGAAAAGATTACGGAGGGCCTGGATGGGCTGCGCGAGCGGCTCCAGGAGTACTACACGCTGGGCGCGCGCTTCGCCAAATGGCGCGCCGTCATCGAGATTGGCGAGGGCAGTCCCACGGATTATTGCCTGCGCGCCAATGCCCAGGCACTCGCGCGTTATGCGGCGCTCTGTCAGGAAGCCGGCTTGGTGCCAATCGTGGAACCTGAAGTGCTCATGGACGGTGCTCACACCATGGAGCGCTGCGCGAAGGTGACGCTGGCGACGCTCAAGGCTGTGTTTGATGAACTCGATATTCACCGCATTGCTCTCGAGGGCATGATCCTCAAACCTAACATGGTGCTCAGCGGCATGCAGTGCCCGCAGCAGGTGGGCGTTGGGCAAGTTGCAGTCGAGACCCTGCGGGTACTCAGGTTGCGGGTGCCGGCCGCGGTCCCCGGCATCATGTTCTTGTCCGGCGGACAGAGTGCGGAGCTTGCCACTGCGCATTTGAGCGCCATGAACGCACAAGGGCCGGCACCGTGGAGACTGAGCTTTTCTTACGCACGGGCGCTGCAAACCCCAGCGTTGGAAGCCTGGAAAGGGCAGGCGGTCAATGTAGCCGCAAGTCAAAAGGCCTTTTCCCGTCGCGCCGAGCTGAACAGTGCGGCATGTGCGGGTGCCTATACGCCTCGCATGGAAAAAGCGGCCTGACGACCGGTGGCGCGCTGGAGTGGGGTCCACGGCATGCATTTTGGGTCGTTTTATACCTATGACCGCCTGATTCCACGGCAAAGGCACCGGACATTTGATTCAGGGTCTGCGGAAGTTTTAGACTAGACCGTCTAGTCTAATGCTGAAATCTTGGGACACCCGGCAAGAAGGGACCGGCTCATGGCGAGCGCTGAACGCGACGACAACAATGTGGTGGAGATCACCGGCCTGCGCTACCGGGTCGGCGAAAAAGCCATCTTTGACCGGCTGAACATCAGCATTCAGCGCGGCAAGGTCACGGCCATCATGGGGCCTTCCGGGACCGGCAAAACCACGTTGCTGCGCATCATGACCGGCCAGGTGCTGGCCGACCGCGGCCGCGTGCTGGTGGAAGGGAAGAACATGGCGCGCCTTGCCGCCGACGAGCTCTACGAACTGCGCAAGCAGATGGGGTTTTTATTCCAGAACGGCGCACTGTTTACCGACAGCACGGTGTACGAGAACGTGGCCTTTCCGCTGCGTGAGCACACGCACCTGCCGGAAAGCCTGATCCGTCACATCGTGCTCATGAAATTGCAGGCGGTAGGCCTGCGCGGCGCTGCTGAACTCATGCCGGGGGAACTTTCGGGCGGCATGGCGCGACGTGTGGCCCTGGCGCGCGCCATCGCCATGGATCCCAAGATCATCTTTTACGACGAGCCGTTTGCGGGCCTCGATCCCATCTCCATGGGCGTAATTGTGCGCCTGATCCGGCGCCTCAATGACAGCCTGGAACTCACCAGCATCATCGTGTCGCACGACGTGGACGAGGTCAGCGCGGTGTCCGATCAGAGTTATCTGATTTCCAACGGCAAGGTGGTTGCCTATGGCACGCCGCGGGAGCTGGAACAGAACAAGTCCGCCTGGGTGCGGCAGTTCATGAAGGGTCTGGCGGATGGGCCGGTACCGTTTCACTATCCGGCACCGGATTATGCCGCACAACTGCTCGGCGAGGAGCGCAACTGATGAGGCTGCTCCGCGAGGTGTACTACATTCTGCTGGGCTTCCTGCAGGGGCTGGGCGCCTGCTGGCTGTTCCTGTTCCGCATTCTGCGCTACACGCCGGCGGCATTGCTGCGCTGGCGCATCATCTGGCAGCAGATCTATTCGGTGGGCGCCATGTCGCTGGTGCTCATCATGGTATCCGGGTTTTTCGTCGGTATGGTGATGGGCCTGCAGGGTTACAACACCCTGTCGAAATTTGCCGCAACTTCGGCACTCGGTACGCTGGTAGCGCTGTCGCTGCTGCGCGAGCTGGCGCCGGTGGTGACTGCGCTGCTGTTCGCGGGGCGCGCCGGCACCGCGCTCACTTCAGAAATCGGACTGATGCGCGCTACCGAGCAGATTGCCGGCATGGAAATGATGGCGGTGGATCCGGTGCGGCGCGTAGTGGTGCCGCGCTTCCTGGCGGGCGCGGTTTCAGTGCCGCTGCTCACCATGATTTTCAGCGCTGTCGGCATTCTTGGCGGCTTCGTTATTGGCGTGTCCTTCATGGGCGTGGACTCGGGCGCATTCTGGTCGCAGATGCGCGTCAACGTGGACGTATGGGACGACGTCGTTGGCGGTTTCATCAAGAGCATCGTGTTCGGCGGTGCGTGCAGCCTGCTCGCCGTATATGAGGGGTATTATTCGCACCCCACCGCCGAAGGTGTGAGCCGCGCGACCACGCGCACCGTGGTTAACAGCGCGCTGGCGGTGCTGGTCCTGGATTATCTGCTCACGGCATTCATGATTCACGGAGTATAACCATGCGTCAAACACGCAGCATCGAAATCAGCACGGGTTTTTTTATAATCCTGGGTTTTCTCGCGTTGTTTTTCCTGGCCACGCAGACCACCAATATCAAGGCCTACGGTGACACCGGCGGCTACGAGGTAACCGCGACTTTCACGAATGTCGGCGGACTCAAGGTGCGCGCGCCAGTGACCATGGCGGGCGTTGACGTGGGTCGGGTGACCGCGATTCGCCTGGATCCGCGGAACTTCAACGCGGTGGTCACCATGCGTATCGGCAGCAAGTTCAATGAGATTCCCGACGATTCCACGGCCGCCATTCTCACTTCCGGCCTGCTGGGCGAGCAGTACATCGGACTGAGCCCCGGGGGCTCGGAATCCTTTCTCAAAAAGGGCAGTAATATACAGTTGACGCAGCCAGCCATTATCCTGGAAAACCTGATCGGCCAGTTCCTGTTCAACAAGGCTTCGTCGGGAGGCAAGCCATGATGCGTGTAACCCGTCTCGGTGTATGCATACTGACGCTGAGCCTGTGCCTGCCGGCCATGGCGCAGGCGGCGAATTCCAGTGCTGCGGTGATGCTGCCGCCCAATCAGGTCATACAGCAAACCGCCCAGGCGATTCTCACGGAAGTCAACAGCAACCGGGCTGTACTGTCCCGGGATCCCGCCAAGCTCTATGCGCTGGTGGGCAAGCTGTTATTGCCGCATTTTGATTTTGATTACGCTTCGCGACTGGTGCTGGGACTGTATTGGCGCTCGGCCACGCCCGCGCAGCGCAAGGCCTTCGAGGATGCTTTCTACCGTTTTCTGGTGAACGGCTACGCGAATGGATTGCTGCACGGCAATTATTCCGCACGCAACCTCAAAGTGGACCCGTGGCGCGGCAGTGCCGAAGATACCCGCGCCATGGTACGCACGCAGGTATTGCGCCCGAACGCCCCGCCGGTGCAAGTGGATTACGCCATGGTGCGCACCCCGCAGGGCTGGAAAGCATTTGACGTGAGTATCGAGGGCGTTTCCTATGTGCTCAATTATCGCAATCAGTTCGGTCCCGAAATCCAGCAGAAAGGCCTGGACGCCCTGATTGCGCGCTTGAATGCCGACGCTGCGAAACCACCTCCCAAGACCGGCGGCTCCTGATGGCCGCAGCGGTGCAGTTTGAGGACCTGGGCGGCGGGCGGTTTCGGGTGGAAGGCCGGCTGGGCTTCGACACAGTCGCTGCGGCGCTGGACGCCAGCCAGAAATTGTTTACCGACTATCATGCGCTCAAGCTGGACCTGTCGGGTGTGACGGCCACCGACAGCGCCGGGGTTGCGCTGTTGATTGAATGGGTAGGCCGCGCTCGCCGCAGCAAGTGCATGCTGAACTTTTTGCAGGTGCCGGAGCAGGTCATGGCGATTGCGCGCATCAGCGACGTGGAAAACATGCTGCCCGTGATCGTCTGAAACTACGAACCACAATCACGTGCAACACATGGCGGGATTCACCCGCCATTTTTGTTTGTCGGATTTGACGATTCGGGCGAGGCCGGAGGCTTGGCTGTCGGCTCCTGGGTGCTGGCCGCGGGCGGTGCGGTCAAGGTGCCGGCGGCGGGCGCGGTTCCTTGATCGGAATCGTCCGGAGGCAGATCGGGGAAATCGGGAAACTGGGCGGGCGGATTGCCGTTATACAGCTGGAAGCGCCGATGCTGGATCCAGGCGTCGCGCACGAAGGCGTAGGGATCGAAGGCGCTGTCGAGCGTGCTGTTGAGATCCAGCAACCCGGCACGCGTGTCGATGGCGTTGGTGAGCGTGCCGGCATTGCGGTAACGCGCTTGCATGTTGTTGGTGAGCGGGTTGGCGTGGTAATCCGGATACAGGCTTAAACCGTCGCGCAGGTCGCTCGGCCCGAGAAACGGAATCACCACATACGGCCCGGCTGGCACTCCCCAATGCGCCAGGGTTTCGCCCAGGTCCGCATCGTGTTGCGGCAGGTGCAGATGCCTGGCGACGTTGAACCAGCCCGCCAGGCCCACCGTGGAGTTGATCACGAATCTTGCGCTGTCCTTGAAGGTTTGGCTGATCTGACCCTGCAGCAGGTCATTGAGGATGGTGACCGGCTCGCCTAGGTTGCCGAGGAAATTGTGGATGCCGTTGCGCGTCGGCAGCGGTACCGCGCGCACGTATTGTTTGGCGACCGGTCTGGCCACGGCTTTGTCGAGCTTGTCGTTGAACGCGTAAGTAATGCGGTTGAGCTTTCCCCAGGGATCCTTGACCTGCGTGGTGTAGTCCGGGGGCACCGAGGCACAGGCCGCGAGCAGCGCCAGGGCCACAGCGAGGCACAGCCGTGGGCCGAGCCGCCTGCGGCGGTAACAGCTCTTGTGCATGGATACTCCAAACGGTGTCGGCGCCTATCCTAACAGCTCGGCACGCCCGGGCCCGCGCTCAGGAGTCGGGTGTGTTGGGGTCATTTGCGGGCTTGAGCGACCGCCGGTTGATCTTGGCCCACGCCTGTAGGCGCTCCAAACGCGCCTGATAGCGCTGGCGCTGCATGCCGTCTATGCCGGGTGTCGCCAATGCGATGTGCAGTTGATCGGCGGCGGCGGCGGGCAGGCCGGTGGCGTAGTAGTACTCGGACATGTAGTAGTGCGATTCGGCACTGTTGCCGGCATGCTCGTACGCCTTGGCGAGCATCCGCAGCACGTCGGGTTTGTTGTTGGTCTGCACCGACAGCGAAATCAGCAGATTGATGGCGTTGCGCGGCTGGTTGGCTTCGATGAGATCGCGCGCATAGCTCAAGGTGAGCGGCAGGCTGTCGGGGAACAGCTGCATGGCCCGCTGGTAAGTGGCCTTGGCCGTCGCTATATCGCCCGCTGCCATCTGCGCGTCCGCCAAGCCGGTGCGGAAGGCCACAACGTCGTCGTATTTGTCACACAGCTGCTGCAACAGTGTGACGGCCTCGGCGCCGCGATTGATGCGCACATCGGTGAGCGCGAGACCATAGCGGGCCGCATCCTGATCCCATCCGTGGCGGCTGCCGATGGCACCGTTGAAAAAGGCCACCAGGTTCTCCGGATCATTGCTTTCCAGGACGCGCACACGCGCTTTCATGATGGCGTAACTGCGGCTGTTGGGGCGCGGCGGCACGTGCAGGTCTGCGGCGCGCTCCATGAGATACGCCATGCGGGTAGCGTCCTGCGGGTGATCGAGCAGGAATTCGGGAATGTAGTCGTAGCCGTTGAGCGCCGAGCTGCGCATCATCTTCTGGAAAAACTCGATCATCCCCTGGGGTGGGAATCCGGCGCGCGCCAGGGTCTGAATGCCCACGCGGTCCGCTTCTTCTTCCTGCGAGCGCGTGAAGGTGATCTGATGCTGAATGATCGCGCCCTGGGCTGTGGCAATGGCGCCGTAGGCCACATCCGGGTTACCGGAATTGGCGGCCACCAGAATCGCGCCCAGCATGGTGGCAATATTCAGCAGGCTGCGGTTGCTCTGATCTTCCAGCGTGCGCGCGATGTGCCGCTGGGTCACGTGGCTGGTTTCATGCGCCATGACTCCCGCCAGTTCATCTTCATTGTCGGTGGCCAGAATCAAACCGCTGTTCACGCCGATGAAGCCGCCGGGCAGGGTCAGGGCGTTGATTTCCGGGTCATTGAGCACGAAGTATTCGAAGTGCAGGGTCGGATCGTCGCTGTGCGAGGAAAGATCATGCCCCAGGTTGTCAATGTATTCATGCACCAGCGGATCATCCAGGATCGCACCCTCGCTGCGCGCCTGGTTCATGATCTCCACACCGATCTGGTATTCCTGCTGCGGCGACAGTACGTTGGCACCGGCCATGCCAATCTGCGGGAGGTTGAAATCACTGCGTGATTCGGTGCTCGCCCAAGCCCGGGCGGCCGAGCTCGCACTGCCGGGCGGCGGAGTGGAAGGTACCGGGGGTTGTGGGCTGGGTAATGTCCGCGGACCGGGTCCCAAGTCGGCGGGGCGGCTGAGTGCAAGAATCGGGAATGCGACGATGGCCGTCGCCAGAAACGCCACAGTGAGAAATTTACGCATGCGGTAATGGCAAGCTGCCCGTCAGCGGCGGGCCTGATACAGCCAACTCCATTATGGCACGACGGTTGACGCAGAGCCGCCGGTTTTGCTGGACAACGAATTCGACCGCGGCGGCCAGGAAAGGTGCCGGCGAAGACCGACCCGGCTCCCGCAATCGGGAGCGGGCGGCGGGAGCGGCGCGTCTCAGAACTTGTAAATGTACTGAATGCCGAGAATGTCAGCGTCGCCTTTGAACTGGCCGCTGATGTAGTCACCGCTGCTGCCGTTCAGCTGGCTGAAGGGCACGCGGCTGTTGATGAACAGGTGCGCGTAACCGATGTCCCACTGGCTGTGGTCCGAAACCTTCCAGCTGGCGCCGACTGCTACCCATTTGCGGTCGGCGTCCGGCAGGCGTGCGGTGCGGCTCGCATATACCGAATTGTTGCAGGTGGCGAATGCCGGCGGCGTGGCGGTATTGCAGGGCGCGCTCGGGTTCGGCACCGGTGATTTGTCCAGCGCCACGCCCCCACGGAAAGTCCACTGATCGTTGAACTGATAGTTGGCGCCCACCGCGAAGCGATTGCTGTTGCTGAGGCCCTCCTGCACGGTGGTGGAGGGCATGTTCGGATCGGAGAAGTTGATGGTCAGATTCTGGAAGCTGCTCCAGCCGGTATAGCTCCAGTCGGCCATCAAGGACCATTTGTCATCGAGCTGCTGGTACAGGCTTAAGGACACGATTTGCGGCGTGGTGAACGCGGCGCTGATTCCCTGGTTCTGGAACAGCCCCTGGCTGGAAAACAACGCCGGCACGTTGGTGAAACTGGCGCTGCCCGTGAGGTTGTGTTTGACGCGCGAGCGGTAGGCGAAGCCCACGCGCGTGGTGTCATCCTGCCACAACACGCCGAAGTTGAAGCCGACATGCGTGTTGCTCGCGGTGCCCTGGAAGAAGCCATCATGCCCCTGCGGCACCAGGCCCATGGCGGTGCAGTTCACCGGATTGACCTGGGCGAAGCACACGGCGCCGAAGTCCACGTCGTTGGTGAGCTTCACGTCCATTTTCTGAACATCCACGCCGAAGCCCGCTGACCAGTTGTCGCTGAACTTGTACGCCAGGGTGGGATTCAAATTCAACACCTGCACCGAGGTGTAAATCGCCTGATAACGGAAAATCGAATTGGCCTTGTAACTGGTAGCCAGGCCGAAAGGCACGCCAAAGCCGATGCCGAACGCCAGCTTGTCGTTGATCGGCGTTGAGTAATAGATGAACGGCACGCCGCCGAGCTTTCCGGGGTTGCCGCCGTTGTTGCCGGTGAGCGGTTGACCGGCCGCGTCCACCGCCGTGGTAGGCGTGAAGTTGAAGCCGACGCGAATCAGGCTCAGGCCGGCATCCAGTTCCGGAGTGGTGAGGCGCGTCAGGCCCGCTGGGTTGTACCAGATCGTGGAGGCATCACTGGCGTAGGCGGCGCCGGCGGCATGCGCGCTGCCCAGGCTGGTGACACTTTGTTCGGTCAATTGAAAGTTGGATGCCCGGGCCAGACCCGGCAGGGAAGCCGCAATTGTGATTGCGCATGCAGTCAAGGTCCATTTGTAAACCAACTGGCATTTCATCGGCGGCTCCTCGTGGGGTAAGGCGATTCGGCCCGCAAGATTTAAGCACAAGCCCGCGGGCTTGTCAGTACCCGCGGTCCAAGCTGCGGCTTACAGAATCTCGGAGGCGTAGTCCGCCAGCCGCGAGCGTTCGCCCCGCAGCAAGGTGATGTGGCCGGAATGCGCCCAATCCTTGAAGCGGTCCACCACGAAGGTCAGGCCGGAGGTGGTTTCGGTGAGATATGGCGTGTCAATCTGGGAAATATTGCCGATGCAGACCATCTTGGTGCCCGGACCGGCGCGGGTTACCAGGGCTTTCAACTGCTTGGGCGTGAGATTCTGGGCCTCGTCCACGATGATGTAGCGGTTCAGGAACGTGCGCCCGCGCATGAAGTTCATGGAACGGATCTTGATGCGGTTGCGCAATAAATCGCCAG